>NZ_JBJEHY010000171.1:0-28415 GCF_051876515.1 Nocardioides sp. | reverse complement strand
GACACCCCGGGCACCTCCACCGGGTACTGCATCGCGAGATAGAGGCCGGCCCGCGCGCGCTCGTGGACCGCGAGGCCGTCGAGCGGGACGCCGTCGAGCTCGACGCTGCCCGACGTGATCGTGTACTTGGGGTGACCCGCCAGCGCGTAGGCGAGCGTGGACTTGCCCGACCCGTTGGGACCCATGATCGCGTGGACCTCGCCGGGGTTGATGGTGAGGTTCACGCCCTTGAGGATCTGCTTGGGACCGTCCTCGGTCTCCACGCTCACCTGGAGGTCCTTGATCTCGAGGGTGCTCATGCGGGGGTTACTCCGTTCAGGGTGGTGTCGGTGTCGACGTACACGTCGTTGTCGCGTACCTCGACGGGGAAGGTGGCAACAGGTTCGGTCGCCGGAAGGCTGGTGGGCTTGCCGGTGCGCAGGTCGAACATCGACCCGTGCAGCCAGCACTCGATCTGGCAGTTGCTGACCTCGCCCTCGCTGAGCGCCACGGCGGCGTGCGAGCAGAGGTCCTGGACGACGAACACCTCGTCGCCGTCGCGGGCCACGGCGAGGTCGTACCGACCCAGCGTGCGGGCCAGCGCCTCGTCCGAGGGGATCTCGTCGAGGGAGCAGACGCGTTCGAAGGCCATCGGATCAGGCCAGACCGGGGAGGCCGTCGACCACGGTCTTGGCCAGCTCGGCCTCGACGGTCGCGGTCAGCTGCTCCTCGAGCTCCGGCACGCCGATCTTGCGGATCAGGTCGTTGAAGAACCCGTGCACGACGAGCCGCTGGGCCTCCTTCTCGTCGATCCCGCGCGAGCGCAGGTAGAAGAGCTGGTTGTCGTCGAAGCGGGCCGTCGCCGAGGCGTGGCCGGCACCCTCGATGTCTCCGGTCTCGATCTCCAGGTTGGGGACCGAGTCGCACAGGGTGCCGTCGGTGAGGATGAGGTTGCGGTTCTCCTCGTAGGTGTCGATGCCCTCGGCCACCTTGCGGATCAGCACGTTGCCCACCCACACGGTGTGGGCGCCCTGGCCCTGCAGCGCGCCCTTGTAGGACACGTTGGAGCGCGTACGGGGGGCGGTGTGGTCGGCGAAGAGCCGGTGCTCGAGGTGCTGCCCCGCGTCGGCGAAGTACAGGCCGAGGAGCTCCGCGGAGCCGCCCGGACCGGCGTACTCGACGTTGGCGTGCAGGCGGACCAGGTCGCCACCGAAGCTGACGGAGGTGTGCTTGACCTCGGCGTCGCGACCCACGCGGATCGCGTCGCGGCCCAGGTGGACGGCGTCGTCGGCCCAGTCCTGCAGGCTCAGCACCGTGACGTTGGCGGCGTCGCCCACCAGGTAGCTGGTGATGGCGCTGTACCGGGCGCTGCCGGTGTGGGTCAGCACGATCGTCACCTTGGCGTGGTGGCCGACCCGGACGATGGTCCGGCCCCACACCAGGTCGTCGACGCTCTCGCCGTGCAACCCGATGACCAGCGGCTCGTCGGACTCGAACTCGGCCGGGACGTCGACCAGCACCGCGCCCGTCGAGCGGGCCGCAGCCAGGGCCGCGGGCAGCTCGTTGGGCGGCAGCTCGCCGAGCGCGACGGCCTCCTCGGCGCTCACGGTCGAGACGGTGATGCCCTGAGGCACCCGCGTCTCCAGGGTGAGCGCGGCATCGGACTCGGCACCGTCGAGGATGCCGAGCAGGCGCTTGAGCGGGGTGAAGCGCCAGGTCTCCTCGCGACCGGTGGGCTTGCCGTAGTCGGCCAGGTCGTACGACGGCAGCGGGTTCAGGTGGGACTCGACGTGCTCGAGCTCCAGCGCCGCGGCCACGGGGGCAGTCCCGTTGGCGGTGTCAGTGACAGTCACTTCTCGTTCTCTTCTTCGTTGCTCGTGGTGGTGGGGTCGGTGCGGGGCGGAGCCCTCGCGTCAGCCGACCGCCCCTTCCATCTGGAGCTCGATCAGGCGGTTGAGCTCGAGGGCGTACTCCATCGGGAGCTCCTTCGCGATCGGCTCGACGAAGCCGCGCACGATCATCGCCATCGCCTCGTCCTCGGCCATGCCGCGGCTCATCAGGTAGAAGAGCTGCTCCTCGGAGACCTTCGAGACGCTCGCCTCGTGACCCATCTGCACGTCGTCCTCACGGATGTCGACGTACGGGTAGGTGTCCGACCGGCTGATCTGGTCGACCAGCAGGGCGTCGCACAGGACGTTGGACTTGGAGCCGTGCGCGCCCTCGTTGACCTGGACGAGCCCGCGGTACGAGGACCGTCCGCCGCCACGGGCGACCGACTTGCTCAGGATCGACGAGGAGGTGTTGGGCGCGGCGTGCACCATCTTGGACCCGGTGTCCTGGTGCTGGCCCTCGCCGGCGAACGCGATCGACAGCGTCTCACCCTTGGCGTGCTCGCCCATCAGGTAGACGGCCGGGTACTTCATGGTGACCTTGGAGCCGATGTTCCCGTCGACCCACTCCATGGTGGCGCCGGCCTCGCAGACCGCGCGCTTGGTCACCAGGTTGTAGACGTTGTTCGACCAGTTCTGGATGGTCGTGTAGCGGCAGCGGCCGCCCTTCTTGACGATGATCTCGACCACGGCGGAGTGCAGCGAGTCCGAGGTGTAGATCGGCGCGGTGCAGCCCTCGACGTAGTGCACGTAGGCGTCCTCGTCGACGATGATCAGCGTCCGCTCGAACTGACCCATGTTCTCGGTGTTGATGCGGAAGTACGCCTGCAGCGGGATGTCCACGTGCACGCCCTTGGGGACGTAGATGAACGACCCGCCGGACCACACCGAGGTGTTGAGCGCGGCGAACTTGTTGTCACCGACCGGGATGATCGTGCCGAAGTACTCCTTGAAGAGCTCCTCGTGCTCCTTCAGCGCCGTGTCGGTGTCGACGAAGATGACACCCTTCTCCTCCAGGTCCTCGCGGATGGAGTGGTACACGACCTCGGACTCGTACTGGGCCGCGACGCCGGCGACGAGGCGCTGCTTCTCGGCCTCGGGGATGCCGAGCTTGTCGTAGGTGTTCTTGATGTCCTCGGGCAGGTCCTCCCAGGACTGGGCCTGCTTCTCCGAGGAGCGCACGAAGTACTTGATGTTGTCGAAGTCGATGTCGCCGAGGTCGGAGCCCCAGGTCGGCATGGGCTTGCGGTCGAAGAGCTTGAGGCCCTTCAGACGCAGGTCGAGCATCCACTGGGGCTCGTTCTTCTTGCCCGAGATGTCTCGCACGACGTCCTCGTTGAGGCCGCGGGTCGCGGCTGCCCCGGCGTCGTCCGAGTCGGCCCAGCCGAACTCGTACTTGCCGATGCCCTTGAGCTCGGGGTTGAGCTCCTCGATGGAGGTCATGCCTTCTCCTTGATCGGGTTCTGGTGCGGAATCTGTGGGATGCAGGTGGTGCAGACGCCGTCGCCGTGGGCGATCGTGGCGAGGCGCTGGACGTGGGTGCCCAGGACCTTGCTGATCGCCTCGGTCTCGGCCTCGCACAGCTGCGGGAACTCGTGCGCGACGTGCGACACGGGGCAGTGCTGCTGGCAGAGCTGTTCACCGACGACCGGGAGCGACTTCACCCCTGCGGCGTAGCCCTCGGCACTGAACACCCGGGCCAGGGCCTCGGCGGCGCTGAGCTCGGGGTGGGCGTCGCGGACGGCGGCGTAGTCGCGCTCCACGAAGGCCACCCGCTCGCGGGCGAACTCCATGACGGCCTCGTCACCGAGGTTCTCGGCGATGAAGCGCAGCGCGGTGGCGGCCAGGTCGTCGTAGTGCTGGTCGAACTGGTCACGCCCCGACTCGGTCAGGGCGAAGACCTTGGCGGGCCGGCCACGGCCCCGGGACCCGTAGACCTTGGGGTCACGGGCCTCGACCACGCCGGACTCGCCCAGGTGGTCCAGGTGACGACGTACGGCGGCCGGCGTGAGGTCCAGCAACGAGGCCAGATCGAGGGCCGTCGAGGGGCCGTTCTCCAGAATCGCCCGGGCCACCCGGTCACGGGTGGTCACGTCCCCCTCAGGGGTCACGGGGTGGTTCCGGACGAATTGCACAACACCAGTGTGACGTTAATGCAGGACCTCTTTCAACGAAGGTGAGCCTAAGTGACCTCGCGCACACGCCTATGACCCGCGCCTCGACCGGCGTGTCGAGGGCCTTGCCGGACCGGACCCCGGAGTACGCCGGACGTGGATCGCCTTCCTATGATCCTCGGGTGTCCACCGCTCAGTCCGCCGTCGTCATCGACGACCTGGTGATGAGGTACGGCGACAAGACCGCGGTCGACGGCCTGTCCCTCGTCGTGCCCACCGGCACGATCACCTCCGTGCTCGGCCCCAACGGGGCTGGCAAGACCACCACCCTCGAGACGTGCGAGGGCTACCGGCGCGCGCAGGGCGGTCGCGTGGAGGTCCTGGGACTCGACCCGCACCGCGACCGGCGCGAGCTCCTCCCCCGCCTCGGGGTGATGCTGCAGAGCGGCGGCGCCTGGAGCGGCGTGCGCGCCGACGAGATGCTGCGCCACGTGGCCTCCCTGCACGCGCACCCCCTCGACGTGGAGATGCTGCACGACCGGCTGGGTCTGGCCGAGTGCGGGCGGACCCCGTACCGCCGGCTCTCCGGGGGCCAGCAGCAGCGGCTCGGGCTGGCCATGGCCCTGGTGGGGCGCCCCGAGCTCGTCTTCGTCGACGAACCCACCGCGGGGATGGACCCCCAGGCCCGGCGCACCACGTGGGAGCTGCTCGAAGAGCTGCGTGCGGACGGCGTGACCGTCGTGCTGACGACGCACCACATGGACGAGGCCGAGCGGCTCTCCGACCTGGTCCACATCATCGACCACGGGCGGGTCATCGCCTCCGGCCGCCCCGCCGAGCTCACCAGCAGCACGCGGACGGCCACCGTGCGGCTCGTCGTCACCCGCCCCGTCACCGACGACGTGGTCGCTGCGCTCGCGTCCGACCTGGGCAGCAGCACGGAGGTACGGCTGCTCGACGAGACCTCGATCCTGATCACCGGCCCCGCCGACAGCACCACCCTGGGGCGCGTCGCACGCTGGTGCGAGGAGCACGACGTCGTCCCCCTCTCCCTGGCCCTGGGCCAGCGCACCCTCGAGGACGTCTTCATCGAGCTCACCGGACGGGAGATCGAGCAGTGAGCAACGGCACGTTCACGCCCAGGCCCGGCGCCGCTCCCCTGCGCCAGCAGGTGCTGGCGCAGGCGCGCATGGAGTCCCGGCTCATGCTGCGCAACGGCGAGCAGCTGCTCGTGGCCCTCGTCGTTCCTCTGATGGTGCTGGCGGTCGGACTCGTGGGAGTACGACGCCTCGACCTCGACCTCGACGGCATGAGCGGGGTCGACCTGCTCACCCCGGGCGTGCTCGCCCTCGGCGTGATGTCCACCGCGTTCACCTCGCTGGCCATCGCGACCGGCTTCGAGCGGCGGTACGGCGTCATCAAGCGGCTCGGCGCCAGCCCGCTCCCCCGCCACGGACTGCTCCTCGGGAAGGTCGGCGCGCTCCTGCTCGTCCAGCTGCTCCAGGTCGTCGTCCTGGGTGGCGTGGCCCTGGCACTGGGCTGGACGCCCGAGGTCAACCCGCTCGGGTTCCTCCTCGCCATGGTGCTGGGCATCGCCGCCTTCGCCTCCCTGGGCCTCTTCATCGCGGGGGTGCTGCGTGCCGAGGCCACGCTCGCGGTCGCGAACCTGGTCTACCTCGTGCTGCTCGCGGGCGGCGCCGTCGTGATCCCCGCCTCGTACTACGGGGGCGTCAGCCACCTGGTGACGTGGCTGCCCAGCGGCGCACTGGGCGAGGCCATGCGCGCCTCTCTCGCGTCGGGGACCATCGACTGGGCCGCCCTCGTCGTCCTCGCCGCGTGGGCCGTCCTCGGCACCGTCCTGACCACCCGCACCTTCCGCTGGGAGTGACCCTGTGTTCACCGACCTCTGTGCGCGTCTGAGCCCCCGCCTGTGGGTGCTCGCCGTGGCCAACATCCTGGCCAACATCGGGATCATCGTCACCGGTGCTGCCGTCCGCCTCACCGGGTCGGGCCTCGGGTGTCCCACGTGGCCCAAGTGCACCGAGGACTCCTTCGTCACCCACCCCTCCATGGGGATCCACGGCGCCATCGAGTTCGGCAACCGGCTGCTGACGTACGTGCTGCTCGTCATCGCCGTCGCCTGCTGGATGGCCGCCGTCGGCCGCAAGGACCGTACGGCGGTGCGGCTCTCCCTGATCGTCGCGCTCGGCATCCCGCTGCAGGCCGTCATCGGCGGCATCACCGTGCTGACCGACCTCAACCCGTGGATCGTGTCACTGCACCTGGTGGCGTCGCTCGCCATGGTGATGGTCTGCCTCGGGCTCCTGGACCACCTCCGGAGCCCTGTCCGGGAGACCGCTCCGGCAGCCCACCGCGGCCTCGCCACGGCGATCATGCTCGTCGGCTGGGTGGTCCTCTACCTCGGCACGATCGTCACCGGCGCCGGCCCCCACGCGGGCGACCTCGACGCCGTGCGCAACGGCCTCGACCCGCAGGTCCTCTCCCACGTTCACGCCGCCTCCGTGTACGTGCTGGTCACCCTGACCGTCGCGCTCCTGGTCGTCGCCGTACGCAGCGGCAACCGCTGGCTCGTCGTCGTCACCGGCGCCCTGCTCGCACTCGAGCTGCTGCAGGGTGTGATCGGCTGGTCGCAGTACCTGCTCGACCTGCCGGAGCTGCTCGTCGCGATGCACATGCTCGGCGCCGGTCTCCTCGCCGCCGGCTTCGCGCGGGTCTGGCTCGCCGTACGCCCACACGCCGAGGTCGAGCAGGACACCGGGCGGCTCCTCGCCTGGGCCAGCGGCCAGCAGGACTGAGCGCGTCCCCGCCTCTCTCCCCCGCGTCTCTCCCCCGGCGCCCCTTCGCAGTAACGCGCAGTTATCCGTACGACCACCGTGCAATGGACCACGGTTCGTACGGATAACTGCGCGTTACTGCTGGAGCTGCGCGTTGCTGCCCGGGTATCGAGCGAGGAGAGGGCGTACGACGGAACGCGTCAGAAGAGGAACTGCGGGAGGCCCAGGATGGCGTCGAGCGCGACGGCCACGAAGAGCAGCGAGAGGTAGAGGTTCGATGCGTGGAACAGACGCATCGGGTTCATCTCCGAGAGCACGTCCGTGCGCGTGGCACGCCCGAGCAGCTTGTGCGCCTCCACCAGGAAGACGGCACCGAGGAGCAGGGCCACGACCGGGTACAGCACGGTGGTGGAGGCCACGGGCCACAGCAGCAGGCTGACCGCCACCAGGACCCACGAGTAGATGACGATCTGCCGCGCGACCTCACGGCCCGGCTTGACCACCGGCAGCATGGGGACGTCGACGTTGGCGTAGTCCTCGCGGTAGCGCAGCGCCAGCGCCCACGTGTGGGGCGGGGTCCAGAAGAAGACGACCAAGAACAGGATGAAGGGCGTCCAGGCCAGCTCGCCCGTGACGGCGGTCCAGCCGATGAGCGCCGGGAAGCACCCTGCGATGCCTCCCCAGACGATGTTCTGCGTCGTGCGCCGCTTGAGCCACATCGTGTAGACGAACACGTAGAACGCGTTGGCGCCCAGCGACAGCACGGCCGAGAGCGGGTTCGCCCCGAACCACAGGATCACCGTGGACAGCACGGCCAGCACGGTCGCGAAGACCAGCGCCGAGACCGGCGAGACCACGTGCCGGGGCAGGGCGCGGCGCCGCGTACGACGCATCTGCTCGTCGATGTCGCGGTCGTAGACGCAGTTGTACGCCGAGGCCGAACCGGCCGACAGGGCTCCGCCCACCACGGTCGCGGCGACCACCTTGAGGTCCGGGATCCCGCGTGCCGCGTAGAACATCACCGGAACCGTCGTGAGCAGCAGCAGCTCCATGACCCGCGGCTTGGTGAGCCCCACGTACGCGGCGACGACGTCGCGCCACGTGGTGGCCTCGTCGGCCGACTGCTCGTGACGGGACGGAGCCGACTGACCGGCGTGGGACACGGTGAAACCTCTGGGACGACGATGGTGGGACGACGGCGGGGACGGCGACACGTCCTCCACGAGATCGGGAGGTGACACGGCGCGAACCGTGCACGCGCGCACGGTTGTCCCATGCCAAGTCGAGTCTAGCCCGTGACGCCACTAGTCTTGTCCTTGAGCCTGCCCTGAAGCGACCGAGAGGACTGCTGTGACTGCCACCCCGTTCGAGCTCCCCGAGAAGCTCGACTGGACCGAACTCGACCAACGGGCGGTGGACACGGCCCGCGTCCTGGCCATGGACGCCGTGCAGAAGGTCGGCAACGGCCACCCCGGCACCGCCATGAGCCTCGCCCCCGTGGCGTACCTGCTGTTCCAGAAGGTCATGCGCCACGACCCCGCGGACCCGTCGTGGCACGCCCGTGACCGCTTCGTGCTCTCCGCCGGGCACTCGTCCCTCACGCTCTACAACCAGCTCTACCTGGGCGGTTTCGGCCTGGAGCTGAGCGACATCGAGGCGCTCCGCACGTGGGGTTCCAAGACCCCCGGCCACCCCGAGTACCGCCACACCGCGGGCGTGGAGACCACCACCGGCCCGCTGGGCCAGGGCATCTCCAACGCCGTCGGCATGGCCATGGCCGCCCGCCGCGAGCGCGGCATGCTCGACCCGGACGCGGCTCCCGGCACCTCCCCGTGGGACCACCAGGTCTACGTGATCGCCTCCGACGGTGACCTCCAGGAGGGCGTGAGCTCCGAGGCCAGCTCGATCGCCGGGCACCAGCAGCTCGGCAACCTCACGGTGATCTACGACGACAACAAGATCTCCATCGAGGACAACACCGACATCGCGTTCACCGAGGACGTCGCCAAGCGCTACGAGGCGTACGGCTGGGACGTCCGCGTCGTGGACTGGACCAACGGCGGCGGCGAGTACCGCGAGGACGTCGAGGAACTGTACGCGCAGATCCGCGCCGGCCTGACCGTCACCGACAAGCCGACCTTCATCGTGCTGCGCACCATCATCGCGTGGCCGGCCCCGACCCTGCAGAACACGGGCAAGTCCCACGGCTCCGCCCTGGGCGAGGCCGAGGTCGCGGCCACCAAGGAGATCCTCGGCTTCGACCCGGAGCGCACCTTCCAGGTCGACGACGACGTCATCGCCCACAGCCGCCTCCTGCTCGCCCGCGGCGCTGCCGCCGGCGAGGAGTGGGACGCCGCCTACCAGGCGTGGGCCGACGCGAACCCCGACGGCGCGGCCCTGCTGCACCGCCTCAAGGCGCACCAGCTGCCCGAGGGCTGGGACGCCGACCTCCCCGTCTTCGACGCCGACGCCAAGGGCGTCGCCACCCGTGTCGCCTCCGGCAAGGTCATCAACGCCGTGGCGCCGCACCTGCCCGAGCTGTGGGGCGGCTCCGCCGACCTCGCCGGCTCCAACAACACCACCATCGACGGCGTCGACTCCTTCGTGCCCGCGGTCCACTCGACCAGCACCTGGACCGGTTCCCCGTACGGCCGGGTCCTGCACTTCGGCATCCGCGAGCACGCCATGGGCGCGATCATGAACGGCATCGCGCTGCACGGCCTGACGCGCGTCTTCGGCGGCACCTTCCTGCAGTTCGCCGACTACATGCGTCCGTCGGTGCGCCTGGCCGCCCTCATGCAGATCCCGACGATCTACGTGTGGACGCACGACTCGGTCGGTCTGGGCGAGGACGGCCCCACGCACCAGCCGATCGAGCACCTCGCCGCGCTGCGCGCCATCCCCGGGCTCGACGTGGTCCGCCCGGGCGACGCCAACGAGACGGTGGCGGCGTGGAAGGCCGTCCTGGAGAAGACCGACGGTCCGGCTGCGCTCGCGCTGAGCCGCCAGAACCTGCCCACCTTCCCGCGCGAGGTCGACGGCTTCGCGAGCGCTGAGGGTGTGGCCCGTGGCGCCTACGTCCTCGTGGACTCCACGAACGACGCCGGCGTCCCGGACGTGGTGCTGGTCGCCACCGGCTCCGAGGTCCAGCTCGCCGTCGCTGCGCGCGAGCAGCTCGCTGCCGAGGGTGTGGCCGCGCGGGTAGTGTCGATGCCGTGCCGCGAGTGGTTCGACGCCCAGGACGCCTCCTACCGTGACGAGGTCATCCCCGCCGCGGTCAAGGCGCGTGTCTCCGTCGAGGCAGGCATCGCCCAGGGGTGGCGCGAGGTGGTCGGCGACGCCGGCCGCATCATCTCCATCGAGCAGTACGGTGCCAGCGCCGACCCGGCCAAGATCTTCGCCGAGTACGGCGTGACCGCCGAGGCGGTCGCGGCAGCGGCCCGCGAGAGCATCGCGGCCGCGAGCGCCTGACCCACAGCTGAAGACCGATCCACCAGAACCAGCCGCGGCCCGTGACCCGGGCCGCGGCAACAGGAGGCGAGCATGACTGATCGTTTGCAGGACCTCTCGGACGCGGGCGTGTCCATCTGGCTCGACGACCTCTCCCGTGAGCGGCTCGAGACCGGCAACCTGGCCGATCTGGTGGATCGGTCCCACGTGGTCGGCGTGACCACCAACCCGGCGATCTTCCAGGGCGCCCTGAAGAACGGCGAGCGGTACGACGCCCAGCTGCGCGACGTGGTCCGCGCGGGCGGCGGCGTCGACGAGGTGGTCACCGAGCTGACCACCGAGGACGTGCGCCGCGCCTGCGACGTGCTGGCCGACGTGCACGCCGCCACGGGCGGCGTGGACGGCCGGGTCTCGATCGAGGTCTCCCCCGACCTGGCCGACGACACCGAGGGCACGATCGCCCAGGCGGTGGAGCTGTGGGACAAGGTCGACCGGCCCAACCTCCTCATCAAGATCCCCGGGACGCCCGCCGGCTGGCCGGCCATCACCGCAGCGATCTCCCGCGGGATCTCCGTCAACGTGACGCTGATCTTCGGGCTCGACCAGTACCGCCACGTGATGGAGGCGTACCTCACGGGTCTCGAGCAGGCGGCGCAGGCTGGCCACGACCTGTCCACCATCCACTCGGTGGCCTCCTTCTTCGTCTCCCGGGTCGACACCGAGATCGACGCCCGGCTCGAGAAGGTCGGCACGCCCGAGGCCCTGGCCCTGCGCGGCAAGGCCGGCGTGGCCAACGCACGCCTGGCGTTCCAGGCGTTCGAGGAGACCTTCAGAGGGCCCCGCTGGGAAGCGCTGGCGTCCCAGGGTGCCAACGCCCAGCGCCCGCTCTGGGCCTCGACGGGGGTCAAGAACCCCGACTACCCCGACACCCTCTACGTGACCGAGCTCGTGACCGCCGGCACCGTCAACACGATGCCCGAGAAGACGCTCCTCGCGGTCGCCGACCACGGGGAGGTCACCGGTGACACCATTCGCGGGGAGTACTCCTCTGCCCGCGCGGACCTGGACGCGCTCGCGGTGCACGGCGTCGACTACGACGACGTCATCGAGGTGCTCATCTCCGAGGGCGTGAGCAAGTTCGTCGACGCGTGGCACGATCTCCTGGCCAGCGTCCAGGAGCAGGTGGCGAAGGCCACGGTGTGACATGGGCGCGGGGACCTCTCCCGTGGACCCGACCACGACGGAGCCCTGGCAGCGCCTGAGCGCCCGAGCGGAGGCCTTCGAGCCCGACCTGCGCGGGTGGTTCGCCGACGACCCGCACCGCGTGGAGGCGCTGACGCGGCGCTCCGGTGACCTCGGCGTCGACCTGTCGAAGTCGTTCCTCGACGAGGGCGTGCTGGCCGACCTGGTCGCGCTGGGCAGGGCCGTCGGTCTGGAGGAGCGTCGCGACGCGATGCTCGCCGGGGCCCGGATCAACACCACCGAGGACCGCTCGGTCCTGCACACCGCGCTGCGCCGTCCGCGCGGGGACTCCCTGGTGGTGGACGGCACCGACGTCGTGGCGCAGGTGCACGAGGTGCTCGACGAGATGTACGACTTCGCCCGACAGGTCCGCGACGGTCGCTGGCTCGGCGTCACCGGCGAACGCATCCGTACGGTCGTCAACATCGGCATCGGTGGCTCCGACCTCGGCCCCGTCATGGCGTACGAGGCCCTGGCCGCCTTCCGTCATCCCGACCTGGAGTGCCGCTTCATCAGCAACGTGGACCCGTCGGACGTCGCCCTGACGCTGGCCGGGCTGGACCCGGCCACGACCCTGTTCGTGGTGTCCAGCAAGACGTTCACGACGTTGGAGACGCTGACCAACGCCCGTCTGGCCCGCACGTGGCTGCTCGACGGGCTCGCAGGCGCCGGCGTCGTGGGCGACGACCGACGGGCCGACGCCGTGGCGCGTCACTTCGTGGCTGTCTCCACCCACCTCGACGAGGTCGCCGCGTTCGGCATCGACACCCGTCACGCGTTCGGCTTCTGGGACTGGGTCGGTGGTCGCTACTCGCTGGACTCGGCCATCGGCCTGTCACTCCTGCTGGCCATCGGTCCGGAGCACTTCGCCGATCTGCTGGCAGGCTTCCACACGATGGACGAGCACTTCGCCGAGGCGCCATTGGAGGACAACGTCCCGGCCCTGCTGGGGCTGCTCAACGTCTGGTACTCGACCTTCCTGGGGGCCGCCACCCACGCGGTGCTCCCGTACTCACAGCTCCTGCACCGGTTCCCGGCGTACCTCCAGCAGCTCACCATGGAGTCCAACGGGAAGCGGGTGCGCTGGGACGGCAGTGCCGTCACCACGTCGACCGGCGAGGTCTACTGGGGAGAGCCCGGCACCAACGGGCAGCACGCGTTCTTCCAGCTCCTCCACCAGGGCACCCAGCTGGTGCCGGCCGACTTCATCGCCTTCGCGCGGCCCGCGTTCCCGCTGCGGGACGGTGACACCGACGCCCACACCCTGCTTCTGGCCAACTTCCTCGCCCAGACGCGCGCGCTGGCGTTCGGGCGTACGGCCGAGGAGGTGCGCGCCGCGGGCGTCGACGAGGCGCTGGTCAGTGCCCGCACGTTCCCCGGCAACCGTCCCACCACGTCCATCGTCGCGCCGGCGCTCACGCCGGGGGTCCTGGGCCAGCTCATCGCCCTGTACGAGCACATCACCTTCACCCAGGGAGTCGTCTGGGGCATCAACAGCTTCGACCAGTGGGGCGTCGAGCTGGGCAAGCAGATGGCGAGCGAGATCGCACCGGCTCTGTCCGGTGACGACGCCTCCCTCGCCTCCCAGGACGCCTCGACCCGGTGGCTGGTCGAGCAACTCACCACGGAGCGTGGCCGATGAACCGCCCGAACCCCCTGCGTGACCCCGAGGACCGCCGACTTCCCCGGATCGCCGGGCCGTGCGGCATGGTCATCTTCGGCGTCACCGGCGACCTGGCCCGCAAGAAGGTCATGCCGGCCATCTACGACCTGGCCAACCGTGGTCTCCTGCCGCCGGGGTTCAGCCTCGTCGGGTTCGCGCGGCGCGACTGGGCCGACCAGGACTTCGCGCAGATCGTGTACGACGCCGTCAAGGAGCACGCCCGCACCGAGTTCCGCGAGGACGTCTGGAAGCAGCTCGCTGAGGGGTTCCGTTTCGTCCCGGGCAGCTTCGACGACGACGCGGCCTTCGAGGCGCTGCGTCACACCGTCGAGGAGCTCGACCTCACCCGCGGCTCGGGGGGCAACCTGGCCTTCTACCTCGCGATCCCGCCCGGTCTCTTCGGCACCGTCGCCACCCAGCTGCGCAAGCACCACCTGGCCGACCCCGCGCCGGGCTCGTGGCGCCGCGTCGTCGTGGAGAAGCCGTTCGGCCACGACCTGGCCTCGGCCCGCGCCCTCAACGCCACCCTGGCCGAGGTGTTCCCCAGCGGCTCGGTGTTCCGCATCGACCACTACCTGGGCAAGGAGACCGTCCAGAACATCCTGGCCATGCGGTTCGCCAACACCTTGTTCGAGCCGATCTGGAACGCCAACTTCGTCGACCACGTGCAGATCACGATGGCCGAGGACATCGGCATCGGCGGCCGGGCCGGCTACTACGACGGCATCGGCGCCGCCCGCGACGTCATCCAGAACCACCTCCTGCAGCTGATGGCCCTGGTGGCGATGGAGGAGCCGACGAGCTTCGACGCCGAGAGCCTGCGGATCGAGAAGCAGAAGGTGCTCGAGTCCGTCCAGATCCCCCGTCGCATCGACCTCACCACCTCCCGGGCGCAGTACGCGGGCGGGTGGCAGGGCGGCGCCAAGGTCGTCGGCTTCCTGGACGAGGAGGGCATCGCGCCCGACTCGCGCACCGAGACCTTCGCCGCGATCACCCTCAACGTGGCCACCCGCCGCTGGGCGGGGGTCCCGTTCTACCTGCGCGCCGGCAAGCGGCTGGGGCGCCGGGTCACGGAGGTGGCGATCGTCTTCAAGCGGGCTCCCCACCTCCCGTTCACCCAGACCGCGACGGAGGAGCTGACCCAGAACGCGCTGGTCATCCGGATCCAGCCCGACGAGGGGATGACGCTCCGCTTCGGCTCGAAGGTCCCCGGACCGTCGATGGAGATCCGCGACGTCAACATGGACTTCGAGTACGGCGACTCGTTCACCGAGGCCAGCCCCGAGGCGTACGAACGGCTCATCCTCGACGTGCTCCTCGGCGACCCGCCGCTCTTCCCCCGCCACGAGGAGGTCGAGCTGTCCTGGCGCATCCTCGACCCGATCCTGAAGTACTGGGAACGCAAGGGGAAGCCGGACACCTACCCCGCGGGCACCTGGGGACCGGCTTCGGCGGACGAGATGCTCGCCCGCGACGGACGCACTTGGCGGAGGCCCTGATGATCGAGCTCATCGACACCACCTCGTCCGCGATCGCGGCCGAGTTCGTACGCACGCGTCGACGCGCCGGCAGCCCCGCGATGGGGATGGTCATGACGCTGATCATCGTGGTCGCCGAGGACGAGGCCGAGGCAGCGATGGACGCGGCGCAGCGGGCCTCGCGCGAGCACCCCTCCCGCGTCCTGGGCATCATCCTCGGCAACGGACGCGGCAAGGGGCACGTCAACGCGCAGGTCGGCATCGGCCTCGGCTGGGGCGGGGAGGCCGCCCTGATCCGGCTGCGGGGCGAGGTCGTGAAGCACCCCGAGTCGGTGGTCCTGCCGCTCCTCCTGCCCGACTCCCCCGTGGTGATCTGGTGGGCCTCCGACGCGCCGGAGGACCCTGCGGGCGATCCGCTGGGCGCCCTGGCAAGCCGTCGGATCACAGACGTCGAGGCCCTGGCCCGTGGGCGCTCCACCGCGCTGCTGCGCCAGTACCGCTCGCACCGCGAAGGCAACACGGACCTCGCCTGGACGCGGCTGACCCTGTGGCGCGGACTGCTCGCGGCCGCGCTGGACCAGCACCCGGCCAAGGTGACCGCCGCGTCCGTCACCGCCGAGCGCGGGCACCCCAGCGCCGCGCTGCTGCGCGCCTGGCTCACCGACCGCCTCCGGGTCCCCGTCGCCGAGCACACCTCGCCCGGGCCCGCGATCACCGAGGTGCGGTTGGAGACGAAGGCTGGCGCGATCGTCATCTCGCGGCCCGACGGCCGCACGGCCACGCTGAGCTCCCCCGGTCACCCCGACCGCCCCGCCGCGCTCCGGATCCGCGACCTCCACGAGCTGCTCGCCGAGGAGCTGAGGCACCTCGACGACGACGACATCTACGGGGCGACGCTCAAACGTCTCGCCCAGCTCGTGGAGGACTGAGCGGTGGACGACGTGAGGGTCCACGAGGACGTCAGCACCCTGCTGGGGGACGCGGCGTCGTACTTCCTGACCCGGCTGGAGGCGGCACAGGACGCCGGCCGGCTCCCGTACGTCTCGCTGACCGGCGGCTCACTCGTCCCCCTGTTCCACGCCGAGGTCGTGCGGCGCTCCCACGACTCGTCCGTGGACTTCACCCGCGTCGAGTGGTGGTGGGGCGACGAGCGGTACGTCGGCCTCGACGACGCCGACCGCAACGACCTCGACGCCCTGACGACCCTGCTGGCCCCGCTGGGCGTGCCGGCCCACCGGATCCACCGGGTTCCCGGCCCCGACACCAGCGCCAGCGTCGAGGAGGCGGCCGAGGCGTACGCCCACGAGGTGCGCCACAGCGCGGGGCACGAGTGGGAGGTGGTCGTGCTCGGCATGGGGCCGGACGGTCACGTCGCCTCGCTCTTCCCCCACCACCCCGCCACGTCGGTGACCGACGCGATCGCGGTGGCCGTGCACGACTCCCCCAAGCCGCCGCCGGAGCGGGTCAGCCTCACGTTCGAGGCGTTCGAGCGTTCCCGGGCTGTGATGTACCTGGTCGCGGGCGCCGAGAAGGCCGAGGCGCTCGCCCGGGCCCAGACCCCCGGACCCGTCGTCGACTGTCCCGCGCGCGCGGTCCGCGGTCAGGAGGAGACGGTCTGGTTCGTCGACTCCGCGGCCGCCTCCTCGCTCGCGTAGAGCCGGAACAGGCAGTACGCCGAGACCGCGCACAGCAGGTGCCAGGCACCGTGCGCCTGCCACACCGACCCGGGGTCGCACCAGCCGTGCTGCCCCAGGTTCCAGATCACGAAGGCGACCACCAGAGAGCCGACGGCGCCGACGCCCCAGCCAAGCTGGGTGCGCAGGTGTGTCCTCCGGCGCAGCCGGATCTCGGCGACCAGCGCCGTGACGAGCAGTGTCAGGAACGCCACGTTGCCGGGGTGCATCAGGACCGGGACGGCCATGTCCAGCGCGCCGACGAGCTCGCACGCCACGACCAGGGCGACGAAGACGCCGGGGAAGCGCCTCAGGCTCCAGCCGCGCAGGCGGAGCAAGGCGTACGCGGCAGCCCAGGACGCCACGAGGTACATCGACGTCAGGTCGAGGACCCCGCCCAGGTGGCTCTCGGTGGCGTGCATGGCCGCGCTGGCGGGTCCCAGGAGGACCACAACGACCGCGTAGGCGACGGCGAGGAACGGTCGGGCCGCCATCGTGTGGCCGAGACGTTCCGGCCCCCGGGCGTGCCAGCCGACCGCCAGGCCGGCCGCCACGAAGCCCAGGTTGGACCACGTGTTCACGGGCTGGGCCAGCAGCCCGCAGGAGACCTCGCAGAACTCCGCGCCGCGGTCGACGTCAGGTCCGAGCCAGCCGTTCACGACGGCCAGCGCCAGGAGCCCGCACGACACCAGTGCGGCGCCGAGGGGCACGAGCACGGCTGCGCCGGCCCGTGAAGGGGCCGGCGCAGGACGTGGTGTGGTGCTCAGAAGACGACGTCGCCCGACTTGCGGCGACTGCGCAGCAGGGCGACCGCCTCGTCGAGGATGCCCGCAGCCTCGGCGTCGGAGCGGCGCTCCTTCACGTAGGCCAAGTGGGTCTTGTAGGGCTCGATCTTGGGAGCCGGGGGCGGATTCTCGGAATCCATGCTGGCGGGCAGGCCGCACTTGGGGCAGTCCCACGACTCGGGGACGACCGCCTCGATGGAGAACGCCACCATCGAGCGGTGCTCGTGGGAGCAGTAGTAGGTCACTGCCTGGCGAGGCGCCGCGTCACCACGCTCTGCCTCGCCCATCGGGCCAGCCCCGACTCGACTCCCCCGAATCGCGTTTCCGCCACCAGCCACGTGCCAGCCTCCTCAGCCGCCGTTGTACGCGTAGAGCAGTCCGAGGGCCACGACGCACGCGGCCCAGACGATCCCGGTACCGACCGTGAACCGGTCGAGGTTGCGCTCGGCGACCGAGGAACCACCCAGACTGCTGGAGACCCCGCCACCGAACATGTCGGACAGCCCGCCGCCGCGCCCCTTGTGGAGCAGCACCAGCAGGATCATGATCGCGCTCGTCAGGACGAGCAGGATGGTCAGAAACAGAGTCACGCGCTGAACCCTATGTCATTCGGGCCGGTACTCAGAGCACCGGCAGGTCGTAGAACCGGGCGATCCCGGCGAATTCCTCGGCGTCGAGGCTCGCGCCGCCCACGAGGGCGCCGTCCACGTCGGCCTTCTCCATGATGCCAGCCACGTTGGAGGCCTTCACCGATCCGCCGTACAGGACCCGCACGCCGTCCGCCGCAGCGTCGCCGTGCACCTCACGGATCCGGTCACGGATCGCGGCGCACACCTCCTGCGCGTCGTCCGGGGTCGCCACCTCGCCCGTGCCGATGGCCCAGACGGGCTCGTACGCGACGACCAGACCCGCGACCTGCTCGGCGGAGAAGCCCGCCAGCGAGCCGTCGACCTGGGCGACGGTGTACGGCACGTGCTCGCCGGCCTGGCGGACCTCGAGGCCCTCGCCCACGCACACGATCGGCGTCATGCCGGCCGCGAGCGCCTTGTGGGCCTTGGTGTTGACCACGGCGTCGGTCTCCGCGTGGTACTCCCGGCGCTCGGAGTGGCCGACGACCACGTACGAGCAACCGAGCTTGGCGAGCATCGAGGCCGAGATCTCGCCGGTGTACGCGCCCGAGTCGTGCTCGGAGACGTCCTGGGCGCCGTACGCCAGGGAGAGGCGGTCACCGTCGACGATGGTCTGGACCGATCGCAGGTCGGTGAACGGCGGGATCACGACGACCTCGGACCTCGTCGCGTCGTGCTTCTTGTCCGACAGCGTCCAGGCCAGCTTCTGCACCAGGACGACTGCCTCCTGGTGGTTCTGGTTCATCTTCCAGTTGCCCGCCATCAGCGGGGTGCGCGAGGCAGCCACGGTCAGTTCCCTTCGATGACGGAGATGCCGGGCAGGACCTTGCCCTCGAGGAACTCGAGGCTGGCCCCGCCACCGGTGGAGATGTGGCCGAACGCGGCCTCGTCGAACCCGAGGAGGCGTACGGCGGCGGCGGAGTCGCCCCCACCCACGACGGAGAGACCGTCGATCTCGGTGAGCGCCTGCGCCACGGCGCGGGTGCCCTCGGCGAAGGCCGCGACCTCGAACACGCCCATCGGGCCGTTCCAGAAGACGGTGCGGGCCTCACGCAGGACGGCGGCGAAGGCGGCCGCCGAGGCGGGACCGATGTCGAGCCCCAGCGCGTCGGCGGGGATCGCGTCCGCGGCGACCACCGAGGGGGTCGGCTCGCGGTCTCCCGACGGGAACGCCGTGTCGACGACGACGTCGGTGGGCAGCAGGATCTGGACCCCGCGCTCCTTGGCCTCGGCGAGGTAGCGCTGGCAGGTCTCGATCTGGTCGGCCTCCAGCAGGCTCTTGCCGACCTCGTGGCCCTGGGCAGCGAGGAAGGTGAACACCATGCCGCCACCGATGAGCAGCGAGTCGGCCTTCTCGATCAGGTTGTCGATCACGCCGAGCTTGTCGGAGACCTTGGACCCGCCGAGGACCACCACGTAGGGGCGCTCGGGCGAGTCGGTGAGACGACGCAGGACGTCGACCTCAGCAGCCACCAGCCCGCCCATGGCGGACGGGAGGCGCGTGGCGACGTCGTACACGGACGCCTGCTTGCGGTGGACGACACCGAACCCGTCGGAGACGAAGGCGTCCGCCAGCGCGACCAGCTGGTCGGCGAAGGCGCCGCGCTCGGCGTCGTCCTTGCTGGTCTCGCCCGCGTTGAAGCGGACGTTCTCGAGCAGGGCGACGTCGCCGTCGCCCAGCCCTGCCACCACCTGCTGCGCCGAGGCGCCCACCGTGTCGGTGGCGAACCGCACGTCGCGGCCGAGCAGCTCACCGAGCCGCTCGGCGACCGGAGCGAGGCTGTACTTCGGGTTGGGGGTCCCGTCCGGGCGGCCCAGGTGGGCCGTGACGACCACCCGGGCCCCGGACTCGGCAAGACGCTGGATCGTGGGCACGCTGGCCCGGATCCGCCCGTCGTCGCTGATGTGCGCGGTCCCGTCCCGGTCCTCCAGTGGCACGTTGAGGTCCGACCGGACCAGCACGCGCTTTCCTCGCAGGTCGCCGAGCGACTCGATGCTGCTCATGTGTTCAGGTATCTCCGCAGGTCAGAGGCTGGCGCCGACGAGGTTGATCAGGTCGACGAGACGGTTGGAGTAGCCCCACTCGTTGTCGTACCAGCCGGCGACCTTGACCTGGTTGCCGATCACCTTGGTCAGCGGCGCGTCGAAGATGCACGAGGCCGGGTCGGTGGTGATGTCGGTCGACACGATCGGGTCGGTCGAGTACTTCAGGAACGTGCCGTCGGCGGCGTTCTTGATGATCTCGTTGACCTCCTCGACGGTGGTCTCGCGCGACGCCTCGAAGGAGAGGTCGGTGAGCGAGCCGGTCGGGGTCGGCACGCGCAGCGCGTAGCCGTCGAGCTTGCCCTTGAGCTCGGGGAGGACCAGGCCGATGGCCTTGGCCGCACCGGTCGAGGTGGGGACGATGTTCAGCGCGGCCGCACGGGCACGACGCGGGTCCTTGTGGATGTTGTCCTGCAGGTTCTGGTCCGCGGTGTAGGCGTGGATCGTGGTCATCAGACCCTTCTCGATGCCCAGCGCGTCGTTGAGGGCCTTGGCCATCGGGCCCAGGCAGTTCGTGGTGCAGGACGCGTTCGAGATGACGTGGTGCTGCGCCGGGTCGTACAGCTCGTGGTTGACGCCCATCACGATGGTGATGTCCTCGTTGGAGGCGGGCGCGGAGATGATGACCTTCTTGGCGCCGGCGTCGATGTGCGCCTTGGCCTTGGTGGCGTCGGTGAAGAAGCCGGTGGACTCGACGACCACGTCGACACCCAGCTCGCCCCACGTGAGGTCGGCGGGGTTGCGCTCGGCGAACGCGGCGATCTGCTGGTCGCCCACGATGATGTGGGTGTCGGTGGCCGACACGTCGGCGTCGAGGCGACCGAGGATCGAGTCGTACTTGAGCAGGTGCGCGAGCACGCTGTTGTCGGTGAGGTCATTGACGCCGACGATCTCGATGTCGGCGCCGGAGGCGCGGACGGCGCGGAAGAAGTTGCGGCCGATGCGGCCGAAGCCGTTGATGCCTACGCGAACGGTCACGACAGATGTCTCCTGGAGTTGGGTGGTACGTCCGCCCCTCACCCTATCGCCAACGCACCCCGCTCCGCGCCCGAGGTTCACTCAGCGACGAGCGACCCTCAGCACAGTCGTACCGCGCTCCGGGTCACTCCTCCTCGGCGAGCATCTCCGGGGTCAGTGAGGCCTCGGTGTCGGGGATGCCCAGTTCCTCGGCACGTTTGTCCGCCATGGCGAGCAGGCGGCGGATGCGTCCGGCGATCGCGTCCTTGGTCAGGGCGGGTTCGTGCAGCTGCCCGAGCTCCTCCAGCGACGCCTGCTTGTGCTCCAGGCGGAGGCGTCCGGCGGTGAGCAGGTGGTCCGGCACGTCCTCGGCGAGGATCTCCATGGCCCTCTCGACACGTGCACCGGCCGCGACCGCCGCACGGGCGGAGCGGCGCAGGTTGGCGTCGTCGAAGTTGGCGAGCCGGTTGGCCGTGGCGCGCACCTCACGGCGCATCCGGCGCTCCTCCCACGCCATGAGCGACTCGTGGGCGCCCAGGCGGGTCAGCAGCTCGCCGATCGCGTCGCCGTCGCGGATCACGACGCGGTCCACACCGCGCACCTCGCGCGCCTTGGCCGAGATGCCGAGACGGCGGGCCACGCCGACGAGCGCCAGAGCAGCCTCGGGGCCGGGGCAGGTGACCTCGAGCGAGGAGGAACGACCGGGCTCGGTCAGCGACCCGTGCGCGAGGAAGGCGCCGCGCCAGGCGGCCACGGCGTCGCAGGCCCCGCCGGACACGACGGCGGGCGGCAGACCCCGTACCGGACGTCCCCGTGGGTCGAGCAGCCCGGTCTGACGCGCGAGCGCCTCACCGTCCTTGATCACCCGGACGACGTACCGGCTGCCCTTGCGCAGCCCGCTGCCCTGCACCATGACGACGTCGGACTCGTGGCCGTAGATCTCGGCGATGTCGCGGCGCAGCCGACGCGCGGCGGCGCCGGTGTCCACCTCGGCCTCGATCACGATCCGACCACTCACGATGTGGATGCCTCCCGCAAAGCGCAGGGTGGTGGCCACCTCCGCCTTGCGGCAGCAGGTCTTCGTGATCTGGGTGTTGGCCAGTTCTGCCTTCACCTGTGCGGTCATCGCCATGGCGTGATCCTTGCACGTCCGACCACGTGGCTCAGGAACTCCCCGGACAATCGGCGGCCTCGATGATCCCCTGCAGCGCCAGCGCCAGCCTGCCGGGATCGTGCTTGGCCTCGCCGTCGACGCCGACGTCCGCGACGACCAGCTGGGCGCCTGCCGAGGCGACGGCCCCGTCCAGCAGGTCGTGGTCGGCGACCGTGCGCGGGTCGGCCAGCACCGTGTGCACGCGCAGCCCCGGCGCGTGCTCGAAGAGGGCGGCCAGGTGGTCCTCCGGGCCGTACCCGCCCGTCTCCCCCTCCTGCGGCCCCAGGTTGAGGACGACGACCAGCCGTGCGGTGGTCCGTTCGAGGGCGTCACGCAGGCCCGGCACGAGCAGGTGCGGGATCACCGAGGTGAACCACGATCCCGGCCCGAGAACGACCCAGTCGGCGTCCAGCACCGCCTCGATCGCCTCGGGGCACTCCTCGAAGTCGTCGGGCGCGAGCCCGATCGAGGCGATCTCTCCCCCGGTGGTGGCGACCTCGACCTGCCCGCGCACCTCCGTCGAGGCGCCCGGCCCCGTGCCTGCGGCGCCCCGGACCTCCGCGACGATGTCCAGCGGGGTCAGCGCCATCGGCAGCACCCGGCCCCGGGCGCCCAGCAGCCGACCGACCCAGTCGAGGGCGCGCACGTGGTCACCCATCAGCTCCCACAGGCCGACGATGAGCAGGTTGCCGACCACGTGGCCGCGCATCTCACCCTCACCGGCGAAGCGGTGCTGGACCAGACGCTCCCAGGTGGTGCCCCACTCGTCCTCCCCGCACAGCGCGGCGAGCGCCATCCGCAGGTCGCCGGGCGGCAGCACGCCGAACTCACCACGCAGCCGGCCCGACGAACCACCGTTGTCGGCCACCGTCACCACGGCCTGCAGGTTGTCGATGGTGAGGTCGTCGAGGAGTCGCCGCAGCGCGCTGAGCGAGGCGTGGAGGCCGTGGCCGCCCCCGAGCGCGACCACGGACTGGGCTGTCCCCCTCACGTCACTCCCGTCCGAGGTCGCGGTGCGTGGACCGTACGTCGTGGCCTGCGGCACGGAGCCGCGACGCGATCTCCTCGGTCATCGCGACGCTGCGGTGCTTCCCACCCGTGCACCCGACGGCGATCTGCATGAACCGCTTGCCCTCGTTGCGGTACCCCGCGGCGGCGGTCTCCAGGACCGGGAGGTACTGCTCGAGGAACGTCGCGGCTCCCGGCTGGGAGAGGACGTACTCGCTGACCCCCTTGTCGCGACCGTTGAGGGGGCGCAGCTCGGGGACCCAGTAGGGGTTGGGCAGGAACCGCATGTCGGCGACGTAGTCGGCGTCGACCGGGATGCCGTACTTGAAGCCGAAGCTGATGACGGTCATCTTGAGCTGCGTCGACTCCGGGGTGCCGAACATCTCGGCGACCCGGTCCTTGAGCTGGTGCACGTTGAAGTTGCCCGTGTCGAGGACGGCGTCCGCGTCGCCACGGAGCGTCGCGAGCGCCTCCCGCTCACGCTGGAGACCCTGCAGCAACCGACCGCTGCCCTGCAGCGGGTGCGGACGCCGGGCGGCCTCCTGGCGGCGTACGAGCACGTCGTCGGTGGCCTCGAGGAAGAGCAGCGTGGTGGGTCGCCCGGTGACGCCCTGGTGCCGGTTGGCTGGCAGCGAGTCGAAGAACGCGCCGGAACGGACGTCGACCACCACGGCGATCGGCTGCTGGACGCCACGGCTGTCGTCGACCATCCGCACGACGTCACGCACCAGCGTGGGCGGCAGGTTGTCGACGACGAAGTAGCCGAGGTCCTCGAGCTCCTTGGCGACGGTCGAGCGACCGGCGCCGGTCATCCCCGTGACGATCACGAGCTCGCCCGGGGTCTGCGTGGGGATCGGACGCTCGGCCATCAGTTCTCCTCGATCTCGCCGGTGGCGGTGTTGATGCGGACACCAGTCTTGCTGCTCGCGTCCGACTCCGTCAGCGCTTGCTTGATCGCAGCGGCCGTCGTCGGCCCGATCCCCGGCACCTGCGCGATCGCCTCGACCTCCGCCGCCCGCAGCTTCTTGAGCGACCCGAAGTGCGTGATCACGGCCTTGCGGCGGATCTCCCCCAGCCCGGGCACGTCGTCGAGCAGGCTCTCGACCATGGTGCGCGAGCGCCGGCCGCGGTGGTGGGTGATGGCGAAGCGGTGGGCCTCGTCACGGATGCGCTGCAGGAGGTACAGGCCCTCGGACGAGCGCGGGAGGATGACGGGGTCCTCCTCACCGGGCACCCACACCTCCTCCAGACGCTTGGCGAGCCCACAGACCGGGATGTCGTTGATCCCGAGGTCGGCCATCGCCTGCTCCGCCGCGGCCACCTGCGGAGGGCCACCGTCGACGACGACCAGTCCGGGCGCGTACGCGAACTTGCGGGGGCGACCCGTCTCGGGGTCGACCAGCATCGGGCCGGACCCGTCCTCGGCGGGGGTCGCCGCCGCCTGCTCGTCCAGCAGGCGACGGAAGCGCCGGGTGATGACCTCGTGCATCGACGCCACGTCGTTCTGTCCGTCGACACCGCGGATGACGAAGCGGCGGTACTCGGACTTGCGCGCCAGCCCGTCCTCGAAGACCACCATCGAGGCAACCACCTCGGTCCCCTGCAGGTTGGAGATGTCGTAGCACTCGATGCGCAGCGGCACCTCGTCGAGCTCGAGCGCCTCCTGGATCTCCTCCAGGGCCCGGTTGCGGGTGGTCAGGTCGCTGGCCCGCTTGGTCTTGTGGAGGGCCAACGACTGCGAGGCGTTGCGCGCGACGGTCTCCATGAGGTCGCGCTTGTCACCGCGCTGGGGGACGCGCACGTCGACGCGGCTCCCGCGCAGCTCGGAGAGGAGTGAGACCAGGGTGGTGCGGTCGTGCGGGAGCACGGGCACCAGGACCTCGCGCGGGATGTTGTCCCCGTCGCCGTACAGCTGGAGCAGGAAGTGCTCGACCAGGTCCGCGGTGTCGGCGGCGTCGTTGCGGTCCGCGACCCATCCGCGCTGCCCGCGGATCCTGCCGCCGCGCACGTGGAAGATCTGGACAGCCACCTCGAGCGGGTCCTCGGCCAGGGCGACCACGTCGGCGTCGGTGGCGTCCCCCAGCACGACCGCCTGCTTCTCCAGGGCCTTCTGCAGCGCCCCGATGTCGTCACGCAGCCGGGCGGCCCGTTCGAACTCCAGCGCGTCGGACGCCGCCAGCATCTCGCTCTCGAGGCGCCGTACGAAGCCCGCGGTGTTGCCGGCCATGAAGTCGCAGAACTCGTCGACGATGGCGCGGTGCTCCTCCGCGGTCACCTTGCCGACGCAGGGGGCCGAGCACTTGTCGATGTAACCCAGCAGACAGGCGCGGCCGATCTGGGAGGAACGCTTGAACACACCGTTGCTGCACGAGCGCATCGGGAAGACGCGCAGCAGCAGGTCCACGGTCTCCCGGATGGCCCACGCGTGGCTGTACGGGCCGAAGTAGCGGGTTCCGCGCTTCTTGGCACCGCGACCGACCATCACCCGCGGGAACTCCTCGCCCACGGTGACGGCGAGCCAGGGGTAGGACTTGTCGTCGCGGTACTTGACGTTGAAGCGGGGGTCGAACTGCTTGATCCAGGAGTACTCGAGCTGCAGCGCCTCGACCTCGGTGTCGACGACGGTCCAGTCGACTCCGGCGGCCGTGGTCACCATGGTGGCCGTGCGCGGGTGCAGCGAGGAGACGTCCGCGAAGTACGACGAGAGGCGCTGGCGCAGGTTCTTGGCCTTGCCGACGTAGATGACCCGCCCAGTCCGGTCCGAGAACCGGTAGACGCCCGGTTGGGTCGGGATCGAGCCCGGAGCGGGTCGATAGCTGCTCGGCGAGGTCACCTGACAAACCCTACGGTCGAGCGGTGACAGAGACGCCGGTGGCCTCGGTCCACGCGTGGCGTGGGCCGAGGCCACCAGTCGGGGTCAGCGAGCGCGCTTGGCGGCCGAGATCGAGCGGTACCCCTTCACGAACTTCGGGGCGGAGGCGCGCTCCACGACGGAGATGCGCTTGCCCTTGTCCGCACGCGTCAGGCGGTACGTGCGTCCCGTGGCGCCGCGGATCGCCCGGCCGTTGCGCAGCCACTGGTGACGCAGCTTCAGACCCGGCGGACGGCGGTAGTCGGCGCCGATCCACACCAGCGACCGCACCCCCAGCTTCTTGCCGACGCGGGCCTTGCCGGTGACGACCACGCGGGACTGGCTGCCCGCGTAGAACATGCGGGCGAGCGGGACGCGGACCGCGGCACTGGTGGCCGTGCGGGGCGAACGACCGCTCGCGTAGACCGTCACGCGCGCCTTGACGCTCTTGCCGGCCGCGGCCAGCGGGGCGTACCAGTAGCCACCCACCGAGGTGCTGATGACCTTGCCGTCCACCAGCCACTGCGTGCGAGCCCCGGTGATGGTCGCGCCGAAGCCGCTGACCAGGATCTGGCTGCCCTCCAGCGCCGGAGCGGGCGTGACGCTCACGGAGCCGGCGCTCAGGGCGGCACCGGGCGTGGAGGTGGTCACCACGGTCGCCGTGGTGCCGAGCGCCGACACGCGGACCTTGTACGTGCCCGAACCGTTGCTCCACTCGTTGCCGGCACGCAGGCCGTAGACGCCGCCCCCGGCGCGCTGGAGCTGCTTGCCGGGCTGGGAGAGGTCCTCGCACGTGACGGTGACGCCGGTGCGGTACAGGAAGCCGCCGTAGCCGGCCGGCGCGTAGGTGTTCTGGGTGTAGATCGCCTTGGCGTCGCGGCCACCGCCGTCGCGGTACTCGACGAAGCACTGGGCGCCGTTGTCCGGGTTGACGAACCGGGCGACCCGGCGGCCCTTGAGCGAGCTGATCTTGTTGAGCGTGACCGACGTGCTCCTGGCGTTGACGTCCGTGACCTCACCCTTGGCGAAGATGCCCTGCTGGGCGCGGTAGGCGGCCCCGAGCATCGGTGTGTCACCCGGGGCGGAGCCCATGACCTCGTACGCGTCGCCGTAGGAGTACCCGGGGGTGTTGGCGTGGTGCATGCCGAAGGTGTGGCCGAGCTCGTGCGCCGTCGTGAACTTCGTGGCGCCGGCGTAGTACTCGTCGGAGGAGATGATCGCCGGGCCCCCGGACTTGAGGCTGACGCCGATCTGCGCGCGCCCGACGACGCCGGTGTGGGTGCACGAGCCGGGGACGACGACGACGAGGTGGTTCGGCTTGCGTCCCGAGAAGTCGACCCCCGGGAATGCCTTGCGGCCGGCCTCCTGGGTGAACTCCATGAAGTCCGAGCTGCCCAGGCCGCAGGCGCGTGCCACGGTCGTGGTGGTCGTACGGAACTTCTTGATGCGGCCCGGGGTGGCCCAGGTCTTGATGCGCCCGCGCGACTCGCGCACCCAGTACTTCTGGGCCTGGCCCATGCGCTTGAGGAGCGCGTCGTTGGGCGCGGAGAGCCTGCCGAGGTTCGTCGCCATCGCGACGTACGTGCGGTGGGTGCCGGTCTTGGCTGCGGCGGTGTACGGCGTGACCGTGCCGTCCAGCACGCGGACCTCCTCACCGGACTCGGCGGCGCGGGAGATCGCGGTCCGGTCGGAGGCGAGCTCGGCGCTCGTGGCGTCGACGATGGCCACCGTGCCGGTGAACCGGGACAAGGACTGGGCCTCGAACCCGCTCTCGAGGCGCAGGAACTGGCCCGCGTCCGTCTCGAGGTAGATCTGGTCGTCGTGCTCCTCCTCGCCCGCGACCACCTTGACGGTGCCGCTGACCTGGACGGTGGCCGTCGGCGTGGCGCGCTTGGGCGTCCGCTCCGCCGACGCGCTCACGGGAGTAGCGAACATGGCCGTGGCCACGACGACACTGACAAGAGGCGCCCACACACTCGGACGCCGGAGCTGGTGATTCATTGCAATCCCCCTGGACGAACCCCTGGGTGGGTTCTCTCGGGGCGCATCGTGCCCCGACGGGGCGCTTCTCTAACCTCCCGGGGTCGGATTCCTCCGACCAATTCAGCGGACGCGCGCCAGGGACTCAGCCGAGGACGATCTCGTCCCCCTCGACCTTCACCGCGATGCTGGGCAACGGTGCGGTGGCCTGACCACTGATCACGCTGCCGTCGGCGATGGAGAACTTGCTGAAGTGGCAGGGGCAGACGATCTCGTCGCCACGGATCTCGCCGACCGGGCACCCCTGGTGCGTGCAGATGGACGAGAACGCCTTGAACTCGCCCTCGACCGGTTGCGTGATCACCATCTGCCGGTTGGCGTCGATGACGCCGCCGCCCACGGGCACGTCAGCCGTGGAGGCGACAGCCTCTCCCCCGCCGCCGGTGCTTCCGGGCGTACCAGGGCTGGTCGTGGTGGGCGTCGTGGTTCCACCCTGCTTAGGCGTGGACTCCTCGCCGCAGGCTGCGAGGGCGGGTACGGCAGCCACGCCTGCGGCTCCGAGGACGACGCGACGTCGGCCAACTCCAAGGGTCATGGCTAATCCTTCCGAGGGGCTTCCCACAGCCTACGGACCGACCCTCGCCGGGGCGGGCCGCGACATCAGCCCTCGGCGCTGCCGGAGCCGGACGCCTTCGTGGCGCGCATGAACGACGCAGGCATTCCGGG
>NZ_JBJEHY010000170.1:0-28468 GCF_051876515.1 Nocardioides sp. | reverse complement strand
CCCGTGTGCGGAATAGATCGGCTGGACACCCGGTTGCGAGTAGTACAAACTTCAACCATCTAGCGATCAGGAGTCGTCATGCAGTTCGGAATCTTCAGCGTCAGTGACGTCACCACTGACCCCACCACCGGCCGTACGCCCAGCGAGGGCGAGCGCATCGCTGCGATGACGAAGTACGCCCTGAAGGCGGAGGAGGTCGGCCTCGACGTCTTCGCCACCGGCGAGCACCACAACCCGCCGTTCGTCGCCTCCAGCCCCACCACCCACCTCGGGTTCATCGCCGGGCAGACGAAGAACCTGCAGCTGTCGACCGCGACGACGCTGATCACGACCAACGACCCGGTCAAGATCGCCGAGGACTTCGCGTTCCTGCAGCACCTCTCCGGCGGCCGCGTCGACCTGATGATGGGTCGCGGCAACACCGGCCCGGTCTACCCGTGGTTCGGCAAGGACATCCGCGACGGCGTGAAGCTGGCGGTGGAGAACTACCACCTGCTGCGCAAGCTGTGGCGCGAGCCGGTCGTCAACTGGTCCGGCGAGTTCCGTACGCCGCTCCAGGGCTACACCTCGACGCCCGCCCCGCTCGACGGCACCCCGCCGTTCGTGTGGCACGGCTCGATCCGTACGCCCGAGATCGCGGAGCAGGCCGCCTACTACGGCGACGGCTTCTTCCACAACAACATCTTCTGGGACATGGCGCACACGGCGAAGATGGTCAACCTCTACCGCCGCCGCTTCGAGCACTACGGCCATGGCTCCGCCGACCAGGCGATCGTCGGGCTCGGCGGTCAGGTGTTCCTGGGCGAGACCGAGGCGGAGGCCAAGAAGCAGTTCCGGCCCTACTTCGACAACGCCCCGGTGTACGGCCACGGCCCGAGCCTGGAGGACTTCTCCACCGTCACGCCGCTGACCGTCGGTACGCCCGAGCAGGTCATCGAGCGGACGCTGACCTTCGCCGACAACGTCGGTGACTACCAGCGTCAGCTCTTCCTGATGGACCACGCGGGTCTGCCCGAGCACGTCGTGCTGGAGCAGATCGAGATCCTGGGCAAGGAGGTCGTGCCGGTGCTGCGCAAGGAGTTCGAGCGCCGTCGCCCCGCCCACGTCCCCTCCGACCCGCCCACCCACGCCTCGCTGGTCGCCGCCGGCCCCGAGGCCCCGCACCACCTGGTCGAGCCGGCCCGCGAGGTCGCCGAGGCTGCCGCCGCGGCCGCCCAGTCCGACAACTGACCACCCCACCCGAACGCACAGAAGGAGCACCGACATGACCCGTCGAGTCGTCGCCGTCACGGCCGGGCTGACCGTCCCCTCGTCCACCCGGCTGCTCACCGACCAGATCACCGAGGCCGTCTCCGCGCAGGTCAGCGCCCGCGGGGAGGACGTCGAGGTGACCGTCCTGGAGCTGCGCGAGCTGGCCGGGGAGCTGGCCACGTACATGACCTCGGGCGGCATGCCGACGCAGCGGATCACCGAGGTCCGCGACCTGGTCGCGTCCGCCGACGGTCTGGTGGCGGTGACGCCCGTGTTCAGCGCGTCGTACTCGGGGCTGTTCAAGATGTTCTTCGACGCCCTCGACCCCGACGCCCTGACCGGCGTGCCGGTGCTGATCGGTGCCACGGCCGGTTCGCCCCGCCACTCGCTGGTCCTCGACCACGCGATGCGCCCGCTCTTCTCGTACCTGCGGGCGGTGGTCGTGCCCACCGGCGTCTTCGCCGCGACCGAGGACTTCGGTGGCGCGACGGGGCTGGCCGAGCGGATCACCCGGGCGGCCTCGGAGTTCGCGGCGCTCCTGGTCTCCACCGACGCGTACTCCGTCGGCGGGTTCGGCCCCGACCAGGGCACTGCCCCCCGGCGCCGCTCGGGCGACGACCTGGACGACTTCACGTCGTTCGGTGACTTGCTGCGCGGCCACTCGGGCAGCTGAGCGACGGAGGAAACCCCGGCGCCAGCCGCCGCTCACCTCCCTAGTAACGCGCAGTTATCCGTACGAGGAGCCGTCAACTGACTGCACCTCGTACGGATAACTGCGCGTTACTAAGGGGGAGGGGCGGCAGAGGAGGGGAGGGACGCGGGCGAGGAGGGGCGTCAGCCCTCCAGGACCTCCAGGTCCAGGTTCATGCGGCGGTGCTCAACGTGGAGTACGCACTGGCGCCGGGGCACATCCCTTCCCCGACCGCGCCTGAGCAGGCGTACGACGTGCTGGTGTGGGCCGCGTCGTCGGGCCGTGAGTGGGACGGGTCGCGGCTCACCACCGGTGGCCAGAGCGCGGGGGCGGGCCGCGCCCTGGCCGCGTGCCGTCAGGCGGGCCAGCACGGTACGCCCGCCTCGCTCCTGCAGCTGCTGCAGTACCCGCCCACCGACGCCGTGCACCCACGTACCTTCCCGTCGAAGGCGATGCTGCGGCCGTGGATGCTGGACGTCTTCGACGCCTCGTACGTCCCCGACCCGGCGGACCGCGCCCACCCGTGTGTCTCGCCGGCGTACGGCACGAACTCCGCCGCCGACCAGATCGCCGGGATCGCCCCCCCTGGTGGTGCTGTGCCGCGAGGACACCCTGTACCGCGAAGGGGCTGTGCTCGCCGACGCGCTCGGGGCCGCCGGGGCCCTGCGCGAGCGGATCGACCTCGACCACTCCTACGACGTCACCGACAGCGCGCCCGGGGTGGTGGCGGAGATGTACGACCGGCTCGCCGCCACGTGCGCGGGGCCGTCGCGGGTTGAGTCAGGCGGTCACGACCGGCCCTCGCGGACCCACCGAAGACGGTTGGGACGGTGTCAGGTCGCGGTGGACGGTCTGGTCGGGGACGAGCAGGTCTACCGTGGGCCGTCGGGGCACATCCCGCCCTCGCCACCCCTCCACACCCGCAGGAGATCTCATGGCTTCCCGACTCAACCCGTACGTGAACATCCTCGACGGTCGGGCCCGACCGGCCCTGGAGTTCTACCAGTCCGTGCTCGGCGGCGAGCTGTCGCTCTCGACGTTCGGGGAGATGGGCATGGAGGGCCCCTTGGCGGACCAGATCATGCACGGCCAGCTCGAGACGCCGGCCGGCTTCACCCTCATGGGCGCCGACGCGCCGCCGGAGATGGTGCCGGTGACCATGGGCGACAACGTGTCGGTGAGCATCTCTGGTGACGCCGGTGACGCCGACGCGATGCGTGGCTGGTTCACCGGCCTGTCCGAGGGTGGCGAGGTGAGGCAGCCGCTGACCCAGGCGCCGTGGGGCGACGAGTTCGGCATGTTCGTCGACAAGTTCGGCATCAACTGGATGGTCAACATCGCTGGCTCGGCCGGCTGAGGTGCACCGCCCGCGGCACCCCGTACGGTCGCCGCGGGCGGGGCGCCGCGCGCCATAGCACCTCTGTTTGCGTATCAAACCTGTGGGGTTTGGCCGTGCGAGCGCTCCGTGATCACTAAGGTGCGAGACACACCGTCCCCAACGGAAGCGCGCCCACGTGTCGATCCCAGAGCCACCTCCCCTGCCGAGCCGGCGTGCCGCTGCCGGCGTCGAGCCGCCTCGACCGGCCCTCCCGCCGGGCCTCAGCCTCGACACGATCCGGCACGCCGCGATGTACGCGCGTGAACGTCTCGAGGAGGACCTGCTGTCCTTCGTCGTCTTCGACCGGGCCAACGGTGAGGCCGTGTACGGCGCGCGCACCTGGCCCGAGGGCAACGCCCAGCTGTTCGAGCTCAGCCAGCGAGTCGACGCGCGGCTCCCGATCCCAGACGAGCTCGGCGAGATCCGGGACTGGTGGCTGCTGGACCTCCCGGTGGACAAGAAGCTGGTCGTCTTCCTGGCCATGGGCCCGCGTCACCGCGGCGTCATGATCGTCGACAACACGTACGGACGGATCGCGAAGGTGTTCGGCAACGTCATCCCCGCCATCCAGATGCGCTGCAGGGAGGGCTGGTGACCATCAACGTCCAGGGCGCGATCGAGACGCCCGTCCTCACCGGTGCCTTCGGCGCCGCACTCCTGGAGGACCTTGCCCACGTGCTCCCGTCCATCGGCCTGTCGCCGGTGGCGGTGGCCCTGACCCAGCACGAGACCCGCCACGACGGGGCCCAGCCTGCGCTGCTCCTGGTGCTCGGGGAGGGACAGACCCACTCCCAGCTCCTCGACGTGGGCCAGATCGGGATGGCGACCGTCTTCAACGACGTCCTGCCCCGGGTGACGCCCCGCGCCTCGGCCCCGGCACCCACGTACGCGCCCGTCGTCCAGCAGACCGCACCGGCCGCTGCCCCGCCCGTTACCGCCGCGCCTGCCACCGCGCCTGCCGCGCCGACCCCCGCTGAGCCCGAGGCACCGCAGGCGCCCGGTGGCGCTGTGGGGGAGGCCCGGATCTGGGGAGCCTTCGAGGACGCCCTGCGCCCCCAGCTCGGCCGCGGCACCACCAAGGCGGTGGAGGCCACCCGCAAGGGCGCGGCCGGCATGAGCGAGGCACAGCTGCTCGAGTTCCTCGCCGACCGGCTCGGCAACTTCGGTGCCGCCACCGTCGAGTCCTTCCGGTCCGCGCTGCACGGCTGACCCCACCTCAGAGATAGGAACCCCCTTGTCCGTCAAGAATCTCTTCTGGGCCATCCTCATCGGCCTCTTCGTCGCTCTGGCGTTCTGCACGGTGAGTGGCTCGGACGCCGCCAAGGAGACGGTGGGCTGGCTGTTCGTGGTGGCCAACGCGGCCGGCGCGTTCGCGGCGTGGCACCTCAGCGGCCGCAGCGACGGCCTGATCAAGGACTTCACGCGGCTGCTGTCGTTCGGCCTGATCGCGCTGTCCGGCTGCTACCTGTCGTACCGCATCTTCCCGCTCGCCGACGCCCCTGCGTTCGGCGACGCCCTGTGGGTCTGCGCCTACGCGATGTTCTTCGTCGCCGGCATCAAGGGCACGATGGTCCTGGCCGACCTGACCTTCCGTGACGGTCGCCGCGACATCTGGATCAGCATCGGCATCGGCCTGCTCATCACGGTGCTGATGCACTTCTTCGTGGGTCTCCCGGCGCTGGCCGACGACGCGACCGACGGCCAGGTGGCGACGTACCAGGCAGGTCTGCTGATGATGGCGGTCGCGATGTCGACCGGCGCGATCTACATGATCCTCGCCTACCGCAGCGCCGGCGGTCAGTACGCCTCCCCGCTGATCTTCAGCATGGGCTTCATGCTGCTCGCCGGCATCGCCGACTTCGTGTACGGCATGATCCACCCGGCCATCGCCAGCGGCATCTCGCCGGCCTCGACGCTCGTCCCGCAGGCCGACGTGAGCGACTGGATCCGCATGGCCTCGCAGGCCATGATCTTCCTGCTCGTCATCAAGCAGCTGCGCGACCTCGACAAGGAGGAGGCGGCCGCCGCCGCCCCTGCAGCCGTCTGACCGCGCTTCGCGCCCACCGGCCCGCGTCTGCCCCTGCAGGCGCGGGCCGTCGTGTTCCCCGGGGGTTGCGTTCCCGGGGGTTGCGTACCCCGCTGTCGAAGTCCCCGCCTTGGCGGGGACTTCGACCTGTTGTGGGGGTTGCAACGCCCACAACAGGTCGGTTTGCCCCCATTGACCGTCGCCGACGAGGTGCGGGAGCCACGCAGCGCCGGCGCTCAGACCTTCAGCGGAGCCTCACCAGGGGGAGGGCTTGTAGTCCTTCACGAAGCAGCCGTACAGGTCCTCGCCGCTCTCGCCGAGCACGATCGGGTCGTACACGCGGGCGGCGCCGTCGACGAGGTCGAGCGGGGCGTGCCAGCCCTCGGCGGCGATCCGGAGCTTCTCGTGGTGCGGGCGCTCGTCGGTGATCCAGCCGGTGTCGACCGCGGTCATGAGGATCTTGTCGGTCTCGAACATCTCGCCCGACGACGTGCGCGTCATCATGTTGAGCGCCGCCTTGGCCATGTTGGTGTGCGGGTGCCCGGCGCCCTTGTAGCGGCGCGAGAACTGACCCTCCATGGCGGAGACATTGACGACGTACGCCCGCTGAGACGACGCGGCGCGGGCGGCGGCGGCCATCGCCGGACGCAGCCGCGAGACGAGCAGGAACGGCGCGATCGAGTTGCACAGCTGCACCTCGAGGAGCTCCAGCGGGTCGACCTCGTCGACCGTCTGCGTCCAGGAGTTGTTGACCTGGATGTCGGGCAGCAGCCCACCCGCGTCGACGGGGGTCCCGGCCACGTGGGCCTCGAGCGAGGCGCTGCCCGCCTTGAGCGCGAGCGCGGTGAGGGAGGCGGCGTTGTGGGCGGCGAGCGCCGACTCGGCGGACTCTCCGTCGTGGTGCGCCACCGCCACGTCGGCCAGGGCGCCCGCGATGGCGGCCGGGTGCGCCTCGGAGATCCGGTCGAACGACAGCATCTCCGGCAGCGACACCCCGTCGGGCAGCGGCGCGAGCTCGCCCTCGGTCAGCGGGGCGTACGAGCCGGGCGTGCGGCGTACGGTCTGGCAGGCGTTGTTGATGAGGATGTCGAGCGGGCCCGCGGCGGCCACGTCGTCGGCGAGCGAGACCACCTGCGTGGGGTCGCGCAGGTCGATGCCGACAACCTTGAGCCGGTGGATCCACTCGGCGGAGTCCTCCATCGCGGAGAAGCGGCGCACCGCGTCCTTGGGGAACCGGGTGGTGATCGTCGTGTGCGCGCCGTCGCGCAGCAGGCGCAGCGCGATGTACATGCCGATCTTGGCGCGCCCGCCGGTGAGCAGCGCCCGCTTGCCGGTGAGGTCAGTGCCCTGGTCGCGCTTGGCGTGGCTGAACGCCGCGCACTTCGGGCACAGCCAGTGGTAGAACGCGTCGACGAGGGTGAAGTCCTCCTTGCAGATGTAGCACCCGCGCGCGGTGATCAGCTCACCCGCGAAGGCGCCGACGGTGTTCGAGACCAGCGGGATCCCCGCGGTCTCGTCGTCGATCCGCATCGGCGACCCGGTCGCGGTCATCTCGATGATCTTCTGGTCGTGGCGCTGCTTCTCCATGCGGATCTCCGCACGGCGCGACTTCTTGACCAGCTTGTACATGTACGACGCCTCGCGCTTCATCAGGCGTACGTCGGGGTGGTCCGGCCCCAGCGCGGGCAGGGCTCGCAGCACCTTGATCGCGGTGGCCAGCTCCTCGGGATCGATGCCGGGGACCTCGGCGGTCTCGTCGGGCGTCGGCGTGGGAGCTGCGGGGTCGTTCACGCAGGTCAGGGTACGGCGGGCCCGTCGGGCTGCCTCAATCCGAGGCCAGCGGACTCAGTACCCGGCGTCGGCCAGCGCCTCCTCGGCCAGCTCGCGGCCCAGGGCGATCAGCTCGTTGCCGCGGTGGAACTCCAGCGTGTGCGCCGAGTCGCGGGGCACCCGGATCGTGATGTCGGCGGGGTAGCTGGCCTCGCGGTAGCGCGCGATGACGTCCTGCATCGCCTCGTACGACATCGTCATCACGTCGCGGTAGCCCAGCCCGGCCGGGAGCTCACCGAACTCCGACCCCGCGTTCTCCTCGGCGGCCGCGTGCGCCGGGTCCTCGTTGCGCTCGAACCAGCCGGCCATGCGGCGTACGGGCTCGGTCTCGCGGAGCTCCTCGACGCGGCGCTGCATCTGGACCCGCCAGTCAGCGACCTTCTTCTCCGACCTCTCCGAGGACCGCTTCTCGGTCGAGGCGGTGACCTCCTCGACCGCGGCGCGTTCCAGGGCCGCCGCACCGACGGCGTCGGCCAGCTCGTCCCGCACGTCGTCGCTGGAAGCGCCCTCGACCGGGCTGCCGCCCGAGGCGCGCGGCGTCTCCCGTCGCGGCCCGCCGCTCAGGTCGACCGCGATCGTGAGGTCGGATGAGAGCGCGGACAGGGGGGCGATCGGCACCGGGTTGAGCATGCCGCCGTCGACCAGCAGGCGACCGTCGAGCACGACGGGCGTGAAGACGGTGGGCAGTGCGATGGAGGCGCGGATCGCGGAGTCGAGTCGTCCGCGCTGGAACCACACCTCGCGGTGCGTCACCAGGTCGATCGCGACCGCGGTGAACGGGATCCGCAGGTCCTCGATGCGGGTGCCGCCCACCAGGGAACGCACCTCGGCCATGATCTTCTCGCCGCGCAGGGCCCCGGGCGTACGCAGGGAGGGGTCGAGCAGGCGCAGCACGTCGCGCTGCGTCAGCCCGCGCACCCAGTCGGCGTACGGGTCGAGCTGGTCGCAGGCCAGCAGCCCACCGATGAGCGCACCCATGGAGGTGCCGGCGACCCCGGTGACCTCCATGCCGCGCTCGCGCAGCACCTCGATGATGCCGATGTGGGCGTAGCCACGGGCTCCTCCGGAGCCGAGGGCGAGGGTCACGCGCGGAGTGTCAGCCACGGTTCCATCGTACGGATCGGTGGGCGCCGAAGCACGGGTCGGACGTCACCCGACCACCGGACCCCGAGGCCTCAGATGGTCTGCGCGTCCCACGTCGGCTGGGGTGCGTCGGCGGGCACGTCGAGGCGGTAGCCGACCCCGCGCACGGTGTGCACCCACACCGTGTCGGAGTGCTGGCGCAGCTTGGCGCGCAGGTTGGCCACGTGGACGTCGACGAGGTGCCAGTCGTGCTCGAGGTTGCTGTTCCAGATCGCGTGCACGATCGCCTCGCGGGTGCACACGGTGCTGGAGCGGGCGGCGAGGAACTCGAGCACGTCGTACTCGATGCGGGTCAGGTCGACGGTCTTGCCGTTGACCTCGACCTCGCGGCGGGCGGGGTGGACCACCAGGCCGCCGCCGCACATGTACGTGCGCTGCGCCGACGGGGTGCCGTTGCCCTGGACCGGGACCCGGAACGAGCCGGAGTCGAACGACGAGGGCTCGTACTGGGTGGGCGGCGCCGCTCCGAAGGTGCCGTTGCGCGGTCGCCGGAAGAGGGCGGCCACGTGGGCGCGCAGCTCGCGCGGCGAGAACGGCTTGAGCAGGTAGTCGTCGGCGCCGACCTCGAGGCCGATGAGCCGGTCGATCTCGTCGGAGCGCGCGGAGATCATGACGATGTAGCAGTCGCTGTTCTCGCGGATGTGGCGGCACACCTCGATGCCGTCCATCTTGGGCAGCGTGAGGTCGAGAGTGACCAGGTCGGGCTTGAGCTCGGCGGCCGTGTCGACGGCGCTACGGCCGTCGGCCACGCTGGTCACGTCGAATCCGGCGGCGATCAGTGATTCGACGATGACGGTGGTGATGTCCGGGTCGTCCTCGACGACGAGCGCGCTCAGTTGCTGCACCATGTGTATCCCCCAAGGCTGTGTCATGCGCGAGTCGGTGCGCGCCACTGCGCCGCACCGGTGGTCGACCCCCCGATCGACTGCCCGCGACGTGTCCCCCGAACAGACACGTGCGGCCATTGAGCCATGAACTGCAAGTTTGACACCATCTGGTCTAGTCCGCTAGGAGTTCCCTTGGAGATTCCGTCAGGGAAACGGCTCGGTGCTGCCACGTCGACGTGACCTGCATGCCCACCTTCCGGTACAAGCCGAGCGCTCCCGTGCGGGTGTCGGTCGCCAGCTCCGAGGTCGTGGCTCCGTGCTCGGCGCCCCGCGAGAAGGCGTCCACCAGCAGCGCCTGGGCCAGCCCGCGCCCCCGCTCGTACCGGCGCACACCGAGCCGGTCCACGTACGCGGTCGAGTCGGCCAGCAGCGTGATCGCCGCCGCAACGACCTCCCCGGACGGGTCACGCACGACCCGGAGCTGCCAGGGGGCGAAGCCGGGTCGTCGCAGCACGGAGGCCTCGAAGTCCGCCCACGGCTCGCGGGGCCTCCCTGCCCACTCGGAGAACGCCTCCTCCAGCACGTCGTGCAGCTGGCCGTACTCGGAGACCTTGGCGGCGCCGACGGTGTACCCGGCCGGCAGGTCCCGGGCCGGCACCTGCGTCCCCGGCGGCACCTGGAGCACCCAGCTCGTCCACCGCACGTGGTAGCCGAGCCGCTCCAGCAGCCGGTCGCCCGTCGATCCCTCCGGCACCGGCATCCCCACGATCCCGTCGCCCCGGCTGCGCGCAGCGGCACGGATCCACGCCGCCAGCCAGGTGCCGATCCCGCGTCCGCCGTACGCCGGGTGGACCGCCGCGTCGTACCGCTCGCGGCCGACGAGCTCGGCGTACCCGACCAGGTCGTCGCCGGCCAGCACCCCGACGGAGCCGGTGGTCAGGTCGTGGCTGGGTCGGGCCCAGTCGGCCACGATGTCGGCCTCTTCGATCTCGACGGTCCCCAGCTCGGCCTGCTGCACCGCGGCCATCAGCTCGTACACGGCCCGGGTGTCGGCGCGGGTGAGCGGACGGGTGGTCAGGCCGTCCGGCAGCCGCTCGGTGGAGTGCTCCATGCCTTCGATGATGGACCCGGTCATGGTGCCTGTCGCCCGATTTTCGTGCTCGCCGTCCACCTCGGGTGACGCAGGTCGCGCACGCGTGGAATGACCACCACGAGCGCGCAGCGACTACCGTTGACGGGTGGATGATTCTTCCCCGGGCAACGACGCCCCCTCCGACTCCCCCACGTCCGCCGCACCTGAGGACGCTGCCGAGTCGATGAACTTTGCTGACCTGGGCCTCGAGCCCGCGGTCCTCCGTGCGGTCACCGGTCTCGGTTACGAGACCCCCTCCCCGATCCAGGCCCGTACGATCCCGTCGCTGCTCGAGGGACGCGACGTCGTCGGCCTCGCGCAGACCGGCACCGGCAAGACGGCCGCGTTCGCGCTGCCGCTGCTCTCCCAGCTCGACCTGCACCAGAAGACGCCGCAGGCGCTCGTGCTGGCCCCGACCCGCGAGCTCGCGCTCCAGGTGTCGGAGGCGTTCGAGTCGTACGCCGCGCAGATGAAGGGCGTCAAGGTCCTCCCGATCTACGGTGGTCAGGGCTACGGCGTCCAGCTCTCCGCGCTGCGTCGCGGCGTGCACGTCGTCGTCGGCACGCCGGGCCGCATCATGGACCACCTGGAGAAGGGCACGCTCGACCTGAGCGAGCTGCGCTTCCTGGTGCTCGACGAGGCCGACGAGATGCTCAAGATGGGCTTCGCCGAGGACGTCGAGACGATCCTCGCCGACACCCCCGACGACAAGCAGGTCGCGCTGTTCTCGGCGACCATGCCGCGTCAGATCAAGTCGATCTCGCAGAAGTACCTCACCGACCCGGTCGAGATCAGCGTGCGCGGCAAGACGACCACGTCGGCCAACATCACGCAGCGCTACATGATCGTCAGCTACCCGCAGAAGGTGGAGGCGCTCACGCGCATCCTCGAGGTCGAGAACTTCGAGGCGATGATCGTCTTCGTCCGCACGAAGAACGAGACCGAGACGCTGGCCGAGAAGCTGCGTGCGCGCGGCTTCTCCGCGACCGCGATCAACGGCGACATCCCGCAGAACCTGCGCGAGCGGACCGTCGAGAAGCTCAAGGACGGCAAGCTCGACATCCTGGTCGCCACCGACGTCGCGGCCCGCGGGCTCGACGTGGAGCGGATCAGCCACGTCATCAACTACGACATCCCGACCGACACCGAGTCGTACGTCCACCGCATCGGCCGCACCGGCCGCGCGGGCCGCAAGGGCGACTCGATCGCGTTCGTGACGCCTCGTGAGCGCTACCTGCTCAAGGCCATCGAGAAGGCCACCAAGCAGCAGCTCACCCAGATGGGCATGCCCACGGTCGAGGACATCAACGAGACGCGCCTGTCGAACTTCGACGACGCGATCACCGAGGCCCTGCAGGGCGACCGCCTCGACTTCTTCCGTGACGTGGTCAACCACTACGTCCAGGAGTACGACATCCCGGAGATCGACGTCGCCGCGGCCCTGGCCGTGGTGATGCAGGGCGAGGAGCCGCTGCTGCTCGACCCCAAGGCCGAGCCGCGCCAGATGCAGTTCAACGAGGACCGCCGCACCGCCGGTGGCGACCGCGGCGACCGGGGTCCGCGCCAGGACCGTGGCGAGCGGGGCGAGCGTCGCCGCAGCGACAAGCCGATGCAGACGTACCGCATCGCCGTCGGCAAGCGGCACCGCGTGGAGCCGCGCCAGATCGTCGGCGCGCTGGCCAACGAGGGCGGCCTGGGCCGTTCGGACTTCGGCAAGATCGACATCCGCGGCGACCACTCGTTCGTCGAGCTGCCCGTGTCGATGGCGCCCGACACCCTGGACCGCCTCTCCGACACCCGCATCTCGGGCAAGCTGATCGAGATCCGTCCCGACACCGCGCCGCCGCGCCGCACCGGCGGGTACAAGGGTGACCGCGACTTCAAGCCGCGCCGTGACTTCGGTGACCGCGACGGCGGGTACAAGAAGCCCCGTCACAAGAACTGAGTCGTACGCCTCCGGGCGTTGACGTCGAGCTCCCCGTCCGGTCTCCGGGCGGGGAGCTCGTGCGTACGGGGTCCTCGGGGCGTGCGTCATACAAATCGCCCGGCGTTGGGCTCGCGTCATGCGAACTCGGCGCCTCGGGCGTGCGTCATACGAACTCGGCTGGAGTGAGGTCTCCGTCCTACGAGCTCGCACCTATAGGTGACGTTGCGTATGACGCGGGCGGTCGGCCGGGCGCCTTCGTATGACGCACCAGGCGTGGCGTCAGGCCACCGAGACCCCTGCGAGCGCGAGCGCCCGCTCGGCCAGCGGTACGGCGGCGGCGAGGTCGGCGGGGACCAGCCCCACGCGGGTACGCCGGTGCAGCAGGTCCTCCACGGTCCGCGCGCCCTCGTGGGTGACGCCGAAGACCAGCTCGGCGAGCGTGACCGGGACCGTCGCCGACGCAGGGGCGAGCAGCTCGTCGTCGGTCAGTCCGCTGACCCCCCGCGCGACGTCGAGGACCAGCTCCGCCTCGGTGCCGAACCGCCGTACCAGCCGCGCGGGCCCGTCGGTCTCGGCCAACGTCTCCCGTGGTGCAGCGCCCAGCAGAGGCAGTGACCGGGTCACGCACGGCCCGGCGTTGAGACCGCCGTGGCCAGCTCCGGCCCCGGCCTCAGCGAGCGCCCCGGCAGGGGTTCCGGCTGCCTCGAGCGCCGCGTCGACGGCGTCCTGGGCCATCCGCCGGTACGTCGTCAGCTTGCCGCCGACCACGGTGACCACACCCGTGCTCGAGGTGAGCACCGCGTGCCGGCGCGAGAGGTCCGCGGTCGCGCCGGTGCCAGTGTCGAGCAGCGGCCTCAGCCCGGCGTACGCCCCGACCACGTCACTGCGGCGCAACGGTCGGCTGAACGCGGCGCCGACCACGTCGAGCAGGAAGCCGATCTCGGTCTCGGTCGGCTGCGGCACGTCCGGCACCGGGCCGGGGGCGGGTTCGTCGGTGAGCCCGACGTACACCAGGCCGTCGGGCTGCGGCAGCACGAGCGCGTACCGGTTGAAGGTGCCCGGGATCGGGACCGTCACCGACACGCGCAGCCCGCCGAGCGCCTCGCCGCGCAGCACCAGGTGGGTGCCGCGGCTGGGCCGCAGCCGGATCTCGGGGACCAGGTCGTCGGCCCACACGCCGGTGGCGTTGACGACGGCGCGGGTGCGTACGACGTGGGTGGCGCCGGTGAGCTCGTCGCGCAGCAGCACCTGCGTCCCGGACGCCTCGAGGACCCGCAGCCGGGTACGGGCCACGGCGCCGTGCGCCACCGCCGTACGGACGAGGGTGGTCACCAGGCGTGCGTCGTCCTCCAGCTGGCCGTCCCACGACAGCAGCCCGCCGCGCAGTCCCGCGGTACGCAGCTCGGGCGCCATGCTCAGCGCCTCGGTCGCGGTCACGCGCCGCGGGTGCGGCAGGGTCTCGACGTCGGTACGCGCCGCGCGGCGCAGCAGGTCGCCGGCGACGAAGCCGAGGCGGGCGACGGAGCCGTGGGTGGCCGACGTGCCCGCGTGCAGCGGCAGCAGCAGCGGCATCGGGTGGCTGAGGTGCGGGGCGGTGACCTCCATCAGGACGCCGCGCTCGACGGCGCTCTCGTGGGCCACGCCCACCTGTCCCTTGGCGAGGTAGCGCAGGCCGCCGTGGACCAGCTTCGAGGACCACCGGCTGGTGCCGTGGGCGACGTCGGAGGCGTCGACCGCGAGCACGGTGAGCCCGCGGCTGGCGGCGTCGAGCGCGACCCCGGCGCCGGTGACGCCGAGACCGGCCACGACGAGGTCGACCTCGTCGGGGAGGTGGTCGCTGCCGACCCCGATGCGGGCCTCGGCGCCCGCGGCGGGGGCTGGCCAGTTGATCTGGTGGCTCATCGGGGCCCGCCGGGTGCCAGGGCACGCTCGACCAGGTCGCCGAGGGCCCGGTCGAGGTCGCCGAGGGTGGTGCGGTCGTCGACCATCGTGAGCGCCGACAGCACGAACCCGTGCCCGGCGAGGACCATGGTGCGGGCCAGCAGCCGCGGGTCGCCCTCGCGTGCCCAGCCGGCCTCCTGGCCGGCGAGGACGGTCTCCTCGAGCAGGGTGAGCAGGGCCTGCTGGGAGCGGCCGGGGCGGGAGAGCAGGTAGGGGAGCAGCAGCTCGGGGTCGAGCTCGACGATCCGTACGAACAGCTCGTTGTCGCGCAGCGCCCGGACCAGGTCGACCAGTGCCGTGGCCAGGTCGGCCAGGCTGGTGGGGCGTCCGGTGGCGGGCCGGCTGGCGGCGGCGATCCCGGCCCACTCGCGGGTCATCAGGTCGCCAAGCAGGGCGCCCATGTCGGACCACGAGCGGTAGATGGTCATCCGCGAGACGCCCGCGCGGCGGGCCACCTCGGTCAGCGTCGTACGGCGCCAGCCCACGTCGAGGATGCAGTCCCGGGCGGCGTCGAGGTACTCGTCCTGCGGGTCGCGGGAGGTGTCCGGCTCGGTGCTCGTCATCGCGGCCCCCACGGCTGTCCGTGAGGGGCGGAGGTCAGGCGGGTGTTACAAAGTGACGCCATGTGTAACACTGTAACACGTGAGCCAGATCGCAGACGTTGACCAGCAGCCCGAGATGCACCCCCAGCGGTGGGGTGACCCGGCGCGTGCCACTGCCCTCCCTGACGGGGCGCGCGGGCTGGTCGACCTCGTGTTCGGCGCCCACGACACCCCGGCCGTCGAGGCCCCGCCGGTTCCTCCCTCCCAGCTGGACCCGGCCCACCTCGACGCGCTGGCGGGAATCGTGGGCGCCGAGCACGTCCTGGTCGACGACGACGTGCGCCGCGGCCGTACCCGCGGGAAGTCGACTCCCGACCTGCTGCGCGCGCGCTCCGGCGACCTCGCCGACGCCCCCGACGTCGTGGTCCGCCCCGACGGCCACGACCAGGTGGCGGCCGTGCTGGCGTACGCCGTCGACCACCACCTGGCCGTGGTCCCGTACGGCGGCGGCACCGCCGTCACCGGTGGGCTGGTCGCCGCCCGCGACGGGTTCGCCGGCGTGCTCAGCCTCGACCTGGTCCGGATGAAGCGGCTGCTCGCCGTCGACGACGTCTCCCTCACCGCCACCCTCGAGCCCGGCCTGCGCGGCCCCGAGACGGAGGCCCTGCTCGCCGAGCACGGGCTCACCCTGGGCCACTTCCCGCAGTCGTTCGAGTTCGCCAGCATCGGCGGGTTCGCCGCCACCCGCTCCTCGGGACAGTCGTCGGCCGGCTTCGGGCGCTTCGACGCCATGGTGGTGGGCCTGCGCGCGGCGACGCCGGTCGGCGACCTCGACTGGGGCGTCGCGCCCGCCAGCGCCGCCGGCCCCGACCTGCGCCAGGTGCTGCTCGGCTCCGAGGGTGCGTTCGGCGTGATCACCGAGATCACCGTGCGCGTACGCCGGCTCGCCGAGATCAAGCAGTACGAGGGGTGGCGCTGGGCGAGCTTCGCCGACGGGTCCGCCGCGATGCGTACGCTCGCCCAGGCCCAGCTGCTGCCGACCGTGCTGCGGCTCTCCGACGAGTCCGAGACCGCGATCAACCTCGCCGACCCCAGCGCCATCGGCGGCCAGGGGGACGGCGGCTGCCTCATGGTGGTGGGACACGAGGGCACCGCCGAGCAGGTCGCCGCCCGGCAGGCCGCCGTCGCGGCCGTGCTCGCCGGGCTGGGCGGCACCGCGCTGGGCTCCGAGCCGGGCGAGGCGTGGGCGCACGGCCGGTTCAACGCGCCGTACCTGCGCGACTCGCTGCTCGACGTCGGTGTCCTCGTCGAGACCCTCGAGACCGCCACGTTCTGGTCGCGGGTGCCCCAGCTGTACGCCTCGGTCAAGCAGACGCTCGCCGACGGGCTGGGCGAGGGGTCTCTGGTGCTCTGCCACATCTCGCACGTGTACGAGACGGGCTGCTCCCTCTACTTCACCGTGGCGGCGAAGGCCGCCGTCGACCCGCTCGCCCAGTGGCTGGTGGTCAAGGACGCGGTCGGCGACGCGATCGTCGAGAACGGCGGCACCATCACCCACCACCACGCGATCGGCACCGACCACAAGCCGTGGCTGGCCGCCGAGGTCGGCCAGGTCGGGGTCGAGGTGCTGCGCGGGCTCAAGCGGACCTTCGACCCGACCGGCGTGCTCAACCCCGGGGTGCTGGTGCCGTGAGCGGAGAGGTCGCGCGCTCGTTCACCTGCCTGGTCAACCCGCACGCTGGCGGTGCGGCCGGGGCCGCCGCCGTCGCGGTGGCGAGGGGGCTGCGCGAGAGCGGGGCCCGCGTGGAGGTGATCCACTCGCCCGGGGTGGCGGCCGCGCGCGAGCTCGCGTCGCGGGCCACCGAGGCCGGTGACGTGGTGGTGGCGGTCGGCGGTGACGGCATGGTCGCCTCCCTGGCGGGGCGGATGGTCGAGCTGGCGGACCGCGGCGGCGTCCTGGGGTTCGTCCCCTCAGGCCGGGGCAACGACTTCGCCCGGATGCTCGGGGTCCCCGACGACGTGGACTCGATGGTGCGGCGCCTGCTGCACGAGCCGTCGCGGACGGTGGACGTGATCGAGGTGTCCGGCGGTGCGCGGGACGAGGTCGTGGCGGGGTCGGTGTACGCCGGCGTCGACGCCGAGGCGGCCGCGGTGGTGGCCCGGATGCGCCGGGTTCCGCGGCCCCTGCAGTACCCGCTGGCCGGTGTCCGCTCGCTGGCCCGCTACGTCCCGCACGCGTACCGGCTCGTCGTCGACGGCGAGGTCCACGAGGTCGAGGCCGCCACCGTGGTGGTCGCGAACTCGGCGTACTACGGCGCGGGCATGCGGATCGCTCCCGGTGCGCTGCTCGACGACGGCCTGCTCGAGGTGGTCGTCATCGGCGCTGCCGGTCGGCTGGAGCTGATCCGGGCCATGCCGCAGCTGTACGACGGCCGCCACGTCGACCATCCCGAGGTCACGGTGCTGCGCGGTCGCGTGGTGGAGCTCAGCTCGTACGGTGCCCGCGACGTCCCGGTCGGCGGCGACGGCGAGGACCTCGGCGTGCTCCCGCGTACGGCTGGCGCGCCGCTGCGGATCGCCGTGCGGGCGGCAGCCCTGCAGGTGATCTGAGGGCGTCGGCAGCCCCCCGGCCTCTGCCCCGCGCTCACCCTCTCCGATTGACCCCAAATCGGGTCAGGTGACCCACTTTGGGGTCAATGGGAGAGGAGTTGGGGACGCCGGGAGGGAAGCCGCTCCTGGACTTCCCGGGGCCCCGGGCCTGGGTACGACAAACGCCCCAACCCGACAGGGGAGTACGGGTTGGGGCGTTCGCGGCGTCAGTTGGGGTCGCTCGGAGAGGGTTCCGGGGGTTCTGAACCTCTCCCGGTGACCCCAATTCCGGCGAGTGACCCCAAATTGGGTCACCTGACCCAATTTGGGGTCACCGGGAGAGGCGACCCCCCCGCGCCAACCTCAGGCGGACTGGATCGCGGAGACGTCGAACTCGAGCTTGATCTTCTCCGACACGAGGACGCCGCCGGTCTCGAGCGCGGCGTTCCAGGTGAGGCCCCAGTCCTTGCGGTTGATGGTGGTCTCGCCCTCGAAGCCGACGCGCACGTTGCCGAAGGGGTCGCGGGCGGAGCCGGTGTGCTCGAACTCGATGGTGACGGGCTTGGTGACGTCCTTGATGGTCAGGTCGCCGGTGATGGCCCAGTCGTCGCCGTCGCGGGCGACTGAGGTCGAGGTGAACGTCCAGGTCGGGTACGTCTCGGTGTCGAAGAAGTCGGCGGAGGCGAGGTGGCCGTCGCGGTCCTTGGAGCCGGTGTCGACGGACGCGGCGTTGATGGAGAGCTGCACCTTCGAGGCGGCCGGGTTCGCGGTGTCGATGGTGGCGGTGCCCTCGAACTCGGTGAAGTTGCCGCGCACCTTGGTGACCATCGCGTGGCGGGCCACGAAGCCGAGGCGGGTGTGCGACGGGTCGATGACGTAGTTGCCGGCGATGTCGTCGATGGCGGTGGTGGGGGCGTCGAAGCTGCTCATGGGGATCTCCTAGGAAGCGGTTTTGTTTGAACCTTCAAACATCACAAGGGTCCGTGGTCCGCATTCATTCCCGGGATCCAGAAAAAAGTTGAAACTTCTTGTACGCACGCTCGGCGCACGCGCGGACCGGCTCCCGAGTGCCAGCGGCCTCACGGCCTGTTGTGCAGCCTCTACCGTGCACCGAAATGGCGAACGCCGCACCCCTGGCGGGTGCGGCGTCCGGTGAACTGTCGGGGTCGCGGCTCAGGCCGCGTGCGAGGTGGAGAGCGCGTCCGGAGTGCTCCAGTGGGCCTCCATGCGGGTGCGACCCTGCTCGTCGGTGACGGCGACCCAGCGGCAGACGGGGCGGCTGGTCACGGTGTGGTCCCTCATGAGACACCTCCTGTTCATCTTCTGTTCACCTAGCGTAGCACCGCCCCACCCGAACGGACCGATTCCCGGCCAAACGGGCCGAGCCGCTCCACTGGCGCACCACGCTGAGCGTACGAACGGGGGCGGTTCCACCACCTGAGCGTGCAGCTGAGGGCGCGGAGTCCCCTGTGTGGCCTGGGTGCCGCCCCAATGGTTCCCCCGATACCCACTTCTTGCCCGATTTCGGGCAAGAAGTGGACGCAACGCCCCAAGGGGGCGCACTCTCGTACCTGTGTCACCGGATCCGCAGCTCGTCGAGCACCTCGTCGCGACGACGTCGCTGACCCCCGGTGAGGCACGTCGGGTGGTGGAGGACGTCCTCGCCTTCCACGCCGAGAGCGTCGAGGCGTACGTCCTGCGCCGCCACGCTCACCTCAAGACGTACGGGGCCAAGAACCCCGAGATCTTCCAGCGGATCGCCGCCGAGCTCGCCGAGCGCGTGGTGGCCGCCCCCGTCCTCTCCGAGCGCCAGCTGCGCCGGATCGTCTACGGCTGAACCAGGAGCAACCATGTGCGGAATCGTCGGGTACGTCGGGGGCCAGCAGGCCGCCCCGCTGCTGCTGGAGGGGCTCGCCCGCCTCGAGCACCGCGGGTACGACTCGGCGGGCGTCGCCGTCCTCGGCGGCTCCGGCCAGCGCCTCGCCAAGCGGGCCGGGCGGGTGCGTGACCTGTCGGAGGCGCTGCCCAAGCGGTTCGCCGGCAAGGTCGGCATCGGCCACACCCGGTGGGCCACCCACGGCCCGGCGACCGACGCCAACGCCCACCCGCACCTCGACGAGGCGTCCGCGGTCGCGGTCGTCCACAACGGCATCATCGACAACGCCTCGACCCTGCGCCGCCAGCTCACCGACGCGGGCGTCGAGCTGGCCAGCGACACCGACACCGAGGTGCTCGCCCACCTGGTGGCCCGCTCGGACGCGGACACCCTCGAGGGCAAGGTGCGCGAGACGCTGTCGTACGTCGAGGGGACGTACGGCATCGCGGTGACGCACGCCGACTTCCCCGACCGCATCGTGGTGGCCCGCAACGGCAGCCCGCTCCTGGTCGGCGTGGGGGAGAAGGAGATGTTCGTCGCCTCCGACCTGGCCGCGATCATCCGGCACACGACCGCGGTGGCCCACCTCGACGACGGCGAGATGGCGACGGTCACCGCGACCGGCTTCACGACCGTGCGCCACACCGACGGTGCCGCGACCGCGCGGGAGGCCGTCGCGATCGACGTCGACGCCGACCAGTACGAGGCCGGCGAGCACGAGTCGTACATGCACAAGGAGATCCACGAGCAGCCGGCGTCGGCCGCCCGGGTGCTCCGCGGTCGCCTCGACGAGCGCTTCGGCACCGCGCACCTCGGCGGCCTGGGTCTGGACAACCGGGAGCTCCGGGCGATCCGACGGGTCAAGATCCTGGGCTGCGGGTCCGCCTTCTACGTCGGGCAGATGGGGGCGGGCCTGATCGAGGAGCTCGCCCGCATCCCCGCCGACGCGGAGGCCGCCAGCGAGTTCCGCTACCGCAACCCGATCGTCGAGCCGGACACCCTGTACGTCGTGGTCAGCCAGTCCGGAGAGACCATCGACACCCTGCTGGCCGTCGAGGAGGTACGCCGCAAGGGCGGCCGCTGCGTCGGCCTGGTCAACGTCGTCGGCTCGGCGATCGCGCGGGCCTGCGACGGCGGCATCTACCTGCACGCCGGCCCCGAGGTGGCGGTGGCGAGCACGAAGGCGCTGACCAACATGTTCCTCGGCTTCGCGCTGCTGGCGCTGCAGCTGGGTCGGGTGCGGGACCTGTCGATCGCCGACGGCAAGCGGCTGATCGCCGGCCTGGAGCGTCTGCCCGACCAGATCGCGGAGATCCTCGAGGGCGAGGCCGACCTGGCGGAGGCGGCCAAGGAGCTCGCGGCGGCCGAGAGCCTCTTCTTCGTCGGACGGGTCCGCGGCTTCCCGGTGGCCCGCGAGGGCGCGCAGAAGTTCAAGGAGATCAGCTACCGGCACGCGGAGGCGTACCAGACCTCCGAGCTCAAGCACGGTCCGCTGGCCCTGATCTCCCCGCAGGTGCCGACGGTCGCGGTGGTGCCCGACGACGAGCTGACCGAGCGCAACGTGGCGGCGCTGCACGAGATCGCGGCCCGCGGCGGCCCGCTGTGGGTGGTGACGCACCCCGGCGTCGACCTGGGCGACGTGCCGGCCCGCCGGATCGAGGTGCCGCGCAACGAGGTGGAGCTCGACCCGATCCTCCTCACGGTGCCGCTGCAGGTGCTGGCGTACCACGCGGCGGCCTCGCTGGGTCTCGACGTCGACAAGCCCCGCAACCTGGCCAAGTCGGTCACCGTGGAGTAGTGCGTGTTCGTGCTGGTGACGGGGGATTCTCCGCCCCTACAGTGATGCAGGTCACATTCCTGCGTCACTGGCCCCTCTCGGAGGAAAAGATGTCCGTCACCTCACGCTGTGCATCCCGGCTCAGGCGGCTCGCCCGCACCGCGGCCCTCGCCGTACCCGTCCTGCTCCTCTCGCCGCTGCTCGCCGTGCCCGCGCACGCGGCCAGCCCGTCGTACGTCGCCCTGGGTGACTCGTACGCGTCGGGCACCGGGGCCGGGTCGTACCTGTCCGACGGGACCGAGTGCTACCGCTCGACCGCGGCGTACGCCTCCCTCATCGCCACCGCGAAGGGGTACTCGCTCAACTTCCGCGCCTGCTCCGGCGCCGTCGTCAGCGACGTGGTCAACGCGCAGCTGCCCTCGCTCAGCTCCTCCACCTCGTACGTGACGATCAGCGTCGGCGGCAACGACGCCGGCTTCGCCAGCGTGCTGACCGAGTGCGCCCTGCCGGGCTGGATGAGCAGCTGCGACTCCAAGATCTCCACCGCCCGCACCTTCATCAACAACACGCTGCCGAGCCGGTTGAGCAGCCTGTACGCCCAGATCCGGTCCAAGGCGCCCAACGCCAAGGTCGTGGTCGTCGGCTACCCGCGCATCTTCAACGGCGAGGACTGCAACGTCCTGACCTTCTTCTCCCCGGCCGAGCAGAGCAGCCTCAACGCGACCGGCGACCTGCTCAACACCAAGCTCGCCGCCGCCGCGGCCGCGCAGGGTTTCACCTTCAGCAACCCGACCAGCCGCTTCACCGGCCACGCCTGGTGCTCCAGCGACGCGTGGCTCAACGGCCTCAAGACCAACATCACCGAGAGCTACCACCCCAACAAGGCGGGCCACGCCAGCGGCTTCACCCCGCTGATCAGCCCCGTCCTCACCGGCGCCTCGCTGACCGTCAACCCGAGCCTGGTGGCCAAGGCCGCCGCGCAGCGCGAGGAGCTGGCCGCCCAGCAGCGTGAGTGGAACGCCCTCGACAAGGCGATCAAGCCCAAGGAGTTCGTCGCGCCGGACCTCTACAGCCACCGCGCCAAGGTCGCCGCGCGCAAGGCCGGCATCAACCTCAAGAAGTTCCGCGCCCGCCACGGTCTCTGACCCTCGGCCGGGCGCACGCACGGCCCCTTGCTGCATGGGGTCATCAAGGGGCCGTGCGGTGCACACTTTTGCACGTCACGGGCCGACCTGTCCGCGAATCTGTGCAACTCACAGGGTGCGCACAGGGCTCCGAAAATTTCCTGAACGTTTTGTGTTTCAACCACATCCGCGGGGGAACAAGGCGCTCGTGTGAACAGCCGTGGACGGTTGCAGGCCTTCTCGGGCGGCCTGCAACCGCCGCTGCTCCACGTCGATGAAGGACTGCGTCGGGCGAGTGGCTGGAGGAGGGTCGGGTGGCCAGTGCGTGCACCAACTGTGCGGCCCCTCTGACGGACGCGCCCCAGTGCGCCCAGTGCGGCATGTTCGCGCCCCCCGCCCGTGTCGTACCCATCGCCCCGTCCGCACGGCAGCAGTCATCGCCCGAGCGACGCGCCGACACCGGTGACGGTCCGTCGGGTGAGGCTCGGGCCGGCGACACCAGGGCCCGGGTCCGGCTGTACGGCATCCGCTCCGAGATGGCGGCCGCCAAGGCGGCCCAGGAGCTGGCGGCCCAGGTCGCCCGCGAGTCCGCCGAGCAGGCCGCCAGGTACGCCCGCGCCGCGCAGCAGCAGAGCCACGCCGCCCGCGCCGCTCGCCCTGTGACGGGCCAGCCGGTGGGTCAGCCGGTCCGCCCCACCGGGCCGCCGGCGCCGGCGCCGTCGCAGATCTCCGACCGGCTGGGCACCACCCAGAAGCGGGCCCCGCTCAACTCCGTCGTCCCGGGCGCACCCTCGCCGGTGCGTCCTCGCAGCAACCACGAGCTCGACGGCATGCCCGCCGAGCAGCGCCCCTCCGCCGCCGCCCCGCGCGGTCCCCGGCCGGTGCTCGTCCCGAGCCAGCAGCCCCGCGGCGAGGCTGCCCGCGGCCCGGTCGCCCCGCCGGTGCAGTTCGGCGCGCCCGCGCCGTACGGCCCCGCGGGTGGGTACGCCCCGGCGCCGCCCGCGCGGCCCCGACGCGCGGTGCCCCTGGACAACCCGTTCCGTCGGCTCGTCGCCGTCGACGCCGTCAAGGACGTCGCCGCCCTCGTCTGCCTGGTCCTGGCCCTGCTTCTGCCGTGGAACGCCACCGCCGACGGCGGCCGGCTGTGGTGGGTCGTGGTCCCGGTCGCGCTGACCGCGCTCGCGCTCACCGTCCCGTACGTCATGACGTCCCGGCTGCTGCCGGCCTTCCGCCCGGCCCAGTCGGCCGCGCTCAAGGCGGCGCTGACGGCGCCGCTCGTCCTCGCCGCGCTGGCGACACTCGTCGTCGAGGTCGTCCAACGGGGCGACGGGGTCGGCGTCTCGGTGGCCGCCGCACTCACCGGGGCCGCGTTGACCGCCCAACCCCGCCGGGCCGAGGAGGTGCTCGGGGTGGTCGCCGAGCACTGGCTGGCCAACACCGCCTTCGTCGTCGCCGTGGTGGCCGTCGTCCTGCACGTCGTGGCCTTCCCGGTCTACGCCGTGGGGGTGGACGCCGGAGGTGCGCTGGGCTGGTTCTCCGCGGTCCTCCTGCTGCTGGCCCCGCCGGTCACGGTGCTCGGGTTCCCGGCCGTCTCGCACGCGATGGGGCGTACCTCCGGACGCCGCGTCTTCGCCGTCGCCGGCCTCACCTGCCTGGCGGTCACGGTCCTCGCGGCACTCGACGTCCCCGGCTTCGTCTCCGCCTCCGTCGTCGAGCGTCTCGGTGGCGCCTCGGGCGGCGCCTTCCTCGTGGGGGCTGCCGCCGCGCTCGCCCTGGCCCACCCCGCAGTGCGTCGTACGGGGGCGGGCGTGGACCCCGCCGTCGCGTGGGCGCAGACCGCCCGCCAGGCGTTCGGTCTCACCGCCGCAACCCTGGTGTGCGAGGTGCTGGTCTTCCTCTCCGTCCTCGTCTTCAGCGACGTCCGCCCCGGCGCGTACGTCGGTGCCGTGGTGCTGCGGGCCGTCGCTGCGCTGCTCGCGGTCGTCGCGGCCGTCCTCCTCGTCGACCTGGGTCGCCGCGTCGCGGTCCTCGTGCTCGGCGCCGCCGTGCCGCTCCTGGCCGCGGTGGGGTGGCTGCTCGCTGCGGCCGCCACCCCGGACGGCCTCCCGGTCGGGCTGGGACCGTGGCAGGCCGCGGCCTGGTTCGCGCTGCCGGCCCTGGGGCTCTGGTCGCTCACCGTGCCGGGTCCGGTGCGCGCGGAGGCCAGGCGTCGCTCCGTACGCCGGGTGCCGACCTCGTGGCAGCCGCCGCAGCAGGCGTTCGCCTGGGCCCCGCCTGCCGGTGGGCCAGCCCTCCAGCCCCCGCAGCCCGCGCCCCAGCCGGTGCCCCAGCAGCCCGTCGCACCCACGCCGGTGCCCGGCTACGCGCCGCTCGCCGCCGTGCCGCCGTTGGCACCGGTGCCGCCGCGCCCGGGTCCGGCCACGTTCCTGCCCCCGCAGCAGCCGATGACGTACGTCCAGTCGCCCGGCACCACGCAGACGCGACGCATCCCCACGGGCGCCACGCCCCGGACGCAGCCCGGTCAGGAGTGGTCGGGCTGGCGGATGCCCACCGCCCGCTGACCCTCCCGGCTCAGTCGTCGAACGACCACACGAGCAGCTCGCCCGGCTCCTCGGCCCGCACGTCGGAGCCGGCGGCCCCCGTGATCCGTACGGCGTCGCCCCCGGCGAGCCGCTGACCGTCGAGGACCACCGCCCCGGTGGCGGCGAAGACGTGCTGGTGCACCGCCGTGGGCAGCTGGACCTGGTCGCCGGCCTCGAGCCGCGCCACCGACAGCCGGGCCCCCGTACGGCCCAGGCGCAGCCCGTCACCGCCGGCGACGTCCACGAGGCCGCCGCGCAGGTCCCCCGCACCCGTCGTCCGGTACGCGGGCGTGCCGCCCGGTTCGTCCGGCGTGACCCACACCTGGATGAAGCGCGTGGGGCCGGCCGCGGCGTCCGCGAACTCCGAGTGCCGCACCCCGTCGCCGGCTGAGAGGACCTGCACCTGGCCGGGGTGCAGGACGTGGTGGTGACCCTCGTCGTCGGCGTGCACGAGGGCCCCCGACAGGACCCAGGTGACGATCTCCAGGTCGCGGTGCGGGTGGTCCGGGTAGCCGGCCGCTGGCTCCAGGAGGTCGTCGTTGTGGCACACCAGTGGACCGAACCCCAGGTTCGCCGGGTCGTAGTGCCTCCCGAAGGAGAACGAGTGCCTGGTCAGACGGCCGAACTCCGCCGTGGCGAACCTCGTCGATCCCTCGTACAAGCGCTGGGTCATGGGGCTATCTTCGCTCGTGTGACGAGTCCCAGCTCTGAAGGCCTGCCCCTGCTGCCCGCTGGATTCCGGTTCGGCACGAGCACGGCGGCGTACCAGATCGAGGGTGCGGTCGCCGAGGACGGTCGCGGCCCCAGCATCTGGGACACCTTCACCGCGCAGCCGGGTCGGGTCATCGACGGCAGCAGCGGCGCGGTGGCGTGCGACCACTACCACCGCTACGACGAGGACGTCGCCCTGATGGAACGGCTCGGCGTGCAGGGGTACCGGTTCTCGATGAGCTGGTCGCGGATCGTGCCCGACGGTCGCGGAGCGGTGAACGAGCGCGGGCTCGACTTCTACGACCGCCTCATCGACCGCCTGCTCGCGGGCGGCGTGAACCCGATGGTGACGCTGTACCACTGGGACCTGCCGCAGGCGCTGGAGGACGACGGCGGCTGGCTCAACCGTGACACCGTCGAGCGCTTCGCCGAGTACGCCGCCGTGGTGGGCGAGCGGTTCGCCGACCGGGTCGAGCACTGGATCCCCGTCAACGAGCCCAACGTGGCCTCGCTGATGGGGTACGCGACGGGCCAGCACGCGCCCGGACGCACGCTGCTCTTCGACGCCCTGCCGGCCGTGCACCACCTGCTCCTGGCCCACGGGCGTGCCGCGATCGAGCTGCGCCGCCACGGTGCGCAGAGCATCGGGTGCGCCAACAACCACGCCCCCATGTGGCCGGCCAGCGACGACCCGGCCGACGTGGGCGCCACCAAGCTGTTCGACGCGCTGTGGAACGGCGCCTTCCTCGAGCCGATGCTGCTGGGGCGCTACCCGGTCGACCTGGCGCCGCTGATGGAGGAGGGCGTCGCCGACGGCGACATGGCCACCATCCGTCAGCCGCTCGACTTCTACGGCGTCAACTACTACAACCCGATGCGGGTGGGTGCGGCTCCCGAGGACGAGGAGATGCCGTTCGTCATGCGTGACGTTGTCGGCTACCCCACGACCGACTTCGGCTGGCCCGTCGTTCCCGACGCGCTGCGCGAGTGGCTGATCATGCTGCGCGCCCGCTTCCGCGCCGCCCTGCCGCCGATCTACATCACCGAGTCGGGGGCGTCGTACAACACCGGACCGGACGCCGACGGCGTCGTCGACGACCAGGCCCGCATCGACTACCTGGCCGCGCACCTGACCGCCGTCTCCGAGGCGGTCAACCGGGGTGTCGACATCCGCGGGTACTACACGTGGTCGTTGATGGACAACTTCGAGTGGGCCGAGGGGCTCACCCAGAGGTTTGGCCTCGTGCACGTCGACTACGACACGCTCAAGCGGACGCCCAAGCGGTCGTTCGACTGGTTCGCCGACGTCATCGCCTCGCAGCCGCAGGACAACTGAGGGGCGGCCGCCCTTCGGTGGGTGAGTTCGCCGCAGTCGGTGGGTGAGTTCGCCGCAGTCGGTGGGTGAGGTCGGCCCCGGTGGTTGAGCCGGCCCCGGTGGTTGAGCCTGTCGAAACCACCCGCCCGTCCCCGGCCGTACCAGCGTCCCCAACGTGGGGTCGATGGGAGAGGTTCTGGGGGTCGCTCGATGGCTCCCGGTGACCCCAACTGGCCCGGGTGACCCCAAATCGGGTCACCTGAACCAATTTGGGGTCAGTGGGAGAGGCAGGCGGTCCCACCCACCTCAGACGTCGGGCAGCGCCGGCAGCGGCACCGCGTCGACCGCCGCCAGCGCGTCGTCGAAGGCGGTGTTCCAGTCCCTGCGGGCCCCCGCCCAGTCGGTACGGATCTGCTCCGAGGCCGAGGAGAAGGACTGCCAGCCCTCGGTGTCCCGGTAGTCCTCGGGGCAGTTCTCCCAGCACAGGTTCCAGGCGGCGACGGCGCCGTGGCCCTCGCGCACGGCCTGGACGCCGCGGTCCAGGACGCCGAGGAGGGCCGCGTGCGTGGTCTCCAGGCCGGGCGGCGCGGTGGCGGCGGCCAGCTCGGCGTACAGCTGCTCGCGCGACGTCACGCCCTCGCCCATCGCCCACTCGACGTCGTGGGAGGTCGTGGTGCTGTCGCCGACGACGTCGGAGAGGGTGTCGCGGGCCTGCTGGTAGCGGCGCATGACGCCGCGCACCGTCTCCGCGTACGCGTCCAGGCCGGCCGTCACCTCCGAGCGGCTCGCCTCGGCGGCGGCGTACTCCTCGCGCCACGCGGCCATCACCGTCTGCGCCTCGGCGACCCAGGTGTCCATCGACTCGGCGGCCGGGGTCGGGTCGATCCCGATGGCCGCGCTGGAGGTCACGAACGGCTCCCGCTGGGCGGCCCACACCTCGAGGGCGTCCGGTGCCATCCGGGAGAGACCGCCCAGGGCGCCCAGAGCTGCCTGGAGGCGTACGAGCTCCTCGTCCTCGGTCCCGGTCAGTGCCGCCTCGGCGGTGTGCGCGGCGGCTGCTGCCCGCGCCCCGAGGACGGCGGCCCCCGTCGTGTTGCGGACCGTGGCGAGCTCGGTGACCAGCGAGGCGAGCTCGGCGTCCAGCGCCTCGGCGGCGTGCGTACGGACCACCCGGGCGGCGTTGGCCCACGCCGGTCGGGGGTCGCGGACCCCGGCGTCGACGTCCTGCTCGGCCAGCCGCGAGCGGGCGTCGCCGAGGGCGGAGACGCTGTCGGAGAGGACCGGGTACGCGGTGCCCCACGCGGTCAGGGACTCCGGTGTCAGGGCCTCGAGCGGCACGACCGCCTCCAGCAGGTCGGCCTCGGAGGAGAGCAGGTTCCAGGCCTCGGCGTGGAAGGAGGCGTCGACGTCCTCGACGTCGGCCAGCGCCGCCTCGACGGCGCTGAGCGCCTCGGGCGCCTCGGCCCCGGCGGCGCTCAGGTCGCCGAGGTCGTCCGCGTCGGCGAGGGCGGACAGGACGGCGTCGGTGGCCGCCCCGGCGCTGCTCACCGCGGCGTGCAGCGGCCGGTCGCGCCACCACTGATAGCCGACCACGCAACCGGCCACGACGCCGACGACCAGCACCAGGGCGGCGCCCGCGGCGACCATGACCTGGGTACGCGGCCGCGCGCCAGCCGCGAGGGCGGGAGCGACGGCCGCCAGCACGGTGGTCTGCTGGGGCCCGCTGGCGGCCGTGTCGTCGCGGAACAGCGGCGGCGGCGGGGGCAGCGCCGGCACCCATGGCACGCGAAATCGGAAGTCGCTTCA
>NZ_JBJEHY010000169.1:0-8228 GCF_051876515.1 Nocardioides sp. | reverse complement strand
TCGATCGGCACGCGCACCTCGCCGATGCGGGCGCGCAGCTCCGGGTCGTCGTAGTACGAGTCGGGGGTGTCGAGGAACTCCACCCCGTTGGCGCGCAGGATGTCGACGCTGGTCAGGATGTCGGAGGTGGCCAGCGCGATGTGCTGGCAGCCCGCGCCGTCGTAGAACTCCAGGTACTCGTCGATCTGGGACTTCTTGCGGGCCACGGCCGGCTCGTTGAGCGGGAACTTCACGCGGTGGTTGCCGCTGGCGACCACCTTGCTCATCAGGGCGGAGTAGTCGGTGGCGATGTCGTCGCCGATGAACTCGGCCATGTTGGTGAAGCCCATGACGCGGTTGTAGAACTCCACCCACTCGTCCATCCGGCCGAGCTCGACGTTGCCGACGCAGTGGTCGATCGCCTGGAAGAGGCGCCGGGGGTGGCCCTCGCGCCGCGCCACCGTTCCGGTGCGGGCGACGAAGCCGGGCAGGTACGGCCCCGTGTAGCGCGACCGGTCCACCAGCGTGTGCAGGGTGTCCCCGTACGTCGCGATCGAGGCGCGGCGCACGGTGCCGTGCTCGTCACTGATGTCGTACGGCTCGTCGACGATCTCGGCGCCCATGGCCCGGGCGTGCTCGATGCAGCGGTCCACGTCGGGCACCTCGAGGGCCAGGTCGACCACCCCGTCCCCGTGCTTGCGATGGTGCTCCAGCACGGGACTGTCGGGGGTGACCCCGCCGACGAAGACGAAGCGCGCCGAGCCGGAGCGCAGGACGTACGCCTTGGAGTCGCGGTGCCCGGTCTCGGGGCCGCGGTACGCCTCCAGCTCCATGCCGAACGCCAGCTGGTAGAACTGCGCGGTCTGCGTGGCGTTGCCGACGACGAAGCACACCGCGTCCATCGCCGTCACGGGGAACGGGTCGGCCGACGCGTCGTACTCGACGAGACCGACGAGCTGGCGCAGCTGGTCGACGCTCAGGTCGGCCCGCACCTCGCCCTCGGTGAGCACCCCGCTGGTGAGCGCGTCCTTCGAATCCTCTGAATGTGTGGTGGCAGTCACACGCCAACCCTGTGTCCCACCGACAGTGTGTGCAACAGTGGCGGCTCAGGCTGTACACACTGCACACCGAGAGGCGCCAACATGGACGAGTTGGACGGCAGATTGCTCGCCCTGTTCACCGTCGAGCCGAGGATCGGGGTGCTCGAGGCCTCACGCCGCCTCGGCGTCGCGCGCGGCACCGTCCAGGCCCGCCTCGACCGGCTGCAGGCCGAGGAGGTCGTGACCGGGTGGGGCCCGGACGTGTCGCCGGCCGCGCTCGGCTACCCGGTGACGGGGTTCCTGACCCTGGAGATCCGGCACGGAGCCGGGCACGACGAGGTCGCCACCCACCTGGCCTCGATCCCGGAGGCGCTGGAGGCCCACACCATCACCGGCGCCGGCGACATGTGGGTGCGCGTGGTCGCCACCTCCAACGCCGACCTCCAGCGCGTCATCGACCTGGTCCTGGCCTGCCCGCTGATCGAGCGCAGCACCACCGTGATCGCGCTGGCCGAGCAGGTGGGGTTCCGTACGCTGCCGCTGGTCCGGGCCGCGACGGGAACCTGAACCCCCTCGCCCCGGCCAGGCGTCAGGAGAAGATCATGCAGCTCGACGTGGCGTGCGCGACGAGCTTGCCGGCGGCGTCGAACAGCTGGGCCTCGGCCAGGGCCGTACGCCGCCCGCGCTGGATCACACGGCCCACGCAGCGCAGCTGCCCGGACTCCTCGGTGACGGTCCGCAGGAACTTCACGGTGAGGTCGAGCGACGTGTACCCCTCCCCCTCCGCGAGCGTGGAGTGCACCGAGCAGGCGGCGGCGGTGTCGAGCAGGGTGGAGATGACGCCGCCGTGCACGGAGCCGATCGGGTTGTAGTGCCGCTCCCGGCTCGGGGTCAGGGTGACGGTGACGGAACCGCGCTCCACGATGAACTCGTCCATGCCCAGGGTGACGGCGATGGGGGCCGGCGGGATCACGCCGTCGGCCATCAGCATGAGCTGGGCGTAGCCGTCCAGCTCGGGGGTGGCGTCCACGGCATCCTGGGTCTGCGTCATGGACTCAGCCTGCCTCCGTGTCGCTGAGTCTGTCAACCGAACTCAGCTACGCTGTGAGCATGCCCACGGCCGACCTCCCCGTCCCCCGCCCCGCCGCTCTGGCGTTCTCCGCCGACAACTGCACCATCGGCCGGGCGATGGGCGTCCTGGGCGAGCGCTGGACCTTCGTCGTGCTGCGCGAGGTCTTCAACGGCATCCGACGCTTCGAGGACATGCGGGTCCGCACCGGCATCAACCGGCAGGTGCTCACCAGCCGGCTCGCCCTCCTCGTCGAGCAGGGGGTGCTGCACAAGGTCGCCTACCAGGAGCCCGGGAGCCGCCCCCGCCACGAGTACCGGCTGACCGACAAGGGGTTCGACCTGTACGGCGTGCTGGTGGCCGTGGCCGACTGGGGCGACCGCTACCTCGCCGACCCCGAGGGCCCGCCCATCACGTTCGTGCACCGCGACTGCGACGCGCAGGTCCACGCACGGCTGGCCTGCGAGGCGGGCCACCCGGTCGACGACGTCCGCGACGTCGTCCCCGCCCCCGGGCCGGGGGTCCACCTGCGCGAGGCCTGACGGGTCAGGACGTCTGCCGCGTCGACCAGTCCCGGATGCGGTCGATCCGCATCCGCAGCTGCTCTGCCGTGGCCACCGCGGCCGGCGGTCCCCCGCACTCCTTGCGCAACGCGGAGTGGGTCACCCCGTGCGGCTGTCCGGTGCGGTGGAACCAGGCCGCCACGAGCCCGTTGAGCTCGCGCCGCAGGACGCCGAGCTGCTCGTGCGTGGTCAGCTCCGCCACGCTCACCTCGGGGCGCGGGTTGGCCGCCTTCTGCTTCTTGGCCCGCTCGGTCTGGCGCGAGTGCAGCAGGTCGCGCACCTGGTCGGGCTCCAGCAGCCCGGGGATGCCGAGGAAGTCCATCTCCTCCTCGGACCCCACGTGCACCTCGCCGGAGTGGCCGAACTCGCCACCGTCGTAGAGGACCCGGTCGAAGGAGGCCGTCGAACCCAGCGCCTCGAACGAGAGCTCCAGCTCGCCGGAGGCGGCCTCGGCCGCGTTGGCCTGGGCCATCAGGGCGTCCTCGGCGGCGAAGATGTCGTCCTCGTCGGTGATCCTGCGGCCCAGCACGTGGTCGCGCTGCGTCTCCATGTCGGAGGCGAAGCCCAGCAGGTTGGGCACCGACGGCAGGAAGACCGAGGCCGTCTCGCCGCGGTTCCGGGCGCGCACGAAGCGGCCCACGGCCTGGGCGAAGAACAGCGGCGTCGAGGTCGTGGTGGCCCACACCCCGACGGCGAGACGCGGCACGTCGACGCCCTCGGAGACCATCCGGACCGCCACCATCCAGCGCTTGTCACCGCTGGAGAAGTCCTTGATCTTCTTCGACGCGCCCTTCTCGTCGGAGAGGACGACGGTGGGCGACTCGCCCGTGATCCGCTTCAACGCACCCGCGTACGCCCGCGCCGACTCCTGGTCGCTGGCGATCACCAGACCACCGGCGTCGGGGACGTGCCGGCGTACCTCTGCCAAGCGCTTGTCGGCCGCCTCCAGCACCGCCGGGATCCACGACCCCTGCGGGTCCAGCGCCGTGCGCAACGCCTGGGCGTACATGTCCTTGGTCAGCGGCTCGCCGAGGCGCGCGGTGATCTCGTCCCCGGCGCGGGTGCGCCACTGCATCTCGCCCGAGTACGCCATGAAGAGCACGGGACGCACGACGTGGTCGGCCAGCGCGTGGCCGTAGCCGTAGGTGTAGTCGGCGATCGAGCGCGGGATGCCGTCGTCGCCCGGGGCGTAGGTGACGAACGGGATCGGGTTCACGTCCGAGCGGAACGGCGTCCCGGTCAGCGCCAGGCGGCGCGTCGCCGGGCCGAACGCCTCGGAGACGCCCTCGCCCCACGAGAGCGCGTCGCCGGCGTGGTGGATCTCGTCCAGGATCACCAGGGTCTTGAAGTTCTCCGTACGGATCCGCATCGCCAACGGGTTGACCGCGACGCCGGCGTACGTCACGGCGATGCCGATGAACTCCTTGGAGGTCTTGCCCTGTCCGGCCGAGTACGTCGGGTCGATCGGGATCCCGGCGCGGGCCGCGGCCTCGGCCCACTGGACCTTGAGGTGCTCGGTGGGCGCCACCACGGTGATCCGGTCGATGACGCGCCGGTTGAGCAGGTCGGCCGCCACGGTCAGCGCGAACGTGGTCTTGCCGGCACCCGGGGTCGCCACGGCCAGGAAGTCGCGCGGGTTCGTGGCGACGTACTTGTCCATCGCGGCCTGCTGCCACGCCCTCAGTGAGGGCGCAGTCCCCCACGCGGCCCGTGCGGGCCAGGCGGGAGGCAGCGGCGCGTCAGGCCGCGCGCTCACGCGTCAGAGCCCTGGTCCCCCGAGCCTCCGCGGGGATTGATCGAGTCGAGCACTTCCTTGCACTCGGGGCACACGGGGTACTTCTCGGGCGCCCGGCTCGGCACCCACACCTTGCCGCAGAGCGCGATCACGGGGGTGCCCTGGACCATCGCCTCGGTCAGCTTGTCCTTGGGGACGTAGTGCGAGAAGCGCTCGTGGTCACCATCGTCGACAGGCAGGGTCTGACGGTCTTCGACTGTCTGGGTGCCGGGCGAGAAACCGATGGTGCTCATGATCCCCCAGCCTAGCCGCACCAGGCCGAGAAACCGACCCGCGCGCGGTGTGGCGAACTCCTCTCACGCCCAGTTCCGGCCCACCCGGCCCGGACCCACCCAGGCGGGACCCACTCAGTTCAGGTCCGGGTCCGACGGCCTGGTCGTGTGCCACGCCAACATCCCGGGCTGCCGCCGCATCACCTCGCGCCACAGGTCGGAGGTGTCGGCGCGGAACCAGTCGCCCGGCTGCGAGGCGACGACGTGCCAGCTCCCCTCCTCGATCTCACGCACGAGCTGGTCGGCGCCCCATCCGGCGTACCCGACGTAGACCCGCATCTGGCTCAGCGCGTCCATCACCAGGTCGCCGGGCGCGTCCAGGTCGACGACGCCCAGGTTCCCCACCAGGGGCTGCCACCCCAGAGGCGCCTGCTCGGCCTCGCCCAGCAGGCCCAGCCCGATCACACCGTCGGTGCTCACCGGCCCGCCCCGGAAGAGCACGCCCGGCTCCCCCACGCACGGGCGCCACGACTCCAGGACGTCGACCACGTCGATCCCGGAGGGCCGGTTGAGCACGACACCGAGCGCCCCGTCGTCGTTGACCTCGAGGAGCAGGACGACGGTGTCGGCGAAGTTCGGGTCCAGCAGGTCGGCGGTGGCCAGCAGCAGCGTGCCCGGACCTGGTCTGGTCCCCCGCTTCTCGGCAGAGCTCATGACTCCATCATGCGCTCCGCTCCCGTTGCCGGGCACCGTTCGCCGCGAAAGCGGCCTGGCCCCGGACGTGGAACGACCTCCCTCAGCGGCTCAAAGGGGGGAGGGATGAGGCGACAAAGTGGGAGGAGTCGCATGCGCTGAGCGAGGTCGTTCGGGGAGAGACGATCGCGGATCAGGTCCGCGGATCGTTCAAGACCAAACTAAGCGAGCGCTCGGTGCATCCCCAAGCCCGCGCACGCGTGAGACGCGGCACATGCACGCCCCCGGCAGGGCCCGCACTAGGCTGCACCCATGGACGCACCCACGACGCCTGCCACCGACGAGCGCCCCCGGTCCAACCAGCGCCACTTCTCGGCACTGACGCGCGCGTCGCTGGTCGACGTCGCGCAGGACCTCTTCAGCCAGCAGGGGTACGCCGCCACCTCCCTGGACGCCATCGTCTCCGGGGCCGACGTCACCAAGGGCGCGCTGTACCACCACTTCAGCAGCAAGCAGGCGCTCTTCGAGGCCGTCTTCGAACGGCTCGAGCAGGCCGCGGCCGAGCAGGTCAGCGAGGCGATGTCCGGCATCACCGAGCCGTGGGAGATGGCGCAGGCCGGTCTCCGCGCGTTCCTCGACGTCCTGCAGAGCCCGCTGTACCGCCGCGTCGTCATGCAGGACGGCCCCTCGGTTCTCGGCACCGACCGGTTCCGCCAGGAGGAGGAGCGCTCCACCTTCGGCATCGTGGTCGGCATCATCCACTCCGTGCTGGCCGCGGGCCCGGGCACGTGGGAGATCGACGACGAGATGATCGACACCTTCGGGCGCATCTTCTACGGCGCCCTGTCGGCGGCCGGCATCTCGATCGCCGCCAGCGACGAGCCGGAGGCCGCGGCCAAGCGCGCCGAGGCCGCCGTCGCGTTCATCCTCCTGGGCCTGCGCGAGCTGGCCGAGAAGGAGGAGACCCTCCCCGACCACCGCATCTGAGGGTCGCGGCGCGGGCGGAGCGTACGAACGACACAGCGGGGCCGGGACGGATCATCCGTCCCGGCCCCGCTGTCACGTGGTCAGGGCGTCACTTGCCCCAGGTGACGTTGCCGGTGCCGGTCGGCACCAGCTCGATCCAGACCTTGCCGGCGGGGACCACGAGGTCCTCGCCCTTCTTGGTCTTCAGGGTGATCTCGCCGTCCAGGCCCTTCTTGGTCCAGGTGCCCTGGACCGCGCGGCCGTCGTGGAAGAGGACCGCGTCGTTGGTGCCCTCGAAGACGGACTCGGGCACGAAGGAGCCCGACGGGTCGCGGTAGCCGGCGTCCTTGACGTCGACCCGCATCACCAGGACCGACTCCGGCACGAAGTGGTCGCCGTCGGCGGCGAACGAGTTGGAGTTCTCGTACGTGCCCTTGCTGAAGGTCCAGTTGGTCACGTGGTTGCCGAAGCCGGCCGCGATCGTGGTCGCCTTGGCGCCCTTGGGCAGCTCGTCGGCGGAGCCGAAGGGGAGGTACAGCGGCGGCTCGTCGCCGGCCTTCTGCCCCTTGGCGATCGTGGTCAGGCTCGCGAAGAGGTTGTACGGCGCGTAGCGGCCCGAGGCCCGGTAGACGCCCTCGTCGCCCTCGGTGACCCACGGGATGCCTGCCCCGCGGACCCGGTCCAGGGTGACCTGGGCGGCGCCGCTGGTGACCACGGTGGCGCCCGGCGGGACGATGCCGATGTCGCTGGCACGCATGGAGCGGACCGGGCCGACCTCCTCGGGAACCTCGGAGTAGAAGAAGGTCGCCAGGCGCGTGTAGCCGCCCTCGACGAGCTCCTCGACCACCATGTCGGCCTTGCTGAGACCCACCTGGGGAGAGCTGCCGCTGGTGTTGTCGATCTTGACCACCAGGACGGGGTGCTTGGGCGCCTTGCCGTCACGCTCGAGGCCAGTCAGGGGCCACAGCGCCGGCTCGGCGGGCTCGGAGGTGGCGGTCTCGGTCGGCTCGGCCTTCGGCTCGGGGTCCTCGGAACCACCACAGCCGGCGAGCATGAGGGAAGAGATGGCCAGGGTGACGATGCTCAGACGCAGTCGACGCACGATTGCTCCAGTTTGACGGTGGTACGGATGAGTCGGCGACCGGTGGGACCCGGCGCCAGCACACAGTGTTGCGCGCTGTCCCCAAGGAACGACGCAGGCGCGCGGGGAATGTCGAGGCGAACACTCAACAATCACCGCGCGCCGTGGACGTCGGTCCCGGGGGCGCCGCAGAGGTCAGCGGCGGCGCAGGGTGCCGCCGAACCAGCTGCTGGTCCAGGGCTTCTCGATCGTGACGCTGCGGCCGGTGCTGGGGGCGTGCAGCATCTGCACGCCGCCCTTCGTACGGCCCATGAAGATGCCGGCGTGGTAGACGCTGCCACCGCTGTGGAAGAACATCAGGTCCCCCACGCGCAGGTTCTTCTTGGCGACACGGCGCACGTGGCCCGCCTGGGAGCCCGACGTGCGCGGCACGCCGAGACCGGCCTTGCGGTAGCTGTAGTAGATGAGGCCGGAGCAGTCGAAGGCGTCCGGGCCGGCGGCGCCGTACCGGTAGGCGTCACCGCGCTGGCGCTTGGCGACCTTGACGGCTGCCAGGACCTTGCGGTTGACCCGCTCCTTGGCGGTGACCCGGTGCACCTTGGTCTTGGAGGTGGTCGGGATGGTGTCGACCTCGCCGGCGCCGGAGGCGAGCAGGTCGGTGGAGGGCTCGGAGGCATGGGCGGTGGCGGTGCCCAGAGCGGGCACGAGGAGGGTGGCCACGGCCACCAGGACGAGCGCGCACGAGTGCGCGGCGCGACGGATCGCAGGCATGAGTGTGTTCCTTTCCCACGCCTGTGAGGTGAGCTGTCGGGTTGGAGCTGGAAAGTGCT
>NZ_JBJEHY010000168.1:0-8281 GCF_051876515.1 Nocardioides sp. | reverse complement strand
GCGTGCCCGATGAGCCGCTTCGCGGCCGTCGTGGACAGTCCCAGCACCGCACCCAGTTCGGCGGGGGCGCACTCGTCGACCTCGGGGCATCCCTCGCCGGCGATCGGTTCGAAGTCGGCCATCGGACCAGTCCGGAACGCAGCACCCGTACCGGCCTCGCGCGCGGGGTGCGCGAGTGCCCACTCGTACGCGATCGCGAGGAGGCCGGCCTCTGCCTGCTGGGCCGCCACCTGCATCGAACGAGCACGCGCCAGGAGCCCACGGGTGGAGAGGTCCTCCACCGGGCTGCTGGCTGTCGCGGTCGTCTCGAACATGACACCCACGCTAGGGACGCCCACTGACACTCCGGGGCGGGCAGTAGACCAGTGGTTTCGACAGGCTCAACCCACCGCAGGACCCGGGCTCAACCACCGCAGGTCTGGGTCGGCTCAACCGCTGCGACCGTGCTGTCGGGGGCCGGGTCTAGGGTGGCTCGCATGGAGTTCCGGTACTTGGGCAACAGCGGTCTGAAGATCTCGGCGATCACGTACGGCAACTGGTTGACGCACGGCTCGCAGGTGGAGAACGAGGTGGCCACGCAGTGCGTGCGCGCCGCTCTCGACGCGGGGATCTCGTCGTTCGACACCGCCGACGTGTACGCCAACACCGCCGCCGAGACGGTGCTGGGGGAGGCGCTGGCCGGCGAGCGGCGCGAGTCCCTGGAGATCTTCACGAAGGTCTACTGGCCCACCGGCCCGGGCGGCAAGAACGACACCGGCCTGTCGCGCAAGCACATCATGGAGTCGATCAACGGCTCGCTCAAGCGGCTGCAGACCGACTACGTCGACCTCTACCAGGCCCACCGCTTCGACGTGGAGACGCCGCTGGAGGAGACGATGCAGGCGTTCGCCGACGTCGTCCGCCAGGGCAAGGCTCTCTACATCGGCGTCAGCGAGTGGACGGCCGACCAGATCCGTCAGGGCGCCGCGCTGGCCAAGGAGCTGGGGTTCCAGCTGATCTCCAGCCAGCCGCAGTACTCCATGCTGTGGCGCGTCATCGAGGGCGAGGTGGTGCCGACCTCCGAGGAGCTCGGGATCTCGCAGATCGTCTGGAGCCCGATGGCCCAGGGTGTCCTGTCCGGCAAGTACCTCCCGGGCCAGCCGCCGCCAGCCGGTTCGCGCGCCACCGACGAGAAGGGCGGCGCCAACAACATCAAGCGGTTCATGCGTGACGACGTGCTCAGCGCCGTTCAGGACCTGCGTCCGATCGCCGAGGACGCCGGGCTGACTATGCCGCAGCTCGCGGTCGCCTGGACCCTGCAGAACCCCAACGTCGCCGCGGCCCTCGTCGGGGCGTCGCGCCCCGAGCAGGTCCACGACAACGTCAAGGCCGCCGGCGTACGCCTCGAGCCCGAGCTGATGGCTCGCATCGATGCCGCCCTGGCTGGCGTCGTCGTGGACGACCCGGGCATCACCGCGCAGCAGACCCCGGCCACCCGCGTCGTCTGACGCGGGCGCGACCGGGCGGACGCGGCGCGCCTCAGCGACCGAGCAGGCGCCCGAAGAACCCGGGAGTCGAGCCCGCAGCCTGCTTCTCGGCCGCGGTGTGGTCGCCGTTGCACCACTGGTTGGCGGGCACGCCGGCCTTCACGGACGCGACGTGCTGGCCGCACCCGGCCCAGGTGGTCTTCTGGCAGGTCTTGCAGGTGGTGGGTCGGCACATGGTGCGGCTCCGTTCGGTGTGGGGTGGTCAGACCAGCGCAGGAAGGGCCTGGCTGGCGGTGGTTCCGGCGACGACGAGCACCAGGACGGTGAACGCGCCGGACAGACGTGAGGTGTCGGTACGCCGCGCCAGCGCCGTACCCACGAGGGCCGCGGCGCACGAGGCGACGGTGAGGACCGCGACGACGCCCCAGTCGGGCGCGACGCCGCTGCCGGCCCGGCCGGCGAGCGCGACCAGGCTGGTGACGGTGATGACGACCAGCGAGGTGCTGGTTGCCTGGCGCAGGGGCAGGTGCAGGGCCAGCAGCAGCGCCGGCACCACCAGGAACCCGCCGCCGACGCCCAGGAACCCGGTCAGCAGTCCGACCGCCGTGGCGGTCACCAGCACCTTGAGGGCCTGCGGGCAGTCGCAGGCGAAGGTCGGGTGGAAGGTGATGATCGGGTCGTCGATCTGCGGGTACGGCTCCGGCGTGCCCGTCGCTGCCGCCCGGGCACGGCGTACCTGCCGGACGGCCATCAAGGCACCGATGCCGAGCATCAGCACCGAGAACGCCGCGAGCAGGACGTCGTCGCCCACCCGCGTCGAGGCGTGGGCGCCCACCAGTGCGCCGCCGACGGCGACCGCGCTGAAGGCCAGACCGCGCGAGAGCATCACCGTGCGCCGTGCGCCCACGGCGCCGATCAGCGACGTCGCGGCCACCACGACGAGCGACCCGGTGGTGGCCTGGGCCGGGCTCTGGCCCAGCAGGTGCACCAGCACCGGGACGGCCAGGATCGAACCGCCGCCGCCCAGAGCGCCCAGGCTGAGTCCGATCAGGGCTCCGGCAGCGACGGCGACGAGCAGGCTCACACCCCGGCGGGGTCGGAGGCGGCGACCGTGAGGCCCAGTTCGACCGCGGCGTCGAACGCGTCGTCGACGGCGACGACGTGGCGGCCGGCCGCCGAGAGGACCGAGGCCCCGACCGACGCGCGGTAGCCCGCCGCGCAGTGCACCCACACCTCGCCCGGCGGCACCTCGCCGAGGTGGCGCACGAGGTCGTGCAGCGGCACGTTGACCGCTCCCGGGATGTGGGCGGCCGCGTACTCGTCCGACCGGCGCACGTCCAGCACCGCCACGTCGCGGTGGCTGCGCACCTGGGCCAGGTCGGCGAACGTCGCGGTCGCGAACGACGCCAGTGGCTCCGTCGACCAGTCCGACGGCCCGCCGGTGGCGTGTGCGGCGGGGCGGTCGATGCCGATCCGCACCAGCTCGCGCTGGGCCTCGGCGACCTGCTCGACGCTCTCGCCGAGCAGCGTCAACGGGGTGCCCCACTCGACCAGCCATCCGAGGTACGTCGCGAACGGTCCGTCGATGCCGAAGTTGAGGGTGCCGCGCGTGTGCCCGGCCGCGAACGCGGTGCGGTTGCGCAGGTCCACGACCCACTCGCCCGCCTCGATCCGCCGCCGCAGCTCGTCGGCGTCGGCCGACCGCGGGAGCGACAGGTCGGGGGCGTCCGGGCCAGCGCTGTTGGCCGGCGCCATGTGGGCGTAGTACGCCGGGTACGCGCCGAGGCCGGCGAGCAGCTCGCGGACGTAGGTCTCCTCGTCGGAGGTCAGCACGGGGTTGCTGCGCCGCTCGTCGCCGATGGTGGAGTCCGCCGAGGTGGACTGGGTGGCCGAGCAGAACGACCCGAACCCGTGGGTGGGGAAGACGCCGGTCTCGTCGGGGAGCTCGGCCAGGCGGCGGGCCGAGGCGTGCTGGTGGCGGGCCAGCTCCTCCGCGTGCTCGGTGCCGAGCAGGTCCGGGCGCCCGGTGGCGCCGTACAGCAGGGAGCCGCCGGTGAAGACGCCGACGGACTCGCCCGTGCAGGGGTCGCTCAGCGCGTACGACAGGTGGGTGAACGTGTGGCCGGGCGTGGCCAGGACGGTGATCCTCATCCGCTCGGAGACGTCGACGACGTCGCCGTCACGGATCCCGGTGCGCTGGAAGGAGACCTCGTCGTCGGCGTTGACGAGGTAGTCGGCACCGGTCGCAGCGGCCAGGGCGTACCCGCCGGTGACGTAGTCGTTGTGGATGTGCGTCTCCAGCACGTGGGTCAGGCGCACGCCGTCGGCCGCGAGCAGGTCGAGGACGCGGTCGATGTCGCGCTGCGGGTCGACGACGAACGCGGTGCGACCGTCGTGGACGAGGTAGCTGCGGTCGCCGAGCGAGGCGGTCTCGATGGTGTGGACCGTGAGAGCCTCGGCGCCCTCCACCGGACGGCCCGACGCGATCCACGCCTCGGTGCCCCCGGCCACGTTGACGGCGCCGAAGCCGTGCTCGGTGAGCAGGTCGGCCATCGCGCCGGACCGGTTGCCGCTGCGGCACACCAGGTGGACGTCGCGGGAACGGTCGAGCTCGGCGAGGCGCGAGGGCAGCTCGCCCATTGGTACGACCACGGCCCCGGGGACGTGGCCCAGCGCGTACTCGGCGTGCTCGCGCACGTCGATCAGCTGGGCGCCGTTCTCCAGCGCGGTGGCGAGTTCGTCGATGGTGACCTGTCGCACGGCTCTTCCTCTCCCGGGCCCGCGGCCCTCGAAACGATATCCCCCCGGGGGGTTATGATCAGGAATGTAACACAACCCCCCAGGGGGATGTAGAATCGCCGGTGCAGCAAGCCGACAGGAGACTTCCGTGGACCTCGACCCGACCGACATCAAGGCCGTCGTGACGCGCATGAAGCGCGCCCACGGGCACCTGGGCAGCGTCATCCGCATGCTCGAGGACGGCACCGACTGCGAGTCGGCGCTGACCCAGCTCGCGGCCGTCAACAAGGCGCTCTCCCGCGCTGGCTACGCGCTGGTCGCCACCGGCCTCCAGCAGTGCCTCGAGGCCAGTGAGGACGGCCTCGACGGCGTCGACGTCAAGAAGATGGAGAAGCTCTTCCTCTCCCTGGCCTGAGCGCCGACACCCCATGGATCGATGACACGCCCGGCGGGGATTCCGGTCCAGAGCGCCACGCCGCACCGCCATCTCGGCTCTGCCCGCAAGGCGACGCCGATCACCGACTGCGGTGACGCGCGAAGGCCCCGCCGGTCTGACCGGCGGGGCCTTCGGACGGGCGTGGTGTCAGCGCACCCTGAGGGTGCGGGTTGCCTTGCCGGCCGCGTGCTTCTTGCTCCCCTTGTACGCCGCGACGAGGGTGTAGGAACCCTTGCCGCGCGTCGGCAGGGAGACGGTCGCCAGGCCCTTGCGGTTGACCGACACCTTCTTGGTGGCGATCTTCTTGCCGCCGCGCTTGAGGGTGAAGACGACCTTGCCGGCCGGCTTGCCGATCAGGCTCTTCACCACGACGGACGAGGCCACCCGGTTGCCCTTGACCGACGTCGACCGGAACCGGGTGGAGGTCCGGACCTTGTAGGAGAAGGTCGCCTTGCCCGTGAGGTTGACGGAGTCGCTCGGGTCCTTGGTGGAGGTCCAGGTGAAGGTGAGTGCCTTCGCGGTCGCCTTCACGGCGCGTTCCATCAACGCCGGCTCTTCGGGGAGCGCGTCGTTGATCACCTTGGGAGCGGCCAGGTAGGTGTTGGCGATGGTGACGACGGCGGTCTCGAAGTCGGCGCCGTCATCCTCGCCGCTGATGACGATGCGCTGGGTCGTGGGGTCGATGTCGATGTCCAGGCTTCCGGACCAGCCGTTCGGGTTGTCCACCAGGTCCGCAGCGGTCAGCTCGACGCCCGCGCCGGGTACGACATCCTCACGGACGAAGACGGCGGGCTGGCCCGTCCTGAAGTGCGGGAGGTTGAGCTCGACGCGGATGTCGACGGCCTTGGCCTTCGGCGCCGCGGCGGTGGGTGCCGCGACGGCGGGTGCTGCGGCCAGGAGTGAAAGCCCGAGAGTGGCAGTGATGGCGGTGGCGATCGCTCGCACGTTGGAGTTCATGGAGGTCCTCGTGTCGTCGAAGGGCTTTGCGTACGGAGCGTAGTGATGGCGCGCAGCCGCCGCCGACGAATGGCGGATCCTGCCCTTCGTGGTCCGTCGGAGCAGGCGGTCAGTGCTCGCGCGTCACCGAGGGGGCGGTTGCTGCGGAGCGGCGTACGACGACCGCCAGCGCCACGAACGCCAGCCCCCACGCGAAGGCGAGCAGCCCGATCAGGACCGACAGGCTGATCGCGGCCCGGGCGGGGGCCAGCACCAGCAGCAGTCCCAGGATCAGGTCGACGACGGCGCTCATCACCAGCAGCGCCCGGGCGTGCCCGCGGGCCGCGGTGAACCCGGTCGCGACCTCGACGACGGCGCGCACGATGAACCAGATGCCGAGCAGCCACACGAGCGTCACCGCCGTGACGTCGGGGCGGACGAGCGCGATCACGCCGGCGGCCAGGGCCACGACGCCGACGAGCAACGTCATCGCCCGCGAGCGGGCGCCGCGGGTGTGGAACGCCTGCCAGATGGCGCCGATCCCGTCGGCCAGCGCCCAGAAGCCCCACAGCAGCACCATCGCGAGCACGGTGCTCAGCGGCCACGCCATCGCCAGCACGCCGAACACGACGGCGAGGACGCCACGGAGCATGAGGTCCTTCCACGACGCGTCGAGCAGGGCCACGACGGTCTGCAGCGCGGGCGACGCCGGAGCCTCGGCTGCGTCTGGTGCGGCGCCCGGCTGGGGCCGTACGGCGGTGCCGTCGGTGTCGTCGAAGATGGAGTCCGGGTCGGTGCCGCTCATGGTCGCTCCCTGGGTCGTGGGCCTGCGGACGCCCCCACGTCCAGCACCCAGCGTGGAGCACGGCGCGGTGCCTGTCGACCGTCCGATGTGACCAGTTCGCTGCGCCGCGTGCCGGGCGGGACGCGACGGAGCCGCCGGGTGGGTGCTGCGACCCGCCCGACGGCTCCAGCGGTCAGAAGAGCTCGATGTTCTTCGTGACCGTGCTGCTCAGGTGCTGGCCGTCCCCGCGGTAGGTCGCGGTGAACGTCCACTTGCCCTTCTTGAGCTTCTTGAACAGGGCGGTCGCGGTGCCCTTCTTGGTGAGCTTGACGACCTTCTTGACCTTGGCCGAGCCCTTGGTCAGGACCATGTCGACCTTGCCGCCGGGGCGCGGCTTGGGGCCGGTCACCTTGACCGAAGCGCGGACGCTGCGGCCCGGGGCGACCTGGCGCAGCTGGGTCACCTTGGTCGTGGACGTCGCCGGGAACTTGAACTTCGCCAGCCCGGTCAGGTTGGTGGAGTCGGCGATGCTCCAATTGACCTCGACGTAGTTGGAGCCGATCGTGATGGACCGGTCGGGGCTGGCGTCCCCGAACAACTTGTCGGAGACCACCGAGAGTCGGCGGATGTCCGGCGAGGTGATGCGGACCTTGACGGTCTGGAAGTCCCAGCCGGCCGGGTCGGGCGTCAGCACGACGCGGCGGGTGCCGGGTTGGATGTCGACGGCGAGCCAGCCGCCCCAGCCGTCCGGGTTGGAGATCTCATTGAGGTTGGTGAGCTCGACACCGGCCGACGGCGTGACGCCGGTGACCTCGAAGACCTTCGGGCTCCCCGTACGGAAGTCCGGGAGGTTGAGCTCGACACGGATGTCGAGTGCGCCGACGGCGGATGTCGCGGTCGGCGTGGCTGCCTGCGACGTGGGCGTCGCGACGAGTGCTGTGGACGCGAGAGCGAGAACCGCTCCGGCGACGGACGTGCGGGTGAATCGAGTGAACATGGTGAAGCCCTTCCTGATGTGGCAGGGGGTCGATTCGATGTCACCAGGGGCGTCCATGAGGCTATGCCCTCAGTGTGATCCGGCGCGCCCCCCAGATGGGGGAATCCTCATGGAGATCCGTGGCCGAAGTTGCGTGTGAGCTGCGTGCGCGCGAGGGTTCTTCCGTGGGACGAGGACGAGCTTTCGTGGTGCTGCTGGCGACGCTTGCCCTGGTCGTGGGGTGTGGTTCCGGGCATCGGTCCGACGGCGCGTCCCCCTCCAGCGCGCCCGGACCGTCGGCGTCCGACGCGGCCTGGACGGCTCCCCGCTTCGACCCGGCCGAGCACCTTGACTACCAGCTGGGCGGGCCGTCGGAGCCGGCCGAGGGGGTCGGGACCGTGGTGCGCGACCGTACGGCGGACCCCGTCCAGGGACTGTTCAACGTCTGCTACGTCAACGCGTTCCAGACCCAGCCGGGTTCGCGGGCCTTCTGGCGCAAGCGGCCGGGGCTGGTCGTACGTGTGAAGGGGCGCCCGCTGGCGGACCCGGGCTGGCCTGACGAGTGGATCCTCGACATCTCCACCGCACCCAAGCGGAAGCGGCTCGCGCGGATCGTGGACCGGTGGGTCGCCGGGTGCGCGGCCAGCGGCTACGACGCCGTCGAGTACGACAACCTCGACTCGTACACGCGCAGCAAGCGCCGCCTCACCGCCCGCAACGCGACCGCGTACGCCCGCCTGCTCGTCGCCAGCGCCCACCGGCACCGGCTCGCGGCCGCCCAGAAGAACCGCGCCCAGTGGGACGGCAGCAAGGTCGGGTTCGACCTCGCGGTGACGGAGTCGTGCGGCGAGTGGGACGAGTGCGGCGAGTACGTGGACCACTACGGCGACCAGGTGCTCGTGGTCGAGTACGACCGCGCCGGCTTCGACCGCGCGTGCGCCGAG
>NZ_JBJEHY010000167.1:0-8333 GCF_051876515.1 Nocardioides sp. | reverse complement strand
TGGACCTCCTCGAGGACCTCGGGTTCTCCCCGGACACCGACGACTCCGCCGGCACCGTACGGCTGCGCACCTGCCCCCTGCTGCAGGCCGCCCATGAGCACCCCGAGGTCGTCTGCGCGGTCCACCTCGGCCTCACCAAGGGAGTCCTCGCCGCCACCGGCACCGACGGGTCCGCGACCCAGCTCGAGCCCTTCGCCGAGCCGGGTGCCTGCGTACTTCGGATGGCGTGATGGCCACCTCACGTCCCCCGGCGGCACGGGCCCTGCTCCTCCTGCCGGGCGGCGCCGCCCTGCTCGCGGGACTCGATGCCGCACTGCTCCTGCTCGGTCTGCCCGCTCCCGTGACCATCGACCGGCTCCCCGACGTCCACGGTGTGCTGATGGTCCTCGGCTTCGTGGGCACCGTCATCAGTCTCGAACGTGCGGTGGCCCTGGGCCACCGCGCCGGCTACCTCGCCCCCGCCACCAACGGTCTGGCGGTCCTGGCCCTGCTCTCCCCCGCACCCGTCAGGGTCGGTGGATGGCTGCTGGTGGCCGGCACTGCCGGACTGCTCGTCCTGTACGTCCCGCTGTGGCGGCGCCAAAGGGACGAGGCCGTGCTGGTCCAGGCACTCGGCGCCTTGCTGGCCACCGGTGCGGCGCTGCTCTGGGCCACCGGCACCCCCACCCACGGGGTCATCGGCTGGCTGGTGGGCTTCGTCGTGCTGACGATCGCCGGCGAACGGCTCGAGCTCGCCCGGCTCGCCATGGGCCCCAGCGCCGGCACCGCCCTGGTCACCCTCTCCTGCATCCTGGCCGCGGGCGTCCTGGCCCAGCTCCTGTGGCCGGCCCCCGGCACCGTCCTGCTCGGAGCGGCCCTGGCGGCCCTGACCGTGTGGCTGGTGCGCCACGACGTCGCGCGCCGCACGGTCCACAGCAGCGGCCTGACGCGCTACATGGCGGTCTGCATGCTCGCCGGGTACGCGTGGCTCGCGGTCGCCGCCACCCTCTGGTTCGTCGGCGGTCACACCGCCGAGGGGGCGGCGTACGACGCGGTGATCCACGCCGTCTTCCTCGGGTTCACGATCTCCATGGTGATGGCCCACGCGCCGGTCATTCTGCCCGCCGTGCTGCGCCGCTCCCTGCCCTACCATCCGGCCCTGTACGCACCGGTGGCGCTGCTCCACGGCTCGCTGGCGCTGCGCGTGCTGGTGGGTGACGCGTACGGCGTCGACCTGGCGTGGCAGGTCGGCGGGGCCCTCAACGTGGCTGCCGTGCTGTCGTTCGTCGCCGTGGCCGTCTGGTCCGCGACCCGCCCCGCTCGAGGACGCACCGCCCCGCCCTCGCCTGACCCGTCCACCCGCCCCGTCGACGCAGGGAGCCAGTCGCGATGACGCGCACCTTCCGCCCGCTGCGCGACCTGCCCAGCATCGTCTGGCTGGCCGCGACCGCCGTCTCCACCTTCGTGCACCCGTGGGTCCCGGCACCACGTTGGCTGATGCTGCACCTGCTCCTGCTCGGCGCGGTCAGCCACGCCGTCCTGGTCTGGAGCCGGTTCTTCGCCGACGCCCTGCTCAAGACCCCCGGCGACGGTCGGGCCGCGCAGGACGGTCGCCTGCTGGCGCTCAACGCCGGAGTCGTGGGCGTGGTCGCCGGCGTGCTCAGCGACACCTGGCCGCTCACGCTCGTGGGCGCCGCCGCCGTGGCGGGGGCGGTGCTGTGGCACGCGTGGACCCTCGTCGGGATGCTGCGTCGCGCCTTGCCGGCGCGTTTCGCCTCGACGGTGCACTACTACGTGGCGGCCGCCTGCCTGCTCCCCGTCGGGGCCGTGCTGGGGACGCTGCTGGCCCGCGGGCCGGGCGACCCGTGGCACCTGCGCCTGGTCGTCGCCCACGCGGCACTCAACCTGCTCGGCTGGGTGGGCCTGACCATCGTGGGCACGCTGGTGACGCTGTGGCCGACGATGCTGCGCACCCGGATGACCGACGGCGCCGAGCGGTGGGCCGCACGCGCCCTGCCCGTCCTCGTCGGCTCCGTCCTGGTCACGGCGGTGGGCTCGCTGGTGGGGCTCCGGCCGGTCATGGTGATCGGTCTCCTCTGCTACCTGACAGGCCTGGGGCTCACCTCGTGGGCGCTCGTCGACGCCGCGCGCCGTCGTCTCCCCACGACGTTCGCGCCCTTGTCGGTGGCGGCCGGGGTGCTCTGGTGGTTCGGCTGCCTCGTCGCACTCGCCTGGAGGATCGCGACGGCCGGCTCGTGGGCCGGGGTCGAAACCGCCTTCGGGTGGCTGACCCCCTACCTCGCGGCGGGCTTCGTGGCCCAGGTGCTCCTCGGCGCGCTGGCCCACCTCGTGCCGGTGGCACTCGGCGGCGGGCCCCGGCCGGTACGAGCGGCCACCGCCGAGCTGGACCGCGGCGCGCCGCTGCGGGTCGCGTTGGCCAACGCCGGCCTCCTGCTGTGCGTGGTTCCGGTGCCGAGCCTCGTACGGGTGCTGGCGTCCCTGCTCGTGCTGGGCGCGTACCTCAGCTGGCTCCCGCTCCTGGTCCGCGCCCTGGGGGCCTCCCGGAGGGCCAAGCACGACCCCGCCTCCGTCCCGGCGCCGGACGGCAGCGTGCACGGGTCGACCCGCCCGCGAGGACAGTTCGCCGGGATGGTCGTGGTCGGCCTCGGCCTGGTGGTCCTCGCCGCCGCCGCCGGCGTGTCCGTCGACCCCGCCTCGGTGCGGGCCGGAGCGGTGCAGGGCGCCGACGGCGGAGTACGCGCGACCGGCGAGACCACGACCATCCGGGTCGTGGCCAGGGACATGCGGTACCACCCCGCGACGCTCGAGGTCCCGGCCGGCGACCGACTCGTGGTGGAGCTGGTCAACGAGTCCGACGACGTCCACGACCTCGTCCTGGAGACGGGCCAGAGGTCGCCCAGGGTGTCTCCCGGCGACACCACCACGCTGGACGTGGGCGTGGTGGGCCGCGACGTGGAGGGCTGGTGCTCCCTGCTCGGGCACCGACAGATGGGCATGGTGCTGGAGGTGAGGGCACTCGGCGCCGGAGGTGGCACGGCCGCGGACGACGCGGCGGACGACGCGGACGCAGACCCGCCGGCCGGTCACGCCGCGCACGGCAGCAGGTCCACCCCCGCAGGCACCGGCGCCGCGGCAGACCTCGACTTCATGGCCGACGCCCCGGAGGGTTTCACCGCCCGGGACGCCTCACTCCAGGCCCTGCCGCCCGGCAACCGGGTGCACCGCCGCACGTTCCGCGTCACCGACACCACCACCGAGGTGGCACCCGGCGTCACCCAGACGCTCTGGACGTACGAGGGCACGGCCCCCGGCCCCACCCTGCACGGACGGGTCGGCGACCGCTTCGTCATCACCCTGGTCAACGACGGCTCCCTGGGGCACTCGGTCGACTTCCACGCCAGCTTCCTGTCCCCGCAACCGTCGATGCGGACCATCGCACCCGGCGAGAAGCTCGTGTACCGCTTCACGGCCAACCGGGCAGGCGTCTGGATGTACCACTGCTCGACCATGCCCATGTCGGCGCACATCGCCAACGGGCTGTTCGGCGCTGTCGTGATCGAGCCCGACGACCTCCCCGCGGTGGACCGCAGCTACGTGCTGGTGCAGTCCGAGCTGTACCTCGGCGAGCAGGGCGGCGAGGCGGACGCGACCAAGCTGGCCGAGGAGGACCCGGACGCCGTGGTCTTCAACGGGTACGCCAACCAGTACGCCCACGACCCGCTCGAGGCTCACGTCGGCGAGCGGGTGCGCATCTGGGTCCTGGACGCCGGACCCAACCGCCCCAGCTCCTTCCACGTCATCGGCAGCCAGTTCGACACCACCTGGTTCGAGGGGGCGTACCTGCTGCGGCCCGGTGCCCACGCGGGCGGGTCGCAGGCCCTCGGGCTGCAGGCCGCCCAGGGTGGGTTCGTGGAGCTCACCTTCCCCGAGCCCGGCGACTTCCCGTTCGTCTCACATCTGATGGTCGACGCCGAACGGGGCGCCAAGGGGTTGGTGCGCGTCACCCGGTGACCCCTGTGCGGAGGGCCCCGGACACGTCGTCTACAGTTCTGTTCGCTTCGCCGGTCAGGAACGACCGCGAGGACGTGCGGACGTAGCTCAGTTGGTAGAGCACCACCTTGCCAAGGTGGATGTCGCGAGTTCGAGTCTCGTCGTCCGCTCCATGCCACGAAGGCCCGCCGGATATCCGGTGGGCCTTCGTCGTTCCCGCACCTCCCGCACCCGCTAGGTTCCTTCCGTGCCCCTCCCCGCCAGCCTGCGCACCCGCCTCCGCCGCCGTGCCGCGGAGCTGCCCCGCTGGGCGCGGCTGCTCGTCGCCGCCGCCGTGGTGGCGCTGGGCCTCGCGGTCGTGGCACGCCCGACCACGGCGCTGGGGTCGCTGGCCCTGCTCCTGGGGGCAGGCATGGTCGTGCTCGGCGCCCTCGAGCTGCTCCCCGACGACGAGCGGGACGACGCGGGCGGTCGACGTACGTCCTGCTGGCTGGGGCTGGCGTGGGTCGCGGCGGGCGTCTTCGTCCTGGCGTTCCTCGGACTGACCGTACGGCTGCTCGCCGCGGTGGTCGGGGTCGCGCTCGTGGTCCACGGCGTCGTCCAGGCCGCCCGGGGCGTGCGCGCCACGGAACGCGACCGCCAGGTCAGCGAGGTCGCGTTCGGACTGGCCGGGGTGGTCCTGGGCGTGCTCGCACTGCTGTGGCCCGACATCACCCTGATCGTCGCGTGCCTGGCGCTCGGCGTACGCCTCGTCATGGCCGGCGCGACGCTCGCCTGGCGGACGCTGCGGCCGGCCGCACCCGCCGCACCGCCCGGCACGCTCCCGACACGCCACGGGTGGCGCCGGACGGTGGGAGCCGTGCTGGCCCTCGTGCTCGCTCTCGGGGCGGCCGGACTCTCCGCCGTCGTGCGCGGCGGCTCCCCCGTGGTCGACGAGTTCTACGCGGCACCGCGCACCGTCCCCGACCAGCCTGGCCGCCTCGTCCGCTCCGAGCCGTTCACGCGCGGCGTCCCGGACGGAGCCCTCGGCTGGCGGATCCTGTACACGACCAGGACCGGCGACGGGGAGCCCTCACTGGCCAGCGGTCTGGTGGTCGTTCCCGCGGAGGGTGAGGGCGGTTGGCCGGTCGTCAGCTGGGCCCACGGCACCACCGGCGTGGCCCGTCAGTGCGCCCCGTCCCTGGCCTCCGAGCCGTTCGAGTCGGGCGCCATGTTCGTGCTGCCGCGCGTCGTCGAGGAGGGGTGGGCGCTCGTGGCGAGCGACTACCCGGGCCTGGGCACCGACGGCACCCACCCGTACCTGATCGGCGAGGACACTGCGTGGTCCGTGCTCGACGCCACCACGGCTGCCCGCGAGCTCACCGAGGCCCGGCTCGGGACGGACACGGTCGTCTGGGGCCACTCCCAGGGCGGCGGCGCCGCGCTGTGGACGGCCCAGCTCGAGGACGAGTGGCGCGCAGGACTCGACGCCCACGAGGAACCCGCTCCGGAGCTCCTCGGCGTGGCCGCCCTGGCACCCGCTGCCGACCTCCCCGGACTCGTGTCGGGCCTGGACGGCGTGACCGGCGGCAGCGTGCTGGAGGCGTACGTCTTCCACGCGTTCCAGGCTCGCTACCCGGAGATCACGTTCCGCCGCTACGTACGGCCGGGAGCCGAGGAGACCGTCCGCGCGTTCGCCTCGCGGTGCCTCGCTGAGCCCGGCATCCTCGTCTCCGTCCTCCAGGCGCTCGCGCTGAGCCGCGACCCCGACGTGCTCTCCAGCGCCCCGCTGGAAGGAGCGCTCGGACGCCGCCTCACCGAGAACGTGCCCGCCCCTCGGACCTCCGTGCCGCTGCTGGTCGGTCAGGGGATCGACGACGGCCTGATCTCCGACGAGGTCCAGTCCGGGTACGTCGGCCGGCTGTGCCGCGACGGACAGGTCGTCGACCTGCGCCGCTACCCCGGCCGGGACCACGTCCCCCTGGTGGAGGAGGACTCTCCCGCGATGGACAACCTGTTCGCGTGGACGCAGGAGCGGCTGGACCGCGAGCCTGCCCCGCGCACGTGCCACGTCACCACGCGGTGACGCGAGCGGATCAGTCGTCGAGGTCGTCGGCCGAGAGCTCCTGGTGGGTGCCCGGTCGGGGCGCCCACGGCAGCTCCTTGGAGGGGCGTACGACGATCAGCCGGTCACCACGCGCCAGGAGCGAGACCACCGGGTCGTAGTAGCGGTAGGCCTTCTCGTCGCGGATCACCGCGATCACCTGGTCGAGGAGGCGCTGCGGCTGCATGCCGACCTCGCTGACCAGCAGGTCACGCTCGGCCACCTCGAGGCCGTCGCCGTAGGTGAGCAGGTCCTCCATCACCGAGCCCAGCATGGGCGACAGCGTGGACAGGCCCAGAAGTCGCCCGACCGCGTCGGAGGAGGTGATGACGGAGTTGGCGCCCGACTGCTTCATCAGCGGCCCGTTGTCCTGCTCACGCGCCGCCACCGTGATCCACGCGTCCGGGTTCACCTGGCGTGCGGTCAGCGTGACCATCACGTTCGAGTCGTCACGGTTGGTGGTCACGATGATGTGCCCGGCGCGGTCGGCGCCCGCCTGCAGCAGCACGTCGCGCCGCGTGGCGTCGCCGCGGACGACGGCGAAACCGTCGCGGTTGGCGTCCTCCAGACCGGTGTTGCCGCTCTCGACGACCACGACGTCGGCGCGGTCCTGACCGTTCTTGACGAGCGTCTCGATGGCGCTGCGGCCCTTGGTGCCGTACCCGACCACGACGACGTGGTTTGCCATTGTCTTCCTCCACCGGGCGACCCGGAACATTTCCCGACCCTGGGTGGCCAGCACCTCGAGGGTCGTCCCGATCAGCAGCACCAGGAAGGCGATGCGGGCGGGGGTGATGATGAACGCGTTGACCAGGCGGGCGAAGTCGCTGGTCGGCGAGATGTCCCCGTACCCGGTCGTCGACAGGGTCACGGTCGTGTAGTAGATCGCGTCGATCAGGCTGACGTACCCGGTCGGGTCGTTGTTGTCGACGTAGCCGTACCGGTCGAACCACACCAGACACACGGTGCCGACGAGGATGGCGAGGGCGGCCAGGAGGCGTCGGCCCAGCTCCCACCAGGGGGAACGAGCCCGGTCGGGCAGCGAGACGCGCCCACCCTCCGGCACCGGGGAGATCGATGACACGGTCAGGAGTCTTTCACGCGGATGCGCTCGCGTACGCGATGCAGCAGTTCCAGACGGGCGCGAGTCGTGGTGATCTGCGGGAAGACCGTGTCGAACGCGGCGTTGAGCGCGGCCCCGATGAGGACCGCCAGCGCGACCAGGTACAGCCACAGCAGCACCGCGATCGGCGCCGCCAGCGGCCCGAAGATGGACCGGGAGGCGTCCGAGGTCGACGTCAGCACCCAGCGCAGGACGCCGGACCCGAAGACCCAGCAGAACAGGGTGAACACAGCGCCGGGCAGGTTGAACGACCACTTGGTCCGCACCGGCACGGAGACGTGGTAGAGCGTGGCGAGGAAGCAGACGCAGAGCACCGTGACGATCGGCCAGTAGAAGGACATCACCAGCTCGAGCCGCTCCGGCAGCCACTGGCGCACCAGCGTCGGCCCCGCGACCACGAGCGGGATCGACACCATCCCGGTCAGCATCGCGAGCAGGTAGAGGACGAACGAGAGCCCCCGCGTGCGCACGATCCCCCGGTGACCGCCCAGGCCGTGCATGATCGTGATGGTGTCGACGAAGACGTTGAGCGCCCGCGAGCCCGACCACAGGGCGATCACGAAGCCGAGCGACACCACGTCGTAGCGCCCGTTCGAGAGGACCTCGTCGATCGTGGGCGCGATGATCTTGTCGACCGCGTCGGGCGTCAACGCCTGGCTGGCCAGGTCGAGCACGGCCTGCTTGACGTCGGCGACCTGGGTGGCGGAGAACCTGTCGGTGAAGTAGCCGATCGCCCCGGCCAGCCCGAAGACCAGCGGGGGCACCGACAGGATCGCGAAGAACGCCGCCTCGGCCGCCATCCCGGTCACGCGGTACCGCATGCACGACCCGACGGTGGCCACCACCAGCCGCCACAGCAGGTGGCCCAGCCGTTTCGCGGAGTCGACGAGGGCACGCGACGTCGAAAGCGTCCCCTCAGTTGCCATGGGTCCTACCGTAGCCAGATGCAGACCGACATCCGCGCACCCCACAACCAGGTTCCGGCACTGGTCGACCACAACGTGGTGACCTCCGACCAGGCCCTGGTCGACGCCGTCACCCGGCTCGGATCCGACCAGCTCGTCGACGACCTCGCCGCGCTCGGCGCGGAGGCGGGCAGCGCCGAGGCGCGCGAGCACGGCCTGCTGGCCAACAAGC
>NZ_JBJEHY010000166.1:0-8377 GCF_051876515.1 Nocardioides sp. | reverse complement strand
ATCGCCACGAAGTTGCCGGGACGGAACCGTTCCGACACCCCGGGCGCAGAAAGGGTCAGCTGACGGAACGCACCGATCCGCTTCGTCGCCAGCAGCTCGGCGACGACGTGGCGGGGACCGGCAGCCTCAACCATGCGTGGTCAGGCCCCTGACGACGCGACGCGGCCACCCTGCACCGCCGTAGATGAACCCGGTGTACGCCTGGACCAGATCGGCACCCGCGGCCAGACGGTCCGCGGCGTCCTGGGGCGTGGAGATCCCTCCCACGCCGATCAGGGTCAGGTCCGGACCGACGCGACCGCGCAGCAGGCGTACGACCTCGGTCGACCTGCCCGTCAACGGGGCACCGGACAGCCCCCCGGCGCCGATCGCCTCCACGTCCGCGGACGGCGAGGCCAGCCCGTCGCGGCTGATCGTGGTGTTGGTCGCGATGATGCCGTCCAGCCCGATCGACAGGGCCAGCTCGGCCACCCCCACCACGTCCTCGTCGCTGAGGTCGGGCGCGATCTTGACCAGCAGCGGCACCCGGCGGTCGGTGACGACCTCGTCGGCGCGACGGCGTACGGCCAGGAGCAGCGGCTCGAGCTTCTCGACCGCCTGCAGGTCCCGCAGGCCCGGTGTGTTGGGCGAGCTGACGTTGACGACCAGGTAGTCGGCGTGCGGGGCCAGCAGTCCCGTCGACAGCTCGTAGTCTCCGACCGCCTCGGCCTCGGGGACCACCTTGGTCTTGCCGATGTTGATGCCGAGCACGGGCCCGCCGACACGGCGTCCACGTGCCGCGAGGCGACAGGCCACCGCCTCGGCGCCGTCGTTGTTGAAGCCCATCCGGTTGACCACCGCCCGGTCGGCGGGGAGCCGGAAGAGCCGGGGCTGCGGGTTGCCGGGCTGCGGCCGACCCGTGACGGTACCGATCTCGACGTGCCCGAACCCCAGCGCGCCGAGGGCGTCGATGCCGACCCCGTTCTTGTCGAACCCGGCGGCCAGCCCGAAGGCGTGCGGGAACTCCAGCCCCATGGCGGAGACCGGCGTGGTCTCCAGCCGGCCCAGTCGCGCCGTGACCGGCGCGGCTGCCCGGATCGCCCGGAACGCGGCGTGGTGCGCGCGCTCCGGGTCGACCTTGGTCAGGACGCGTTCGAAGAGGACCTCGTACGGGGTGCTCACGAGGCCGACCCGGCGGATGCCGTCAGCGCACCCCACTCCTGCAGGGAGCGCACGCCGACCTCTCCGCTGCGCTGGGCGGCGATGCCCTGGACGGCAGCCGCCGCACCCTGCACCGTGGTGATGCAGGGGGTGCCGGTGAGCACCGCTGCGGAGCGGATCTCGTAACCGTCGTGACGGGCCCCGCCGGCCGAGCCGTTCGGGGTGTTGACGATCAGGTCGATCTCGCCGTCCTGGATCATGCCGACGATGGTCTTCTCGCCGTCCGGGCCGGCGCCCGAGGAGTGCTTGCGCACGACCGTGGACGGGATGCCGTTGCGGCCCAGCACCTCGGCGGTGCCCTCCGTGGCCAGCAGCTCGAAGCCGTAGTCGGCCAGGACGCGCGCCGGGAAGATCATCGTCCGCTTGTCGCGGTTGGCGATCGAGATGAAGACCTTGCCGCCCACCGGCAGCGGGCCGAAGGAGCCGGCCTGCGCCTTGGCGAACGCCGTGCCGAAGTGGGCGTCGAAGCCCATGACCTCACCGGTCGACTTCATCTCCGGGCCCAGGACGGTGTCGACGAACTGGCCCTCCTTGGTGCGGAAGCGGTTGAACGGCAGGACCGCCTCCTTGACCGCGATCGGCGCGTCGACCGGCAGCAGACCGCCGTCGCCGCTGGCCGGAAGGAGCCCCTCGGCGCGCAGCTCGGCGATGGTGGCACCGAGCATGACCCGCGAGGCCGCCTTGGCCAGCGAGGTGCCGGTGGCCTTGGAGACGAACGGGACGGTGCGCGAGGCGCGCGGGTTGGCCTCGATGACGTAGAGCACGTCGGCACCCAGCGCGAACTGGATGTTGATGAGGCCCCGCACACCGACGCCGGAGGCGATGGCGTGGGTGGCCGTACGGATGCGCTCGATCTCGCTGCGGCCCAGGGTGATCGGCGGCAGGGCGCACGAGGAGTCGCCGGAGTGGATGCCGGCCTCCTCGATGTGCTCCATCACGCCGCCGAGGAAGAGCTCCTCACCGTCGAACAGGGCGTCGACGTCGATCTCGACCGCGTCGTCGATGAAGCGGTCGATCAGCACGGGACGGTCCACACTGATCAGCTCGGTCGCCGCCTCGAGGTACGTCTCGAGCGTGTCGTCGGAGTAGACGATCTGCATGCCGCGCCCACCCAGGACGTACGACGGGCGGACCAGGACGGGGTAGCCGATGTCGTGCGCGATCACGCGGGCCTCCTCGAAGGAGACGGCGGTGCCGTGCTTCGGGGAGATCAGGCCGGCGTCGGCGAGGATGCGGCCGAAGGCGCCGCGCTCCTCGGCGAGGTCGATGGCCTCGGGGCTGGTGCCGACGATCGGCACGCCGGCGTCGGCCAGCCCCTGGGCGAGACCCAGCGGCGTCTGACCACCGAGCGTGGCGATCACACCCGCGATCGGACCGGCCGCACGCTCCGCGTCGACGATCTCGAGGACGTCCTCCAGGGTCAGTGGCTCGAAGTAGAGGCGGTCGGAGGTGTCGTAGTCGGTCGAGACCGTCTCCGGGTTGCAGTTGACCATGATCGTGTCGTAGCCGGCCTTCGACAGCTCCTGCGAGGCGTGCACGCAGGAGTAGTCGAACTCGATGCCCTGACCGATGCGGTTGGGCCCGGAGCCGAGGATGATCACGGCCTCCCGCTCGCGCGGGGCGACCTCGGTCTCCTCGTCGTAGGACGAGTAGTAGTACGGGGTCCTGGCCTCGAACTCCGCGGCGCAGGTGTCGACCGTCTTGTAGACGGGGCGGACGCCAGCGGCGTGCCGCAGCTCGCGCACCTCGGACTCCGTCAGGCCGCGGATCTCCGCGATCTGGGCGTCGGAGAAGCCGTGGCGCTTCGCGTGGCGCAGCGTCCGCTCGTCGAGCTCGGTTGCCTGCGCGACGTCGGTGGCGACCTCGTTGATCAGGAAGAGCTGGTCGACGTACCAGGGGTCGATCTTGGTGGCGTCGAAGATCTCCTCCGGCGTGGCCCCGGCGCGGATGGCGAGCATCAGCTTCTGGATGCGACCGTCGTGCGGGCGGGCGACCTCGGCCAGCAGCGCCGCCTTGTCGCCGGTCTCGCCGGCCCAGGTGAACGCCGAGCCCTTCGACTCCATGGAGCGCAGGGCCTTGTTGAGCGCCTCGGAGAAGTTGCGCCCGATCGACATCGCCTCGCCCACGGACTTCATGTGGGTGGTGAGGGTGGAGTCGGCGGTCGGGAACTTCTCGAACGCGAAGCGGGGCACCTTGACCACGACGTAGTCGAGCGTGGGCTCGAACGAGGCAGCGGTCGAGCCCTGCGGGCCCGTGGTGATGTCGTTCTCGATCTCGTCGAGGGTGTAGCCGATGGCGACCTTGGCTGCGATCTTGGCGATCGGGTAGCCGGTGGCCTTCGACGCCAGCGCCGAGGAGCGCGAGACGCGCGGGTTCATCTCGATGACGATCACGCGACCGTTCTCGGGGTTGACCGCGTACTGGATGTTGCAGCCGCCCGTGTCGACGCCGACCTCGCGGATGACGCCGATCGCCAGGTTGCGCAGGTGCTGGTACTCGCGGTCGGTGAGCGTCATCGCCGGGGCGACCGTGATCGAGTCACCGGTGTGCACGCCGACCGGGTCGAAGTTCTCGATCGAGCAGATGATGACGACGTTGTCGTTCTTGTCGCGCATCACCTCCAGCTCGTACTCCTTCCAGCCCAGGATCGACTCCTCGATCAGGACCTCGGTCGTCGGCGAGGCCGAGAGACCGGCGCCGGCGATGCGGTGCAGGTCGTCGGCGTCGAAGGCGATGCCGGAGCCGAGCCCGCCCATGGTGAACGAGGGACGGATGACGACCGGGAAGCCGAGCTCCTCGGTGGCCTTCTCGACCTCGTCCATGCTGTGGCACACGAACGAGCGGCAGACCTCGCCGCCGACCTTGCGCACGATGTCGTTGAACAGCTCGCGGTTCTCGCCGCGGTGGATCGCCTCGAAGGAGGCGCCGATCATCTCGACGCCGTACTTCTCGAGCACACCGTTCTCGTGCAGCGCGGTGGCCGTGTTGAGGGCCGTCTGGCCGCCCAGGGTCGGGAGGATGGCGTCGATCGGGGTGCCGCGCTCTGCCTCGCGGGCGATCACCTTCTCGACGAACTCGGGGGTGATCGGCTCGACGTACGTCGCGTCGGCGAACTCCGGGTCGGTCATGATCGTGGCCGGGTTGGAGTTCACGAGGACGACGCGGAGGCCCTCCTCCTTCAGGATCCGGCACGCCTGGGTGCCGGAGTAGTCGAACTCGCAGGCCTGACCGATGACGATCGGGCCGGAGCCGATGACCAGGACGGAACTGATGTCTTCACGCTTCGGCACGGCTCAGGCCTCCTGTCCAGCAGTGCGGCCATGAGCACTGTGCTTGCTTGTCGCTCCATTCGCTCCGCTCGTTCCTCGCTGCGCCTCCATCAGCGACGAGAACCGGTCGAAGAGGTACGCGGCGTCGTGCGGACCCGCGGCCGCCTCGGGGTGGTACTGGACCGAGAAGGAGCGCAGCTCGCCCGCGGCGTCGCGGAGCTCGAGGCCCTCGACGACGTCGTCGTTGAGGCACACGTGCGAGACGGTCACCTCGCCGTACGGGGTCGTGGTCGACCCGTCCAGCGGGGCGTCGACGGCGAAGCCGTGGTTGTGGGCGGTGACCTCCACCTTGCCGGTGGTGCGGTCCATCACCGGCTGGTTGATGCCGCGGTGGCCGTACTTGAGCTTGTAGGTGCCGAACCCGAGCGCGCGGCCGAAGAGCTGGTTGCCGAAGCAGATGCCGAAGTACGGCAGGCCCCGCTCGAGCGCCGCCTGCAGCAGCTCGACCTGGCCGGTGGTGGCCGACGGGTCACCGGGGCCGTTGGAGAAGAACAGCCCGTCGGGGTTGACCGCCAGCACGTCGTCGATGGTGGAGTCAGCGGGCAGCACGTGGACGTCGATGCCGCGCTCGGCCATCATCCGCGGCGTGTTGGCCTTGATGCCGAGGTCCAGGGCCGCCACCGTGAAGCGGCGCTCCCCCTGGGCGGGCACGAGGTACGGCTCGGTGACCGAGACTGCCTCGGAGAGGTTGGCGCCCGCCATCTCGGCGGTGGCGCGCACCTTCTCCAGCAGCGCCTCGGGGTCGGTCTCGACGGTGGAGATGCCCACGCGCATGGCGCCACGCTCGCGCAGGTGGCGGGTCAGGGCGCGGGTGTCGACACCGGAGATCCCGACCACGCCCTGCTCACGCAGCTCGTCGTCGAGCGTGCGCCGGGAGCGCCAGTTGGACGGGACCCGCGCGGGGTCACGCACCACGTAGCCGGCCACCCAGATCCTGCGGGACTCGGGGTCCTCGTCGTTCATGCCCGTGTTGCCGACGTGCGGCGCGGTCATGACGACCACCTGGCGGTGGTAGCTCGGGTCGGTGAGCGTCTCCTGGTACCCGGTCATGCCGGTCGAGAAGACTGCTTCGCCGAAGGTCTCACCGGTGGCCCCGAAGGACTCACCTCGGAACGTGCGCCCGTCCTCCAGGACGAGCAGCGCGGGGGCATGCAGAGGCACGCCTTACCTCCTTCTCCGCCTCACTGGACGGATCGTTAAAGGATGCTCGGGCCTGCCCAGCCTATCAGCGCCGAGACCTCCCGCCGACGTGGCGTCCGCTCATCCGAGCCTCAGCTCGGCCCCTTCCCAGCGTCGACGCAGCCACCGGTCGTGGCTGGCCACCACCACGGTGCCCGGAGTTGTGACCAACGCCTCCTCCAACTCACCCACCAGGGCCAGCGAGAGGTGGTTGGTGGGCTCATCGAGGAGCAGCAGCTCGGGGGCGCGCGCCACGACGCACGCGAGCGCCAGACGTCGCCGTTGCCCGACCGAGAGGAGCCCGACCGGACGGCCCCGGTCCCGGGCGGCGAGCAGCCCGAGGGAGCCGAGAGCAGGACCGCCCTCGCCCACCACGTCGTCGAAGTACTGCTGCGGCGTGCGTGCGGGGTCACGCCACACAGGATCCTGGACCAGCTCGACCACCGACGGCGTGGCCACGGCGACGCTGCCGGCGCTCGGCTGGAGCCGTCCCGAGAGCAGCCCCAGCAGCGTCGACTTCCCGCACCCGTTGGGGCCGGTCACGAGGAGGGTGTCGCCGGCCTGGACGTCGAGGACCTCCACCCTGAGCCGGCCCGGCACCTCGGCGCCGCGCACGGTGACGACGCGCCCGGTCGCCGCCGCGCCGAGCGGTGCGGAGAACCGCAGCGGCGGCCGGGGCTTGCGGACCTGGGTGCGTACGGCCTCCTCGAGGCGTCGCTGGGCGTCGCGCCGGCGGCGGGCGACGGTCTGCTGGACCCTGGCGCCCTTGAAGGCGTGGATGAACTTGTCGTTGTCGCGTGGCCCGCGGCCCGCGGCCACGTCCTTCTCCCCCACGTCGGCCGCCGCGCGCAGGCGCCCGATCTCCTCCTGCTGGGCGGCCCACGTCTCCTCCCAGCGCCTGCGGGCGTCGGCGCGGGCCGACTCGTACTGGCTCCAGGTCCCACCGAACCGGCGCCCGCCGAGCCCGTCGGTCCCCAACGCGGCGGGGTCGAGGTCGTACAGGTCGGTGCCCACGTCGTCGAGCAGGACCCGGTCGTGGGTGGCGAGCAGGACCACCCCCGGCAGGTCCTCGAGGAAGTCGGCCAGCACCTGCAGCGCGTCGTCGTCGAGGTGGTTGCTGGGCTCGTCGAGCAGGAGGCAGTCGGGACGCGTCGTGACAAGACCAGCCAGGGCGAGCCGCGACCGCTGGCCGCCCGACAGGGTCCCCACGCTGCGGCCGGGGTCCAGCCCGTCGACACCGAGACGGGCCGCCGCGCTGGCGGCCCGGTGCTCGGCGTCCCACGCGTCGCGGTGGCCGGCCTCCTCGAGCCAGTCCGCGTACCGCTGGGCCCACGCGGGGTCGTCCAGCCGGGCCGAGGCGTGCTCGACGCGGGCGACGAGGTCGAGCAGCGGCGCCAGGACACTCCGCTGCACGTCCGCCACGGTGTCGGTGTCGCGGAACGGAGGCTCCTGGCCGAGCAGTGCCAGCGACGTCGGTACGACGCACCCGCCGCTGACCTCGGCCCGTGAGGGCGCGCGGCCGGCCAGGACGCGCAGCAGGGTGGACTTGCCGGCCCCGTTCTCCCCCAGCAGGCCCAGCCGGGTGCCGGGCGAGGCGGTGAGGTCGAGACCGTCCAGGACGGTGCGCCCGCCGAACGCGACCGTCAGGTCGCTCAGGACGACGGCGCCTCCCCGGCGTTCGGGCTGGAAGGTGCTGCTTCGCGCAGCGTCGCTGGCGGGGTGGTCGGTGCGGGATCTGGACACGGGGTTCCTCACGGCTGGCTCCTCCACGGGGAGGGTCGGACCCGCCGGGCAGCTGCGCCACGCGGGCGCGCCTCGGACGCGGGTCAGGTCAGTCGTTCATCCACACGCCGACCAGCCTACGTCGCCACCGCCGTGGTCCGCGAACCAGTTTCCGGCCGTACGGGGCCGGGCGGACCCGACCCACGCTGAAGGACCACCGCCGGTGGGACGTAGGTCCCAGCACTGTCGCGCGTGGGCGGCGACGTGCCATCGTTGAGGAGTGCGAACAGTCGAGATCGAGGAAGTCCTCTCCGCGGCCCGCGGTCGCGGCCCGGGTCAGCGCGTGGTCACCAGCGGCAACTTCGCCACGCCGGTCCAGGTGCTCACTCCCCTGCTGGAGGCGATGCAGTCGCCGGTGCTGCACGCGCTGAACCTGCAGCCGTACGTGACCGTCCCCGACGGGGTGGTCCCGGAGACCACGTTCGTCGGTCCCGGCATGCGCAAGCACCCGCAGCTCGCGTACGTGCCGTCGCGCCTGTCGATGGTGCCCGCGCTGTACGGCGAGCACCTGCCGGTCGACGTGGTGGTGCTGCACACGACCACGCCGCGCGACGGCAAGGTGTCCCTGGGCGTGGAGGTCAACGTGCTGCCGGCGGCCGTCGCCGCGGCACGGGCGCGCGGCGGGCTGGTGGTCGCCCAGATGAACCCCCGCATGCCGTGGACCTTCGGCGACGCGGAGATCGACCTCGACGAGATCGACCTGGGCGTGGAGGCCGAGGCGGCCCTGCTGACCCATGCCCCGGCTGCCCCGGGTGACGACGCCGTGCGGATCGGGTCGCAGGTGGCTGCCCAGATCGCCGACGGCGCGACGCTGCAGGCGGGGATCGGCGAGGTTCCCGACGCGACCGTGGCCGGTCTCGTGGAGCGTCGTGGCCTGCGCGTGTGGA
>NZ_JBJEHY010000165.1:0-29089 GCF_051876515.1 Nocardioides sp. | reverse complement strand
CTTCGCAACAAGGACCTCGGAAAAATGAATAATCATTTCAAGTGTATTGGCATTGCAGGTGATGGAGAAGATCTCCACGCGCATCACCAACGAGGTGGCCGAGGTCAACCGCGTCACGATCGACATCACCTCCAAGCCCCCGGGCACCATCGAGTGGGAGTGACCGCAGCGAGGTACGAGCGGAGGGCAGCTGCCGCTCCGTCAGGTCTCGAGTGGGAGTGACCGCAGCGAGGCACGAGCGGAGGGCAGCTGCCGCTCCGTCAGGTCTCGAGTGGGAGTGACCGCAGCGAGGTACGAGCGGAGGGCAGCTGCCGCTCCGTGCCCTCTCCGAGTGACCCCAAGTTGGGGTGATTGACCCACGTTGGGGTCACTGGGAGGGCTCCGTCCTCGTTTGGGGTCAATGGGAGGGCATCTCCGCCCCCCGAAACCTCTCCGACCGTCCCCAAATGGGACGTCGACCGGTCGGGCTCAGCGGGGGTCTGCTGTGCTCTCGCGACCGACGCAACCCTCTCCGAGTGACCCCATGTTGGGGTGATTGACCCACGTTGGGGTCACCGGGAGGAGGCGGCCGCCCCGCACCACCCGCCCCGCACCACCCGCCCGCCCCGCACCACACACCCCATCGCCAACACCCCGCACCAACGTCACCACGAACACCGGCCCCGCGCCCCGTACGTGCAACGATGGCCCTCCCATGCGCTACCTGATCCCGCTCCTGCTGACCGTGCCCCTGCTCTCCGCCTGCGTGGCCACGGACCCCAGCGTGGTCGCCGTCCTGGTGGCTGACGGGAGCGCCGCGGGCCGGGCGATCGACCAGGACGTGTTCCGTGCGCAGGTCGACGAGGTGTGCGACGGCTGCACCGTCACGGTGTACGACGCCGAGGGCGACGCGGGCCGTCAGCGGGAGCAGTTCGACGAGGCGATGGACGCCGGGGTCGGAGCGGTGGTCGTCGAGGCCGTCGACGTGGAGGCCGCCGAGGAGTACGTCGTCGCCGCCGACGGGGTGTCGTTCGTCGCGGTGGGGACGCTGGTTCCCGGCGCGGACTGGTTCGTCGGTACGCCGGAGCCGGTCGAGGGAGTCGAGTTCGGCTCCGACCTGGAGGCGGCCAGGGCGCTGGTGGCGGGCACGGTGGAGGAGGTCGTGCACGTACCGGTCTCCGCGATCAGCACCGACGCCGCCAACGTGGTCGTGCACGCGATGGTGCGTACGGACTACCCGGGCGCCGAGGAGTTCGAGGGGGTGCCGAGCTGGCTGCACGAGCCGGAGACCCTCACCACCGCCAACCTGACGTCGGTCCTGGTGGCTCCCGGGCTGGTGAGCCTCGAGGACGTCTGCGCCGACGAGGCCCGGCGCTGCGAGAAGCTCGGGCTCATCTGAGCCTGCCCTGCGACCGCCCTGGGACGTACGACGGCCCGGACGAGGCGGGGGGTTCTCGTCCGGGCCGTCCACGTCCCGCGGGGGCGTGCGGGAGGTCAGGCGTCGGGGGTGTACAGACCCTCGACGACGTCGGCGTACTTGTGGTTCACCACGCGCCGCTTGAGCTTCAGGGTGGGGGTGAGCTCCTCGGACTCGGCCGTCCACTCGTCCGGCAGCAGGCGCCACGCCTTGACCTGCTCGGGACGGGAGAGGCGCTCGTTGGCGGCGTCGACGCCGGCCTGGACCATGTCGAGGATCTCCGGCTTGGAGGACAGGTCGGCGAGGTCGGTGTACGAGATGCCGAGACGCTCGGCGACCACCGGGGCCACCTCGCCGTCGAGGGTGAGCACGGCGACCACGTACGGCTTGCCGTCACCGATCGCCATCGCGTGCCCGACGACCGGGGACTCCTTGAGGTAGTTCTCGATGTTGGAGGGCGCGATGTTCTTGCCCTGCGAGGTGATGATCAGCTCCTTCTTGCGGTCGACGATCTTGAGGAACCCGTCCTCGTCGATCTCGCCGATGTCACCCGTGTGCACCCAGCCCTCGTCGTCGATGAGGGCGTGCGTGGCCTGGTCGTTGCGGTGGTAGCCGGGCGTCATCACGGGGCCGCGGACCATCACCTCGCCGTCCTCGCCCAGCTGCATCTCGACGCCGGAGATGGCACGGCCGACGGTCCCGAGCCGGAAGCCGCGCGAGCCGTTGACGGTGACGGCGCCGCAGGTCTCCGTCATGCCGTACACGTCGTAGACCTTGAGGCCCAGACCTGCCATGAACTTGGCGACCTCGAGCGGCATCGGAGCGGCGGCCGACGCGGTCCAGGTGGCCTGGTCGAGGCCGAGGAGGAGCTTGAGGAAGCCGAGGATGGCGTCGTCGGCCTGCTTGTAGGCGGCCTCGATCTCCGGGGTCATCTCGTTCCCGGTCTCCTGCGCCTCGACCCAGGCCAGCGCGGCCGCCATGGAGTCCTGGACCATCTTGACGTTGGCCGGGTCCGGGTCGGCGGCCAGCTTGGCGGAGATGCCGGTCTTGATCTTCTCCCACACGCGCGGGACACCGAAGAAGGCCGTCGGGTGGACCTCGCCGAGGGTGGCGAGGAGCTCGGCCGGGTCGCCGATGCAGTACGTGTGGCTGGCGTTGATCTGCGGGCCGTACAGCCCCAGCACGCGCTCGGCGATGTGGGCGAGCGGCAGGTAGCTGATCTGCCGCTGCGGGCTGCCCAGGTCGGCGGCCTCGAGGGTGCTCATGGCCTCGAACAGGACGTTGTGGTGGGTGAGCACCACGCCCTTGGGGTTGCCGGTGGTGCCGGAGGTGTAGAGGTACGTGGCCGGGTCGTCGAGCGCGACCGAGGACTGGCGGGCCGCGAGCTCGTCGGCGTGCGCGGCACGCCAGGCCGCGCCGCCCGCGACGAAGTCGTCCCAGTGGACGAACCGGTCACCCGGGGGCACGTCCTCGGCGTTGAGGAGCACGACCCGGGCGACGCTGCCCTGGTCGAGGGCGGCCTGCCAGCGCGCCAGGTGGTCGGCGTTCTCCAGGATCGCGACGTACGGCTCGGACTGGCCGGCGATGAACGAGACCTGCTCGGAGGAGAGGGTGTTGTAGATCGACATCGGCACGCCGCCGGCGTTGACGGTGCCCATGTCGGCGACCATGTGCTCGACCCGGTTGGAGGCCATGATGGCCACGGTGCCGCCCGACGGCAGTCCCTCGGCGAGCAGGGCGCCGGCGACGTCGAGGGCGAGCGAGTGCGTCTGGGCCCAGGTCAGGGTCCGCCAGCCCTCGCCCTCGGCCGTACGGTGCCGGTCGGAGAACGCGGGGTCGTCGGGGTGCCGGGAGGCCACGTCGGCCAGGCAGTCGACCAGGGTGCGCCCGGCGACCTTCTCCTCGATGCGGGCGCGGTCGGCGAGTACGTCACTCATGCTGCTCGGTGTCCTTCCGGTTGGCCGGGCCGCCGCTCCTGCGAACTCGGGAAGCGCAGGTGAACGACTGTTAACCCTGTGAAGTGAGTCACATGATGCGGCAACTGTGCCGCCGTGGCCACCGGAACGGCCCGGGAATCTCGCACTGTGGAGAGATTTCTGCCCCGGTACGGACCTGCCGCCCGTCCCCGCCGCGGTGGGCGGCGGGGCGGGCGGCAGGAACCGTGCGGAGACGGGCCGGATCACAGGCCCAGCGAGCGGCCGATGATCTCCTTCTGGATCTCGGTGGTGCCTCCGTAGATCGTCTGGATGCGGGTGTCGGTGTACGCCTTCGAGATCGGGTACTCGCTCATGTAGCCGTACCCGCCGTGCATCTGCAGGCCGGCGTCGACGACCTTCTTCTGCAGCTCCGTGGTCCACCACTTCGCCATCGCCGCCAGGGACGGGTCGGCCTCCCCGGCGTTGAGCCGGGTCACGCAGTCGTTGATGAAGACGCGAGCGACGTGGGCCTCGGTGGCCATCTCGGCGAGGACGAAGCGGGTGTTCTGGAACGCCCCGATGGGCCGTCCGAACGCCTCCCGCTCCTTGACGTAGGTCAGCGTCAGGTCCAGGACGTGCTCGATCGCCGCGACCGCCAGGCACGCGATCGAGATGCGCTCCTGGGGCAGGTTGACCATGAGCGAGATGAACCCGCTGCCCTCGGCGCCGAGCAGGTTCTCCTTGGGCACCCGCACGTCGGTGAAGGAGAGCTCGGCGGTGTCCTGGGCGTGCATCCCCATCTTGTCGAGGTTGCGGCCCCGCTCGAAGCCCTCCATACCGCGCTCGACCACGAGCAGGCTGATGCCCTGGTGCCCGGCGTCGGGGTCGGTGCGGGCCACGACGATCACCAGGTCGGCGTTGATGCCGTTGGAGATGAAGGTCTTGGAGCCGTTGAGCAGGTAGTGGTCGCCCTGGTCGGTCGCCGTCGTCCGGATGCCCTGGAGGTCGGAGCCGGCGCCGGGCTCGGTCATCGCGATCGCCGAGATCAGCTCTCCGCTGACCAGTCCGGGCAGCCAGCGCTGCTTCTGCTCCTGCGTGCCCAGGGAGGAGATGTACGGGACGATGATGTCGGTGTGCACCGGGAAGCCGGGGCCCGAGGCGCCCGCGCGGCCCATCTCCTCGCCCAGCACCATGTTGTAGCGGAAGTCCTTGATGCCGGCGCCGCCGTACTGCTCGTCGACGTCGAAGCAGAGCAGGCCAAGCTCGCCGGCGCGCAGCCACAGCTCGCGCGGCACGATGCCGTCGCGTTCCCACTGGGCGTGGTGCGGGACGACCTCCTTCTCGAGGAAGGCGCGCACCATGGCGCGGAAGTCCTCGTGCTCGGCCTCGAGGATGCTGGGACGTGCGGGCGCGGCCATCAGGCGGTCCACTCCTTCAGCTTCTCCACGGTCCGGGGTGCGTCGTCGCCGAAGAGGTACGCGTTGAGGTGCGTGACGCCGGCCTCCGCGAACGCGGCGAGGCGCTCCTTGACGTACGACTCGGGGCCGACGAGGTTGGCCGCCTCGAGCCACTCCAGTGGCACCTCGGCCTCGGCCTCCTTCTTCTTGCCCGAGAGGTAGAGGTCCTGGATCTTCTCCGCGGCCTCCTCGTAGCCGTACGCGCGGGCGACGTCGTTGTAGAAGTTCTTCCCGCGCGCGCCCATGCCGCCGACGTACAGTGCGAAGAGCGGGCGTACGAAGTCGAGCATCGCCTTGGTCTCGGGGCCCTCGCCGATCGCGACCAGGCCGCCCGCGGTGATCTGCAGGGTGCCCAGGTCGGCGGAGCGACGGGCGCCACCGGCGCGCAGGGCGTCACCCCACACGCGGTCGGCCTTCTCGGGGTGGAACAGGTGGGGGATCCAGCCGTCCGCGATCTCTGCGGCCTGCTCCACGTTCTTGGGGCCGAGGGCGGCGACCCAGATCGGGATGGTGTCGCGCTCGGGCTTGGTGAGCAGCTTCAGCGGCTTGCCGAGGCCGGTGACCGCGCCGTGCTCCTTGTCGAGGGGGAGGTTGAACTCGCCGGAACCGGTCAGCGGCTCGCGCTTGAGGCCCCGGCGGATCAGGTCGATCACCTCGGCGGTGCGCTTGAGCGGGCGGGCGTACGGGACGCCGTGGAAGCCCTCGATGACCTGCGGGCCGGAGGCGCCGAGGCCGAGGATCGCGCGGCCGCCGGTGACGTTGTCGAGGCCCGCGGCGGTCTGGAGCAGTGCGCCGGGCGTGCGGGAGAAGATGTTGAGGATGGCCGAGCCGATCTCGACCGTCTCGGTCCTGGCGGCCAGGTAGCCCATCAGGGTGGGGGAGTCGAAGCCGTACGCCTCGGCGACCCACACGGTGTCGAGGCCGGCCTTCTCCAGCGCCGTGACCTGGTCGGCCGCCGAGCGCGGGTTGCCGTCGTACTGGAGCATGGTGGCGATCTTCATGACCGCACTCTGACACTGGAACTGTCACGATCGCAAGGGTTTCGGCGCACCTATGCACTTTGTTGCAAACCTGGGGTGTCCACGAGGCCGTCGTCCGCCGTTCACCGCCCCGCCACGACCCCGTCGTACGGCTCCACCACGCTCGCACCATGAGCGTGACTCCACTGGCGTCGCAGACGCCCAGCCTGGTCCTCGCCCCCAGCGTCGCCGCGCACCGAGGCGCCAGCGGCAGCCGGCCCGAGCACACCCTGGACGCCTACCGGACCGCGGTCCGGGTGGGCGCCGACGAGATCGAGCTCGACCTCGTCATCACCGCCGACGGCGTCCTGGTCGCCCGGCACGACGCCGAGCTGAGCGCCACCACCGACGTCGCCCGGCACCCGGAGTTCGCGGCCAGGCGTACGACCAAGGTCGTCGACGGCGCCACCATGAGCGGCTGGTTCGTCGAGGACTTCACCCTGGCCGAGCTGAAGCGGCTCGCCGCCCGGGAACGGTTCCCGCGGCTGCGGCCCGCCAACACCACGCACGACGGCGCCGAGGGGGTGCCCACGTTCAGCGAGGTGCTGGCCATGGTCGGGGCCGAGTCGGTACGCCGCGGGCGGCCCGTCGGCGTACTCGTCGAGCTCAAGCACGCCGCTCGCTTCGCCGCCCTCGGGCTCGAGGTGGTGACGCCACTGCTCGCCGACCTGGCCCGGCACGGGCTGGACCACGCGTGGTCGCGGGTCAGCGTGATGAGCTTCGAGACCACGGTGCTGCGCGAGGTCGCCTCCCGCAGCGCGCTGCCCGTCGTCCAGCTGCTCGGCGCCGGTCGCGGCGGGCCGCCCGACCTCGTCGCGGACGACACCCGCGGCTGGGCGGAGCTGTGCACGCCCGAGGGACTGGCCCGCATCGACGAGTACGCCGACGGCGTCGGACCGCACCGGAACCGGGTGCTGCCCCGCGACACCGCCGGCCGCATCGGGCGACCGTCGACCCTGGTCGACGACGCGCACCGCCTCGGCCTCACCGTGCACGTGTGGACGCTGCGCGCGGAGAACCGCTTCCTGCCGACCAACCTGCAGGTCGGGACCGACCCCCGCGCGCACGGCGACCTGGCCGGCGAGGTCTCCGCGTTCCTCGCCGCGGGCGTGGACACGGTGATCACCGACCACCCCGAGGTGGCGGTCGGGGTGCTCGGCGGGGCTTGATCCGTACGGCTGCGTACGTGTCGAAGTCCCCGCCTTGGCGGGGACTTCGACGTCATGTGGGGGTTGCAACACCCACACCAAGTCGGAATCCCCGCCAAGGCGGGGATTCCTGCGACAGGTGAGGCGGGTGGGAACTACCCCTCGGAACCGCCGAGGAGGTCGTCCTCCAGCGAGGCCGTACGGACGGCCGCGGCGTGCTGGCGCTGTGCCTCGAGACGCTCGGCCTCCGCGGCACGGTTGCGGCGCCAGGGGCCGAGCACCACGGCGAGGACGCCGATGATGCCGGCGGCCAGCCACGGCACGGGGGCCAGCCAGCGCAGGTCGTCCTGGTCGACGACCTCGCCGACGTACAGCGCCCAGCCGGCCACGATGCAGGCGAACGCGACGCCCATGACCAGGTGGCCCACGTTGACCGGGTGGCGGCCCGAGGTGGACTCGGCCGGGTCGGCGAAGGGGTTCGCCTCGGGGTAGGTGCTCATGACAGCTCTCCGCTCTCCTGCTCGACGACCACGGAGCCGACGCCCAGGTCGATGCTGATCTCGATGTCGGGGGCCGTGGCCCCGGTGTCGCTGCCGCGGGTGTGGCTGGTGCCGAGCCCGCCGACGTTCTCCCCGAACAGGGTGCTCTCGCCGACACCCACCTCGGCGCTCACCCGGGCGTCGATCCCGGCCGGGAGGATCACCCGGACCTCGCCGGCGCCGGCGTCGATGGTGATCTCGCGCCCCGACAGACGCGCGGGGTCGCTCACCTCGCGCAGGTCGAGGACGAAGGTGCCGGCGTGCATCTCGAACCGGTCGGCGACCTGGCTGGCCGTGGTCGGTGTGAAGGTCTGGTCGTCACGCTCGAACTGCTCGGCCGAGGTCACGCCCACGGTGAGCACGCTGAGCAGCAGACCCAGGGCGACCAGGCCTCCGGCGCGGCCCCAGAAGGCGCCGACCAGCAGCATCGTCGCGGTGACGCCGAGGGCGACGGCCGGGTAGGCCGAGTCGGCCACGGCGACGCCGGTGAGCTCCATCAGGCTGACCACACCGATGCCGACCGCGATCAGCGCGAGGGTGAACCAGAACAGGATCGGGCCACGCTTGCGCGGGTTGGTCCGGCGCGGCGGGGGCGGCATCGGGTAGCTGCGCGTCGGGTCCGGGTACACCGCCGTCGGTGCGGCGGCGCGCTGCTCCGGGCTCCAGGTGGTGGGGGCCTGCTGCCCGGCGGTCGCGTACGCGGCGAACGGGGCGGTCATCTCCACGTCCTCCGACGGCACGGGGGTCGCGCTGGTGGCCTCGCCGGACACCGGGCCCGGCGCGGCGCTCGACCCCTGGGCTCCTCCCGGCGCGGGAGCAGCGGGCGCCGCGGGCGTCCCGTACGGTGCCTGGCCGTAGGGAGGCTGGCCGTACGGCGGCTGGCCGTACGGCGACTGGTGTGCGTTGCGCCGCGACCTCTCGGTGAGGACCAGGGCCAGCATCACGAACGCCGCCACCGGGCCGAGCCACCAGAGGTTCTCCAGCCCGTTCCCGGCCACCGAGGCCAGGGCGATGACGCCGCTGAGCCCGCCGACGATCATCACGGCCACGGAGCGGCTGCGGTCGTCCAGACCGAACGGGCGGGCCGGGGTCTCCTCCTCGGGCACCATCAGCCACAGGCCGACGTACGCGATGAGTCCGGCGCCGCCGAAGAACGTGAGCACGACCAGCAGGATGCGGATCACGATCGGGTCGACGTCGAAGTGGCGGGCCACGCCACCGGCCACGCCCGCCACGTGCCGGTTGGTGCGGCTGCGGCGCAGCTCGGCGAGGTCGCGGACCGCCGCACGGTAGTGACCGTCGTGCGCTCCGGCGGGCGGTGCCTGGGTGGGCTGGCCGACGGGGTCCCCGTCGGGCTGGGGGCCGGCCTGACCGCCGGGCTGCGGACCGGTCTGCGGGCCGGGCTGCGAGCCTGGCTGGGCGCCGGGGGTGGGTGCTGCGTTGTCCATGGCTCCACTCTGTCGCGCCGGTGCGGGCCCCACCATCGGGGACGACCCTGATTCGTACCGACCCTCCCACGCCCGGCCTCAGGGTCGTCTCAGGGGAGTTCCCCCTGTGGCGGGCCCCGGTGGCCTGCCACCATGGGAGCACCATGAGCACCGCACTGCCCCCACCCCCGCCGCGCCCCCACCCGGGCCTCCCGCCGGGCGCCGACGCGCCCTGGCAGCCGCGGCGGATGTACCGCGACCTGAACCACGCCGTGGTCGGCGGGGTCGCTGCCGGGCTGTCGGAGCACCTGCGCGTCCCCCTGCTGTGGGTGCGGGCGCTGTTCGTCGCGACCGCGCTGCTCAGCGGGTTCGGGATCGCCCTCTACGCAGGGCTGTGGATCTTCGTGCCCTCCGCTCCCCGGGACGCCCAGGAGGCCCCGGGGCTGGCCAGCGCCACCCGCGGTGGACGGCGTCCCGGCGCCCGGTCCGTGCTCTCCGACGCCGGCCCCGCGATTGCGCTCGGCGCGCTGATGCTGGGCCTGGTCATCGCCGTGCAGTCGGTCCTCGGGTCGGGGATCCTCTTCTGGCCCGTCGTGCTCGGCCTCACCGGTCTGGCGCTGCTGTGGCGCCAGGCCGACGAGGCCCAGCGTGAGCGCTGGCTCGACACCTCCGGCAAGCTCGACCCCCTCAGCGCCGTCTTCGGCAGCGGCGGCTGGGCCGCGTACGCCCGGGTCGGTGCTGGCCTGGGGCTGGTGGCGGTCGCGCTGGCCGTCTTCGCGATCCGCAGCGGCCCGGTGACCGCGGCCTGGCCGGTGATGGTCGCTGGCCTGCTCGGCGTCGCCGGGCTCGCCCTGGTGGGCGGACCCTGGGTGGTCCGTCTGGTCCGCGACCTGGGTGACGAGCGCGCCGAGCGCGTCCGCAGCCAGGAGCGCGCGGACGTCGCGGCCCACCTGCACGACTCCGTCCTGCAGACCCTCGCACTGATCCAGAAGAACGCCCACGACCCCACGACCGTGGCCCGGCTGGCCCGGGCCCAGGAGCGCGACCTGCGGACCTGGCTCTTCGAGACGGACCCGGCCGACGACACCACGCTGGCCGGCGCGCTGCGCGACCTCGCGGCCCGGGTGGAGACCGACCACCCGGTGACCGTCGACGTGGTGGTCGTCGGGGACGCCCCGCTCGACGAGCGGCTGCGCCCGGTCAGCGAGGCCGCCGGCGAGGCGGTCGTCAACGCGGCCAAGCACGCGGGCGTGGGCCGGGTGGACGTGTACGCGGAGGTGGGCGCCGAGGTCGTCGAGGTGTTCGTGCGGGACCGGGGCGCCGGGTTCGACCTCGACACGGTGGCGAGCGACCGACGCGGTGTCCGTGGCAGCATCATCGACAGGATGGAGCGTCACGGCGGAACGGCCGTGATCCGTTCGGCGCCCGGCGAGGGCACCGAGGTGCGGCTGAAGATGCCGCTGAGCCAGGAGGAGAACCGTGGATGAGACCCCCGCGCAGGCCGGAGCCGTACGGGTCGTGGTGGTCGACGACCACGCGATGTTCCGTGCCGGGGTACGCGCCGAGCTGACCGAGGCCGGTGCCGGGGTGATCGACATCGTGGGGGAGGCCCCCGACGTCGACGTCGCGGTCGAGGTGATCGCGCGGACCCGCCCCGCGGTGGTCCTGCTCGACGTCCACCTCCCGGGAGGCGGTGGCGTCGAGGTGATGCGCCGCCAGCCGGACCCCGGGACCCGGTACCTCGCGCTGAGCGTCTCCGACGCCGCGGAGGACGTGATCGGCACGATCCGCGGAGGAGCCAGGGGGTACGTCACCAAGACGATCACCGGGCCCGAGCTGGTCGACGCGATCCGCCGCGTCTCCGACGGCGACGCCGTCTTCTCGCCGCGGTTGGCCGGGTTCGTGCTGGACGCCTTCGCGGGTTCCATCGAGGTCGCGGCCGTGGACGAGGACCTCGACCGGCTGACCGAGCGCGAGCGCGAGGTGATGCGTCTGATCGCCCGCGGGTACGCGTACAAGGAGGTCGCCAAGGAGCTCTTCATCTCGGTGAAGACCGTGGAGACCCACATGTCCTCGGTGCTGCGCAAGCTGCAGCTGTCCTCGCGCCACGAGCTGACCCGCTGGGCCTCGGACCGCCGCCTGCTCTGAGGCAGCCGTCAGGGCCGTAAGACCGGCCCGGCGAGGTTTCCCGACACGTTGTCAGTGGCGGCTAGGGTGGCCCCATGAACACCGTCGGGCTCATCCTGCTGTTCCTGCACATCCTCGGCTTCGCGGCCCTCCTCGGCGGCCTGCTCGCCCAGGTCCGCGACCCGGAGAAGAAGATCACCGGGATCGTCCGCGACGGCGCCGGCACCGCCTTCCTGGCCGGCCTGTTCCTCGTCGGCCTCCTGGAGGCCGGTGACGGCCCCGTCAACCACGCCAAGATCGGCGTGAAGTTCGCGATCTCGCTGGTCATCCTGGTGCTGGTCATGGTCAACATGCGCAAGCCCAAGATCCCCAACGGCCTCTACTGGGCGCTGACCGCGATGACGGTGCTCAACATCGCGATCGCCCTCTTCTGGAGCGGTCGCCACGCGTACTGACCCCCGTCGACCACGAGAGCCCGCGGCCACCGGCCGCGGGCTCTCGTGCGTCCGGGGTCACTCGGTGCCGGACGGGGTGAACGAGCGCAGCCGCTCGCCCGCCCACCACACGCCACCGACGGTGAGGGCCATCGCGCCGGCCAGGGCCCACCACAGCGGGATGTCGGCCGCGGGCAGCGACGGCTCGAGGGCCTCGGTCACCCGCGCGCCCCACTGGGCGACGCTGAGCCAGGCCACACCGCTGAGGATCGAGCCCAGCGTCGACTCCCAGATCAGGATGAACAGCACCCCGACCACGACCGCGTGGCGCCACGAGGCGCTCAGGGCCAGGAACAGCGCCGTGTACGCGGCTGCGCCGATCGCGCAGCCCACCCACAGGGCCAGGGACTCCGGCACCGCGTCGGGGCGCACCGCGATCCCGGCGACCAGCAGTGGCAGCGTGCCCAGGACGAGCGTGACGGCCAGCGCGACGACGTACTTGCTGAAGGCGACCGCGTACCGGTTGACCGGCTTGGCCAGCAGGTAGACCACCGAGCCGTCGTCCATCTCGGGCCCCAGCACGGACGAGGCCGCGATGAGCGCCATCAGGGGCACGAGCAGCGGGGGACCGAGGTCGCGCAGGTTGTTCCAGGCCAGCTCGGGGTCGTCGGTGAAGACCCGGATCAGCACGGTGACGGCGACCAGGATGAGGGGCAGGGCGAGCAGGAACCAGAACCGGCGCCGGCCGACGGTGGCCTGCAGGGCGAGCTTGGCGATCGTGGGAATCATCGGGCCACCAGGTAGGAGAAGACGCTCTCCAGCGACTCGTCGCTGGGCGAGACCTCGAGCAGGGAGATGTCGTCGCGGCGGGCCCACACGGCCAGACCCTGGGCGAACGCCCCGAGGTCGGAGACCTCGACGTCGAGGCCGCCGCGCAGGCCGAAGGTGACCCCGCGGACGGAGGTCTGCGCCATCAGCGCGACCGCCATCCGCCGGTCGTCGTCGGTGCGCAGGTGGTACTGCACGGGACGGTCGGTCATGAGGCGACGGATGGCGCCGAAGTCGCCCGAGGCCGCATGGCGCCCGGAGACGACGACCTCGATGTGCCGGGCGAGCCGCTCGACCTCCTCGAGGATGTGCGAGCTGAACAGGATGGTGCGGCCCTCGTCGCCCATGGTGCGCAGCAGGTCCATCAGCTGCATCCGCTGGCGCGGGTCGACGCCGTTGAACGGCTCGTCGAGCAGCAGCACGTCGGGGTCGTGGACCAGTGCCGCCGCGATCTTGACGCGCTGGCGCATCCCCTTGGAGTAGGTGTCGATCTTGCGCCCGGCCGGCTCGACCATGTCGACCCGCTCCAGGACCCGCTCGGTCGCGGCGGAGGCGTCGGGGAGCCGGTGCAGGTCGGCGTTGGCGCGGATGAACTGGCGGCCGGTGAGGTAGCCGAAGCTGATCTCACGCTCGGGCACCAGCCCGAGGCGGCGGTACGTCTCGGTGTTGCGCCACACGGCCGCACCGTCCAGCTCGACCGTGCCCGCTGAGGGCGCCAGGAAGCCCGACATCATCGACATCAGGGTCGTCTTGCCGGCGCCGTTGGGACCGAGCAGCCCGGTGACGCCGGGACCGATCGTCATCGTCACGTCGTTGACGGCCACCACGTTGCCGAACCACCGGGAGACGTGGGACAGGACCAGCTCGCTCATCGTCGACCTGCCTTCGCGAAGCGGACCCGCAGCGCCAGCAGGCACAGCGCGGAGACGGCCAGGGCCACCACGACGTACACGGTGACCATGCCGGTGCCCTCGGGCGGTGGCATGGTGCTCACGCCGGCGTCGAAGGCGTCGGCGAGCCCGTTGACGATCCGCCACGGTGAGAACAGGCCCAGCCACGTGCCGACCGTGTCGTTGCCGCTGTCGGCGGCGATCCACTGCAGCGGGGTGACGATGAAGTCGCTCACCGCCAGCACCAGGACCGACCCCACCACCGCGAACCCGCGGCGCAGCGCCAGCGAGGAGACCAGACCCGTCAGGGAGGCGAGCAGGACGCAGGCCAGCAGGCTGGTCGGCAGCGAGCGGGCGAACGACTCGACCTGCTCGCCCGCGTCAGCGCCGCTGAGCAGGGCGCCCAGCAGGTAGACCAGGTTGGGTCCGACCACGAGCACCAGCCCCGAGGCGACCAGCGACAGCCACCGGCACAGCACGAAGGTGCCCGAGCTCAGCGGCCGGGCCATGTACAGCACGATGGTGCGGTGCCGCAGGTCGCGGGAGAACAGGGCGGGGGCCTGGGCGGCCATGAAGACGGTGACCAGCAGCTGCGTCTGGTTGGTCAGTCCGGCGTACGTCACCGGCGGCTCGTCGAGCCCGATGATCGCCATGACGCCGACCAGGATCGCCACCGGGAGCAGCATGGCGCCCAGCAGGATGCCGGGCAGGATCTTCGACCGGCCGGAGCGGCCCAGCCCGTACGTGTGCTTGAGCCCGGTCACGAACAGGGAGCGGGCGATGGCGGCGTCGGACTCGCGCGGGCCGTCGTAGTGCCGGTAGCCGATGTCGTGGATCACTCCGGTGCGGGGCGTCTCAGCCACGGCGCTCACCTCCTCGGGCGCCGGGGGCGGTGAAGATGTCCTCGAGGTGCCCCTGGTCGGGTTGCAGCCGTACGAGGGCCAGCCCCAGGTCGGCCGCCAGGTCGCGGACCACCCGGTGCACGTCGATCCCGGGCGGAGGCGGGTCGACGGTGACCATCGGGCCGCGCGGGTGGCAGGTGAGGCCGGCGGCGGCGAGCGCGTGCCCGAGGCGGTCGCGCCCGGCGTCGCCGCCGAGGACCTCGACCAGCATGGCGCCGGTGACGTCGAGGAAGTCGCTGGTCGCCGAGGAGCGCAGCAGGTGGCCAGCGTCGAGGACGACGACGTGGTCGCTGACCTTCTCCAGCTCGCCGAGCAGGTGGGAGGTGACCAGCACGGGGATGTCGAACTCGGTGCCGATGCGGCGCACGAGCCGGAGCATGTCGACGCGCGAGGCCGGGTCGAGGCCGTTGGTGGGCTCGTCGAGGAAGACCAGGTCGGGGTCGTGGACGAGCGCCTGGGCGAGCTTGGCCCGCTGCTTCATGCCGGTGGAGTAGCCGCCGAGCGGTCGGTAGCGCTCCTCGTCGAGCCCGACCTGGCGGAGCACGTCGGCGGCCCGTTCACGGGCGGCGGACTGCGGCAGACCGGACATGCGGGCCAGGTGGACCACGAACTCGCTGGCGTTGACGTCGGGCGGCAGGCAGTCGTGCTCGGGCATGTACCCCACCCGGCGCCTGATCTCGTGGGAGGCGGTGGCCACGTCGTGGCCCAGGACGGCCGCGCGGCCCGACGTGGGGGTCTGCAGGCCCAGCAGGATCTTGATGAGGGTCGACTTGCCGGCCCCGTTGGCGCCGACCAGCCCGGTGACGCCGGGGCCGATGGTCAGGTCGAGCGACGACAGCGCGGTGACCGACCCGAAGCGCATCGTCAGCTCACCGGTGGAGATGACCGGGGGACCGGTCTCGTCAGGTGGGGTCACCGGTCCAACCTAGCCCGGCGGCGGGGTGTGCGGCGGCAGGCGAGCGCGTGCCGTGGTTGTCGTACGAGGGCCGTAGGCTCGGGCCTGACATGAGCACCCTGTTCCCGGTCCCCGGTTTCGCCGACTCCCACGAGCCCACCCCCGGCGCGCGCGCCTCCGCGTCGACCCCGTCGCAGGCCCCGCGTCGTCCGGGTCCCACGCGCGAGGAGCTGCTGGAGGGGCTCAACGAGCCGCAGGCGGCCGCCGTCGTCCACGCCGGCCCGCCGCTGCTGGTGGTGGCCGGGGCAGGGTCGGGCAAGACGCGCGTGCTGACCCGGCGCATCGCGTGGCTGATCAGCGAGCGCAAGGCGCACCCGGGGTCGATCCTGGCGATCACCTTCACCAACAAGGCCGCCGCCGAGATGAAGGAGCGGGTCGAGGACCTGGTCGGCCGCCGCGCCCGGATCATGTGGGTCTCGACGTTCCACTCCGCCTGCGTGCGGATCCTGCGCAAGGAGATCGACCGCCTCGGCTTCTCCTCCAACTTCTCCATCTACGACGCCGCCGACTCCAAGCGGCTGATGACGCTGGTCCTGCGCGACCTCGAGCTCGACCCCAAGAAGTACCAGCCCGGCGCGGTGCTCAACTGGATCTCCAACCACAAGAACGAGCTCAACGACGTCGAGGCGGCCACCAAGGACGTCTCCAACCGTTTCGAGGAGGCGTACGCCGCCGCGTACAAGGAGTACCAGCGCCGGCTGCGCGACGCGAACGCCCTGGACTTCGACGACCTCATCATGACCACGGTCCACCTGTTCCAGACGTACCCGGACGTGCTCGACAACTACCGCCGGCGCTTCCGCCACGTGCTGGTCGACGAGTACCAGGACACCAACCACGCGCAGTACTCGCTCATCCACCAGCTGTGCGGCCGCTCGCTGGAGGAGCACGGCGACCACCTGAGCGAGCCGAGCGAGCTGATGGTGGTCGGTGACGCCGACCAGTCGATCTACGCCTTCCGCGGCGCCAACATCCGCAACATCCTCGACTTCGAGCAGGACTTCCCCGACGCGGCCACGATCCTGCTGGAGCAGAACTACCGCTCCACCCAGACGATCCTCACCGCTGCCAACTCCGTGATCGGCAACAACAAGGGCCGCAAGCCCAAGCGGCTGTGGTCCGACGCCGGCGACGGCCCCAAGATCGTGGGGTACGTCGCCGACACCGAGCACGACGAGGCGCGGTTCGTCAGCGAGGAGATCGACAAGCTCGCCGACTCCGACTCCGTACGCCCCGGCGACGTGGCCGTCTTCTACCGCACCAACTCGCAGTCGCGCGTCTTCGAGGAGGTGTTCATCCGCACCGGCCAGCCGTACAAGGTCGTGGGCGGGGTGCGCTTCTACGAGCGGCGCGAGGTGCGCGACGCGCTGGCGTACCTGCGGGCCCTGGTCAACACGGCCGACGAGATCTCGGTGCGCCGCGTCCTCAACACCCCCAAGCGCGGCATCGGCGAGCGGGCCGAGGCGTGCGTCTCCGCGTACGCCGAGCGGGAGCGGATCACGTTCTGGGAGGCGCTGACCCGCGCCGAGCACGCCCCGGGCCTGGCGACGCGCTCGCTGAAGAACATCCAGGCGTTCGTGGGGACCATGACCGAGCTGCAGTCGATGGTCGACGCCGACGAGCGCCCCGACGTGATCCTTGAGGCGGTGCTCGACCGGTCGGGCTACCTCGCCGAGCTCGAGGAGAGCGACGACCCGCAGGACGACACCCGGGTCGAGAACCTGGCCGAGCTGGTGGCAGTGGCCCGTGAGTTCGCGGAGAACCCGCAGGCGGGACCCTCGGCCGACCCGGCAGAGGTGGAGGAGGGGACCGTCGTCCCCGGCCTGCGCGACTTCCTGGAGCGGGTGGCGCTGGTGGCCGACTCCGACCAGATCCCCGATGACGACGACGACGACCAGGGTGTCGTCACCCTGATGACGCTGCACACGGCCAAGGGGCTGGAGTTCCCTGTCGTCTTCCTCACCGGCATGGAGGACGGGGTCTTCCCGCACCAGCGCTCGCTGGGAGACCAGCCGGAGCTGGAGGAGGAGCGGCGCCTGGCGTACGTCGGGCTGACCCGGGCCCGCCAGCGGCTCCACGTCTCGCGGGCGATGGTCCGTTCGGCGTGGGGTGCCCCGTCGCACAACCCGGCCTCGCGCTTCCTCGACGAGCTGCCCGTCGACCTGGTCGACTGGCGACGTACGGCCGCGGAGCAGACCCGGTGGGGACGTCCCGACCAGTCCGGCGGTTCGTCCTACGGCTCGTCGTACGGCGGCTCGGCGACCTTCGGGTCGGGGACGCCGACGGCGGCCGGGCGGCGCAACTTCACCTCCCAGGCGCTGCGCGCGGACGCTGCCTCCAAGGCGAAGACGTCGCGTCCGATCCCGTCGCTGGAGCCCGGCGACCGCGTCGTCCACGACTCATTCGGGATGGGAACGGTGGTCGGCGTCGAGGGCGCTGCGGAGAAGTCGGTGGCCTCGATCGACTTCGGTTCCCAGGGCGTCAAGCGCCTGCTGCTGCGCTACGCGCCCGTCGAGAAGCTCTGAGGTCATCCCCCCTTTGCCGGTCAGCGGGACCGGCCGGGGGAGAGGTGCGTCATACGAACGCGTCCCTGCGGGCCCTGCGTCATGCGCACGGGCGTCTGCCGGGCTTGCGTCATGCGTACGTGCTGCGGTGGGCCCTGCGTCATGCGTACGCGCGCTGGCTTGGCCTCCTGTCATGCGGACCGGCACCTATTGGTGCTGGTTCGGATGACGCAGGGCGGCGGGAGCACGGGTCCGGATGACGCAGACCGCGGGAGCACGGGTCCGGATGACGCGGGCCGCGGGAGGGCGGGTTCGGATGACGCAAGCCCAGCCAGGGCGGGTTCGGATGACGCAGGCGCCGACGTGCCGCGCTGCGCACCCCCCACGTACGACGAAGGCCCCGAGCGGATCGCTCGGGGCCTTCGTGGAAAGCGGTGGATCAGGGCTGCACGCCGTGCTCGATGAGAGCGGTGTACGGGTTGACCGGGTCGCCGCCGCCGGGGCGGACCTCGAGGTGGAGGTGGTTGCCCGTGGAGTTGCCGGTCGAGCCCACGGTGCCGATGACCTCGCCACCGGTGACGCGGTCGCCGACGGAGACGAGGAACGACGTCTGGTGGCAGAACCAGATCTCGGTGCCGTCGTCGAGCGTCAGCACGGTCTTGTTGCCGTACGCGCCGTCGAAGCCGGTCTCGGTGATCGTGCCGTTGGCGACCGCCATGATCGGGGTGCCGGCGGCCGTGGCGAAGTCGAGGCCGGTGTGGACCGAGGACCACAGGTAGCTCGACTGGCCGAAGGTGGCGCTCAGGCGGTACGACGCGAGCGGGAGGAACCAGCGGTTCTCCTCGATGACAGCCGCACGCTTGTCGGCGGACTGGCTCACCTGCTGCAGCGCGGCGGAGCGCTCGGCGGCCTGCTCCTCCGCGAGGGCGAGCAGGTCCTCGTCCGTGACGTCGGTGACCGTCTTGCTGCGGCTGACCACGTCTCCGCGGCTGGCCAGGAGGCTCTGGGCGCTCGCGGCGGCGTCGGCGGAGATGCCGTTGGCCGCGGCGGGGGAGGTGCTCGTCAGGTCAGCGTCGGCGAAGGCGACGGCGCCGCCGGCGGAGACGGCCAGGACCGTGACGCCGGCCACCAGGGGCGCGGCGGGCAGAACCGCCGCGAGGGGGCTCCGGGAGGGGGTCTCCGCGCGGCGCTTGCCAGCGGAGGAGGGGGTTCGAGTGGCCACCGGTGAGGCTGCCGAGGTGCTGCGGCGGGGGCCGCGTTCCGCTCGGTGGTTGCCCATGGGGATACCAATCTGCAGGGGTCAGGGGGAGTGGTCTGTCGGGGGCAGACCGGGGTGAAGCGGTGGCAACCCTAACGGAGCGGTAACGGCCGATGAAATCGCGTCGGCCCCCAGGGGAGGGGTCCGCTGCCACCGAGGTGCCGGGTACACCGTAGTGGACCCGGGGGCGCTGGCAAGGCCGGTTCTGACCATTGGTGGAGAACTGAGCGTGGATCGGGCCGAAGGTTGTGACCAGTGGGACAGGAGAAAAGTGACCCGCCAGTAGCGTGACGACTGCCACTCCCGCCCGACTCGGTGTGACGGCCCCAACAGGAATAGGGTGCCCATTTGGAATCCCCGCACTGTGTCGAGACGTAAGGACTGGGATCGTGGACCTGATGGAGTACCAGGCGAAGGAACTCTTCGCCAAGCACGGCGTGGCCACCACCCTCGGTGTGGTCGTCGAGACCGCCGAGGAGGCCAAGGCGGCCGCTGAGCAGATCGGTGGCGTGACCGTCATCAAGGCTCAGGTCAAGGCTGGCGGCCGCGGCAAGGCCGGCGGCGTCAAGATCGCCAAGACGGCTGACGAGGCGTACGAGTACGCCAGCAACATCCTCGGCATGGAGATCAAGGGCCTCACGGTCAACCGTGTCCTGGTCACCCCGGCGACCCCGCCGGTGGAGGAGTACTACTTCTCCTTCCTGCTGGACCGTGCCAACCGCTCGCACCTGTGCATCGCGTCCGTCGAGGGTGGTGTGGAGATCGAGGAGGTCGCCAAGACCAACCCCGAGGCCGTGCGCCAGATCCCGATCAACGCGATCGAGGGTGTGACCCCGGAGAAGGCCGCCGCCATCGTGGACGAGGCCAAGTTCCCCGCCGCGCTGCGCGACCAGGCCATCGAGATGGTCCAGAAGCTGTGGAAGGTGTACGTCGAGGAGGACGCCACCCTCGTCGAGGTCAACCCGCTGGCCCGCCTCGAGGGCGACAAGCTCGAGGCCCTCGACGGCAAGGTGTCGCTCGACGAGAACGCTTCCGAGTTCCGTCACCCCCACCACGCGGACTTCGAGATCCGCGAGGAGGCCGACCCGCTCGAGGCGAAGGCCAAGGACAAGGGCCTCAACTACGTCAAGCTCGACGGCCAGGTCGGCATCATCGGCAACGGCGCGGGTCTGGTCATGTCGACCCTCGACGTCGTCGCGTACGCCGGTGAGAACCACGGCGGCGTGAAGCCGGCCAACTTCCTGGACATCGGCGGCGGCGCCAACGCCACCGTCATGGCCAACGGCCTCGACGTCATCCTCAACGACCCGCAGGTCAAGAGCGTGTTCGTCAACGTCTTCGGTGGCATCACCGCGTGCGACGAGGTCGCCAACGGCATCAAGGGTGCCCTGGAGATCCTCGGCGACAACGCCACCAAGCCGCTCGTCGTCCGCCTCGACGGCAACAACGTCGAGCAGGGTCGCGCGATCCTCAACGAGCTGAACCACCCGCTCGTGACGCAGGTCGACACCATGGACGGTGCGGCCGACAAGGCCGCCGAGCTGGCGAACGCCTGATCAGGTAGAGAGACGAGAGGAACTAGAACAATGACGATCTACCTGAACAAGGACTCCAAGATCATCGTCCAGGGCATCACGGGCGGGATGGGCTCCAAGCACACCGACCTGATGCTCCAGGCCGACGCCAACATCGTCGGCGGTGTCAACGCCCGCAAGGCCGGCACCACCGTCGAGCTCAACGGCAAGGAGCTGCCGGTCTTCGGCAGCGTCGCCGAGGCCATGGAGAAGACCGGCGCCGACGTCTCGGTCGCCTTCGTCCCGCCGGCGTTCACCAAGGACGCCTGCATCGAGGCCATCGACGCCGAGATCCCGCTCCTGGTGGTCATCACCGAGGGCGTGCCGGTCCAGGACACCGCCGAGGTCTTCGCGTACCTCGACGGCAAGAAGACCCGCATGATCGGCCCCAACTGCCCGGGCATCATCAGCCCCGGCGAGTCGCTGGCCGGCATCACCCCGCACACCATCGCGGGCAAGGGCCCCATCGGTCTGGTCTCCAAGTCGGGCACCCTGACCTACCAGATGATGTACGAGCTGCGTGACTTCGGCTTCACCACCGCCATCGGCATCGGTGGAGACCCGATCATCGGCACCACGCACATCGACGCCCTCGAGGCCTTCGAGAACGACCCGGAGACCAAGGCGATCGTGATGATCGGCGAGATCGGCGGCGACGCCGAGGAGCGCGCCGCCGCGTACATCAAGGAGAACGTGACCAAGCCGGTCGTCGGCTACGTCGCGGGCTTCACCGCCCCGGAGGGCAAGACCATGGGCCACGCCGGCGCCATCGTCTCGGGCTCCTCGGGCACCGCTGCCGCCAAGAAGGAGGCCCTCGAGGCCGCCGGCGTCAAGGTCGGCAAGACGCCGTCCGAGACCGCGGAGCTCATGCGCGAGATCATGAAGGGCCTCGCCTGATCGAGTGCCCCGGTCGGCCCCGGCCGACCAGCTGAACCACCACGACGCCCCGTCGGCCCCAGGCCGGCGGGGCGTCGTGCTGTGCTCAGGCCTTGTAGCCAGGCAGGTTCTGCATGCGCTCCATGGCGCGCTCGACCAGGGCCTCGAAGTCGCCCGAGGTCATCGTCATGTCCTTCGCCGCGGAGAAGGTGACCTGCGAGACCGCGTTGCCGCGGCGCATGATCGCGGTGTGGAAGGTGGCCGTGCCGCCGGAGTTGAGTTCCATGCGGATGCGCCACATCGTGACGGCCGAGTCGCCGCGGTCGCGCTCCGTGAGGACGGCGACCTCCTTGCCGTACCCGTCGGCGCACGACCGGATCCGCTTGCGCACGCCGTCGACGAACGCCTGGGCGCCCTTCCTGCTCGTCAGGGCCGTCGACTGGCCCAGCCCGAGCGCGTCGGTGCGCGGCGTCTCGGGGAACAGGAACGTACGGCCCAGAGGCGAGCGCAGCGACCTGCCGTTGAAGCGGGTCTTGTCGCACGGGGTCGCGGCGGCGTTGTCGTCGCCCGGCTTCGATACCTCGGTGCCCACCCACGGGCCCTTGACGCGACTCACGGGCGGCAGGTCCACCACCGACAGCAGGCCGGGCGGCTCGCCGATCGGGAGGGGAGCGGTGCGCTTCGGCTCGGGCGCACCCGCGCAGGCGCCGGCACCCTCGAGGGTGCAACCCTTGTTGACGGCGACGCTGAGCAGGCGCGCGGCGTCGGTCGCGTCCAGGGCGCCGGCCGAGCTCGACCAGGTCAGCGCGTACGTGAGGGAGCCGCTGCGCGCCACGGCGAGGGTGAGGTCGGCGGGCCGGTTGGTCCAGGTGCGCAGGGTGAACACGTGGGCCTCGTCGCCCACGGAGTCGAGCTCGGAGGTGGTCAGCAGCTGGCTGCGCATCTCGGAGCAGCGCGTGAACCACCCCAGCACCGTGGCGTGCGTCGCCTCGGACGCCTCTGCGTCGGCGGCGGTGAGCACCGCCTGCGTGAGGGTGGCGGTGTCCTTGGACCTGCCGCCCTTCGTCGACGTGCCGGTGAACGAGCGGACCTGCGCGGGCGTACCGAGCTCGGCCACCGGGGCGGCCTCACACGCCAGCGGGGGAGCGTTCTCGGCACCGGTGGTGGCCGTCTCGCTCCACTCGAGGCGGGGGGAGGTGCGCGTGGCCTGGTCGAGGCTCAGCAGCACCGACTCGTCGGCGACGGGGGCGGTGCCCTCCGCGACGGGGCGCAGGCTCACCGGCGGCAGCACGGACTCCTCGTGCAGGCTCACGGCGGAGGCGTTCTCGCCCTGGCTCAGTGCCGTGCCAGAGAGGACCATCGCACCGGCCGTGGCGGCGACGGCCGCGACGGTCAGGACGCGGCGGCGGGTGGCGCCTTGGCGGCGTACGACACCCGCCTGGGGCCACCGGATCCTGTCGACCAGCGGACGCAGCTCCTCGAGCGCCTCGCCGACCAGGTCGTCGTCGATGTCGCGTGCCGTGGCGAACGCCGTGGTCGCCGTCGCGAGGTCGCGCTCGACGACGTTCAGCGGCCGCCCGACGGTGCGGATCAGCTGCTCGGTGGTCACCGGCGCCAGGTGGGCGAGCACGAGGACCTGGCGCTGGGCCCGCTTGATCCCGGCGAGGGCGTCGAGCGTCGCCCGCCCGCCGTCGTCGAGGCTGCGGTGGCGCTGCCACACCTTGGCGCTGTGGCGGCGCTGGGCCCGGCGGTACGCCAGCGGGCGCAGCCAGCCCTCGCGCTCGGTGAGCCGCGAGACCTTGGCCCACCGCTGCCAGGCGACCGCGTACGCGTCGCGCACCGCCGCACGGGACGCGGACAGGTCGCCCGAGATCGCGTAGGTCTCGAGCAGGAGTTGGTCGCGGGTCTCGACGTAGAACGCGTCGAACTCTTCTGCTCTGCTCATGACCGTGCCACCGTACGGGAGCCGGCCTGAGGGTGCACATCCCTTCGGGGAGCCGGTCCGTGTGGCCGGGCCCGCAGCAGGCCAGGTGCTGCGGCGTGGGAGCACCGTACGGCCGCCGCAGCGGGTGATGATGGCCCGGTCATGGCCTCCTCGTCTGCTGCCCGTCCCGTCCGCCGTCCCAGGACGTCGGTCCCCGGGGCCTCCGGTGCCACGCCCCGGACGGCTCCCCGCTCCCTCGTGCTGACCTCGACGCTCGGCGCCCTGACCGCCGCACTGGGCCCCCTCGTGGTGCTGCTCGCCGTCGGGGTGGTCGGCTGGTTCCTGAGTGACAGCGGCGTGCACGGAGCCCCCCGCGACGGCATGCGGGTCGGCGCCCTGGCGTGGCTGGCGGCCCACGGCTCCGGACTGAGCGTCTCCGGAACCACCGTGACGATCGTGCCGCTGGGGCTGACCGCCTGCGTCGCCTGGACCGTGTGGCGCACCGCGTCCCGGGTCGGGGAGGGCGTCTCGAGCTGCGGTCCGGACGCCCACCGGTTGGCCGATGGCGAGCGCGACTGGACCGTTCCGGCGGCCACCGCCTGGTTCGTCGGGACGTACCTCCTGGTCGCCCTCGTGACGGCGACCGTCGCGTCCGCCACCTCCGTCGGCGTCTCGCTGGGCCGCGTGGCCGGGTGGTCGCTGGCACTCGGGTCCGTCGTGGCGCTGCCCGCGATCGCGATCGGGTCCGGACGGGCCGCGATCTGGGCCTCGGCGCTGCCGGCGCCGGTCGTGCAGGGGCTGGCCGTGGCCCGCTCGGTGGTCGTGGCCTTCGCCCTGACCTGCCTCGCCGTGTTCCTGGGCGCCCTGGCGCTGCACCTGGACGACGCGGCGACCATCTTCTCCACCCTGCACACCTCGGCCGGCGAGGCGACCCTGTACGGCCTCGTCTCCGCCGCGTACGTGCCCAACGCCGCCGGGTTCACCGCCTCCTTCCTCTTCGGGCCGGGCTTCACCGTCGGGACCGGCAACGTCGTGACCCTGGCCGGCACCGTGCTCGGTCCCATGCCGCTGTTCCCGCTCCTGGCCGCGCTGCCCGGACCCGGTGTCCCTCCCGTCTGGTTCTCGGTGCTCACCGTCGTGCCGGGGTTGGTGGCAGCACTCGCCGCGTACCGCTCCCTGGCGCGCGGGCTGCCGCTGCGCTGGGACCACACCCTGCTGGCCGGTGCCGGGGGAGGCCTGCTGGCCGCCTTCGCGGTGGCGCTGCTGGTGGCGGTGTCGGGTGGCGCCGCCGGTCCCGGACTGATGGCCGACGTGGGGGCGCCCGCGGTCGAGGTGCTGGCCCACGCGCTCGCGTCCTTCGGCGCGGGCGGCCTGGTCGGCGCGCTGGCCGTGGCGGCGCGCCAGGGACGGTTCCGCACGGAGCCCGACGGTGCCGAGCACCACGAGCCGTACCGACCGGTGCCCGAGCCCGGGGCCACTCCTGCCGCCGACGGCGAGGGCTCCTAGACTCAGGAGCGTGTCGAAGCCTCGTACCCCCGCGCGCGCCGTTGTCCTCGTCTCCGGTTCCGGGACGAACCTGCAGGCGCTCATCGACGCCTCGGCCGACGAGTCGTACGGCCTGCAGATCGTGGCCGTCGGCGCCGACCGTGACGGGATCGAGGGGCTGGCCCGGGCGGACCGCGCGGGGATCCCGACCTTCGTCAAGCAGGTCAAGCACTTCGCCGACCGTGACGCCTGGGACACCTCGCTGCGCCGCGCTGTCGAGGGGTTCGAGCCGGACCTGGTCGTCCTGGCCGGGTTCATGAAGCTCGTCTCGCCGGCGTTCCTGGAGCGGTTCCTCACCGTCAACACCCACCCCGCGCTGAGCCCGTCGTTCCCGGGCATGCACGGTCCTGCCGACGCCCTGGCGTACGGGGTGAAGGTCACCGGCGCCACGCTGTTCGTCGTGGACGCCGGGGTCGACACCGGCGCGATCATCGACCAGGTCGTCGTGCGGGTCGAGCCCGACGACGACGTCGAGACGCTGCACGAGCGGATCAAGGTCGCCGAGCGCGCCATGCTGGTGGACAACGTGGGCCGGATCGCCCGCGAAGGGATCAGCGTCACGGGCCGCGACGTGCGTTTCGGCGCCTGACGCCCGTAGGATGGCGTCACACGACTGGCGCAGGTGGGCAACCACCGGGGAGTGAGTGAGCCGGCATCGTCCGCCTGGGTGCCCTCGTCGAATTCGAACCGAATTGTGACTGAGGAGAACTCTCATGGCAGGCCAGCAGGACACGATCGCGATCAAGCGGGCGCTCGTCAGCGTCTTCGACAAGACCGGTCTCGACGACCTGGTGAAGGGCCTCGCTGCGGCGGGCGTGGAGCTCGTCTCCACGGGCGGCTCGGCGGCGCTCATCGAGTCCCTCGGTCTGCCCGTCACCAAGGTGGAGGACCTCACCGGCTTCCCCGAGTGCCTCGACGGCCGGGTCAAGACGCTGCACCCGCGCGTGCACGCCGGCATCCTCGCCGACCGCCGACTGGCCGACCACGAGCAGCAGCTGGCCGACCTCGGCGTCGAGCCGTTCGACCTCGTCGTGGTGAACCTCTACCCGTTCGCCGCGACCGTCGCCGCCGGCGGCACGGTCGAGGAGATCATCGAGAAGATCGACATCGGCGGCCCCTCGATGGTCCGCGCCGCCGCCAAGAACCACCCCAGCGTCGCGATCGTCACCGACGGCGCCGACTACGCCAAGGCCCTGGAGGCTGCGCAGGGCGACGGGTTCACGTACGCCGAGCGCAAGGCCCTGGCCGCCAAGGCGTTCGTCCACACCGCCTCCTACGACGTGCACGTCGCCTCGTGGATGGGCTCGGTGCTCACCGACTCCTCCGTGGACGCCGAGGGCGTCTCGACCGGCTTCCCGGCCTGGATCGGCGGCACGTACGACAAGGCCGCCGTCCTGCGCTACGGCGAGAACCCGCACCAGAAGGCGGCGCTCTACCTCAACGGCTTCGGCCCCGCCGGGCTCGCGCAGGCCGAGCAGCTGCACGGCAAGGAGATGTCGTACAACAACTACGTCGACACCGACGCCGCCCGCCGTGCGGCCAACGACTTCGCCGAGCCGGCCGTGGCGATCATCAAGCACGCGAACCCCTGCGGCATCGCGGTCGGCGCCGACATCGCCGAGGCGCACCGCCGCGCCCACGAGTGTGACCCGGTCTCCGCCTTCGGCGGCGTGATCGCGTCCAACCGCCCCGTGTCGGTCGAGATGGCCAAGCAGGTCGCCGAGGTCTTCACCGAGGTCATCGTGGCTCCGGGCTACGAGGACGGCGCGGTGGAGGTCCTGCAGGGCAAGAAGAACATCCGCATCCTCGTCGCAGGTGCCGGCGCGGGCTCGCCCGTCGAGACCCGCCCGATCTCCGGCGGGCTGCTGATGCAGACGGTCGACCACGTCGACGCAGTGGTCGACGGTGGCGGAGACTCGCCTGACACCTGGACGCTCGCGACCGGTGAGCCCGCCGACGAGGAGACCCTCGCGGAGCTCGCCTTCGCCTGGAAGGCCGTCCGCTCCGCCAAGTCCAACGCCATCCTGCTCGCCCGCGACGGCGGCTCGGTCGGCATCGGCATGGGTCAGGTCAACCGCGTCGACTCCTGCAAGCTGGCCGTCGAGCGCGCCAACACGCTGGTCGAGGGCGAGGAGCGTGCCCGCGGTTCGGTCGCAGCGTCCGACGCTTTCTTCCCGTTCGAGGACGGCCCGCAGATCCTCATCGAGGCCGGGGTCAAGGCGATCGTGCAGCCGGGTGGCTCCGTGCGCGACGAGCTGACCGTCGAGGCGTGCAAGGCGGCCGGCGTGACCATGTACTTCACCGGCACCCGCCACTTCTTCCACTGACGAGAGCCGCCGGGCGGGCGCCTCGCGGCGTTCTCCTCGGTCGCGGGTCGCTCCGCTCCAAGGCCCGCTTCCCTCGTCGGCCTTGCGAGGCATCCCGCCCGACGACTCTCGCTGACTTTCCCTAGGATCAACTGATGACTGCACGAAAGCTGGACGGGTCCGCCACCGCGGCCGCGATCAAGGACGAGCTGCGCGGCCGGGTCGCCGCCCTGGCCGACAAGGGCGTGGTCCCCGGCCTCGGCACGATCCTGGTCGGCGACGACCCGGGCTCGCGCTGGTACGTCAACGGCAAGCACAAGGACTGCGCCGAGGTGGGCATCTCCTCGATCCGCGTCGACCTGCCCGAGACCGCCTCGCAGGCCGAGATCGAGGACGCGGTGCGCCAGCTCAACGACGACCCGGCCTGCACCGGGTACATCGTGCAGCTGCCGCTGCCGCGGGGGCGTGACGAGAACAAGGTGCTCGGCCTGATCGACCCCGCCAAGGACGCCGACGGCCTGCACCCGACCAACCTCGGGTGGCTCGTGCTGGGCACCGACGCACCGCTGCCGTGCACCCCGTACGGCATCGTCGAGCTGCTGCGCCGCCACGACGTGGAGATCAACGGGGCCGAGGTCGTGGTCGTGGGCCGAGGCGTCACCGTCGGCCGTCCGCTGGGCCTGCTGCTCACCCGCCGCTCCGAGAACGCCACGGTCACCCTGTGCCACACCGGGACCGTCGACCTGGCCGCGCACGTGCGTCAGGCCGACATCGTCGTCGCGGCGGCCGGTGTGCCGGGCATCATCACCGCCGACATGGTCAAGCCGGGCGCGGCCGTCCTCGACGTGGGCGTGAGCCGGGTCGACGGCAAGATCGCCGGTGACGTGGCCGACGACGTGTGGGACGTGGCGGGCTTCGTGTCGCCCAACCCCGGCGGGGTGGGCCCGATGACCCGGGCGATGCTGCTGGCCAACGTCGTCTCCATCGCCGAGTCGAACCTCCGCTGAGCCGGGTCGTACGCTGAGGCGCGTGAGCACTCCCGAGGACGCGGCGACCCCGCAGACGGAACCCGACGCCGGACCCGGGGGTGCCCCCGACGGTGCGACGCTGGAGGGCACCCTGGTGCCGCCGGAGCACGTTCCGGCCGTCTCGGCCGAGGCCCTCGTCGACGGTGAGCACGCCGCGGAGGTCGTGGGGGAGGGCGTCGAGGAGGAGCGGCGCTACCCGTCCACCATCGGAGGCGCGTTCTACCTGCTCGTGCTCGGCGTCGTCACCGCCGGCCTGGTGTTCGTGGCGGTCGGCCAGTGGCGCACCGGCATCCGTACGTTCGGCGGGGCGCTGGTCTTCGCCGCCCTGGTGCGCCTGGCCCTCAAGCCGCGCGACGCGGGGATGCTGGCCGTACGGAACAAGCCGTTCGACGCCGGCGTCCTGGCGCTCCTGGGTGCGCTGATGGTCTTCCTGGCCGGGTCCATCCCCGACCAGCCCTGAGCCGGCCCGAGCGAGCGACGTACGCCGTACTGTCCCGAACGCGACAGGACCCCCGCACCGTGACGGTGCGGGGGTCCTGGGCGTACGGGGGCCGGATCAGATCAGGCCGAGCTCCGTGACCGCAGCCTTCTCGTCGGCGAGCTCGGCGACGGTGGCGTCGATCTTGGACTGCGAGAACTCCGAGACCTCGAGGCCCTCGACGATCTTCCAGTCGCCGCCGGAGGTGGTGACGGGGAAGGAGGAGATGAGACCCTCCTGCACGCCGTACTCACCGTTGGACTTGACGGCCATCGAGACCCAGTCGTTCTCGGCGGAGCCGAACAGCCAGTCGCGGGCGGCGTCGATGGTGGCCGACGCGGCCGAGGCGGCCGAGGACGAGCCGCGGGCGTCGATGATGGCGGCGCCGCGCTTGGCCACGGTCGGGATGAAGTCGTTCTCCAGCCAGGCCTGGTCGTTGACCAGCTCCGCGGCGTTGCGACCGTTGACCTTGGCGTTGAACAGGTCGGGGTACTGGGTGGCCGAGTGGTTGCCCCAGATGGTCATGTTGGTGATGTCGGTGACCTTGGCGCCGGTCTT
>NZ_JBJEHY010000164.1:0-29552 GCF_051876515.1 Nocardioides sp. | reverse complement strand
GCCGCGGCGGGCGTCGTCGAAGTCGATGTCGAAGTCAGGCATCGAGGGGCGCTCAGGGTTGAGGAACCGCTCGAAGAACAGGCCGTGCTCCAGCGGGCACAGGTCGGTGATCAGCAGCGCGTACGCGGCGATCGAACCGGCACCGGAACCACGCCCCGGACCGACCCGGATGCCGTTGTCCTTCGACCACTGGATGAAGTCCGCGACCACGAGGTAGTAGCCGCAGTAGCCCTTCTGCGAGATGATCGCCAGCTCCATCTCGACGCGCTCCTTGACCTCCTCGGTCAGGCGGTCGCCGGGGTAGCGGCTCTCGATGCCACGCCACACCTCCTTGCGGAACCACGACTCCTCGGTCTCGCCCGCCGGGATGTCCGCGCGCGCCATGTAGCCGCCGGTGGACTCGGTGAACTCGACGTTGGAGCGCTCCGCGATGAGCAGCGTGTTGTCGCAGGCCTCGGGCATCCCGAAGCGGTCGGCCCACAGCTCACGCATCTCGGCGGCGGACTTGATGTAGTAGCCACCTCCGTCGAACTTGAGACGGTTGGGGTCGGCGAGCCTCTTGCCGGACGCCACGCAGATGAGGGCGTCGTGGGCGTCGGCGTCCTCGGGGTTGTTGTAGTGCGAGTCGTTGGTGGCGATGGGCGGGATCGACATCTGCTTGCCCAGGCGCAGCAGGTCGTCGCGGACCCGCTTCTCGATGTCGATGCCGTGGTCCATCAGCTCGAGGAAGACGTTCTCCTTGCCGAAGATCTCCTGCAGCTCGCCGGCCTCGCGCACGGCCTCGTCGTACTGGCCCAGGCGCAGCCGGGTCTGGATCGCACCCGAGGGGCAGCCGGTGGAGACCATCAGCCCCTTGCTGTGCTCGGCGAGGATCTCCTTGTCCATGCGCGGCTTGAAGTAGTAGCCCTCCAGGCTCGAGCGTGACGAGAGCCGGAACAGGTTGTGCATGCCCTCGGTGTTCTCGGCCCACATCGTCATGTGGGTGTACGCGCCGCCACCGGCGACGTCGTTGCCGCCCTCCTCGGCGACGTCGCCCTTGCCCCACCGCACCCGCTTGCGCTCGCCGCGCGGGGTGCCCGGCGTGAGGTACGCCTCGATGCCGATGATCGGCTTGACGCCGTACTTGTTGGCCTTCTTCCAGAAGTCGTACGCACCGTGCAGGTTGCCGTGGTCGGTCATCGCGATCGACGACATGCCCAGGTCGTTGACCCGGGTGAACAGCCCGTCGAGGAGCGAGGCGCCGTCCAGCATCGAGTACTCGGTGTGGACGTGGAGGTGGACGAAGTCACCAGTGCCGGCGGCCATGCTGGGCGATCTCTCCCTGGGGTTGGGACGGACAGGAACCACCGGACGACGGGACGTGCGTGGCCGGGTCGGGGAAGGTCCCCAGCCTACGTCGTCGGCTCGCCACATCCTGACAGGCGGCACCGACAATCACGACCCTGCGCGGAGGTTAGGCTCACCCCGTCGACGTGACACGGCGAGACGCACCACGGGGGTTGCACGATGTCCACTGCACGTACGGGACGGCCACGCCGTGCCACCGCATGGCGGCGCCGCGCGCTCGCCGTCCTCACCGCGCTCGCACTCACCCAGCTCGCGCCACCGCTCGCAGCACACGCGGTGAACCTCAACGGCACGATCGACTCCCTCACCATCGAGACGTACGGCGCGGAGATCGTCGTCCAGGGCTGGGCCCGGGACTTCGACCAGCCCGACCGGGTCGTCGAGGTCCACGTCCACAGCCACACCGCGACACAGTCCTGGCAGCTGGTCGGCAAGACCCAGGCCAACCTGTACCGCTCCGACGTCGGGAACCACGCGTACTGGGTGCGGGGCCGCGCCCCGGTCGGACCGCAGAGGGTCTGCGCCTACGCGATCACGCCCGACAACTCCAACCCCGAGGTGGCGTGCCGCGACATCACGGTTCCCGGCTACCAGTACCCCTCCGGCCCCACCTCGATGGTCGACTCGACCAACTCCACGACGATGCGCGGTGTGCGCGGCGGCTCCCCCACCCAGGGCCCGCCGCTGAACATGTGGGTCCAGGGCACGTCCACGAGCGTGCCGGTCACCGTCAACGCGGACGGGACGTGGAAGGCCACCGTCCGTCACGCGGCACGACGTCCGGTCACCGTCTGCGTCGGCTCCCACCCGACCTACGACCAGTACTGCGGGAACACCGGCTACCCGTCCATGCGGGGGCTGGCGAAGAAGAGCCGCAAGAAGCGGGTCCACCTGCGGTGGACGGTCCCGCCGTACTCCTGGCCCGAGGCGTACCTCGACGCCGTCAACTGGGACGTCCAGGTGCGTGAGACGCACCGCCGCGGCAAGCGCATCAAGGGCGCGCGGTGGCGCACCCCGGCCACGCACCGCGACCTCCAGATGTACGAGTTCGACGTGACGTCGCCGACGCTCGAGCGCGCCGTGAGGACGTGCTTCCGGGTGCGGGCCGAGTTCCCCACCCAGGGGCCCACGATGTTCCGGACCGGCTGGTCAGGCGAGCGCTGCACCACCCGGCGCTGAGTCCAGGGCGGCCAGCAGGGCCGCGCGGCGCTGGGTGAGCTCGTCGAGGTCCTTCTCGACGTCGTCGAGCAGGCGGCTCAGGTACGCCCGTGGCTCGGCGCCGGGCCACACCACCCGTACGTCCGGGCTGCGTTCCTCGTTCGCGTCACCGTCGGTGCGCTCCAGCTCGACCAGACCATGGCGGGCGTAGAACCTGCGCGCAGGGGCGTTGCTCTCGAACACCCACAGCGAGAACCCAGCTGGGCGTCGAGCCTTGACCAGGTCGAGCAGGGCGGTGCCGACCCCGTCGCGCCAGGCGTGCGGGTCGACGTACAGGTCGTCGAGCCAGTCCTGCCCGAACCGGGCGTAGCCGACGACCCGCACCCCGCGCTCGGCCACCCAGGTCTCGTCCGCCCCGAGACGACCCTCCAGCCAGCTCTGCACGCGGGCCACGTCGTGCACCGAGGCCGGCATCGGCGCCTGCGCCCGGGCAGCCACGTGCAGCGACGCCAGGCGTCCGCAGTCGGCCAGCAGTGCCTGCCTGAGCGTGAGTCGTGCCTCGCCCTCAGTGGGCGTCACGGATGACGTCCAGGGCGTGCGCGAGGTCGTCGGGGTACTGCGACTCGAACGACACGTACTCACCGGAGTCGGGGTGCTCGAAGCCGAGCCTCACCGCGTGCAGCCACTGGCGCTCCAGCCCCACTCGACGCGCGAGGACGGGGTCCGCGCCGTACGTCATGTCACCGACGCAGGGGTGCTTGAGCGCACTCATGTGCACCCGGATCTGGTGCGTACGCCCCGTCTCCAGGTGGATCTCGAGCAGACTCGCGAACCGGTGCGCCTCGAGCGTCTCGTAGTGCGTGATGCTGTGGCGGCCGTCGGCCATCACAGCGAACTTGTAGTCGAACTTGGGGTGCCGGCCGATGGGGGCGTCGACGGTGCCCTCCAGCGGGTCCGGGTGCCCCTGGACCAGCGCGTGGTACGTCTTGTCGACCGTACGACGCCTGAAGGCGTTCTTGAGCTTGGAGTAGCCGTGCTCCGACTTGCAGATCACCATCACGCCGGAGGTGCCGACGTCGAGACGCTGCACGATGCCCTGACGCTCGCTTGCACCACTGGTGGAGATGCGGAAGCCGGCGCCGGCCAGGTGACCGACCACGGTCGGACCGCTCCAGCCCGGCGAGGGGTGCACGGCGACGCCGACGGGCTTGTCGATCACCACGATCGAGTCGTCGTCGTGGATGATCTTGATGCCCTCGACGATCTCCGGCACCACGGCCAGCGGGTCGACGACGGCTGGGATGGTCACGTCCAGCATCACACCGGGGTGGACCCGCTCGCTCTTGGTGGCCGGGGCCCCGTCCAGGTGGACGTGCCCGGCCGCGATGAGCTCGGCCGCCTTGGTGCGGGAGAACCCGAACATGCGCGCCATCGCCGCATCCACGCGCTCCCCTGCCAACCCCTCGGGGACCAGGACGGTGCGCTGGTCCGCGTGGCCGCTCACGAGGCGTCCTCGGAGGTGTCGGGGCCGGAGACCTCTGGCTCCGCCTTGACGGGAGCACCGTCCTCGTCCGCCGCCTCGGCCCCCTCGCGGGTGCCGTCCAGGTTGATGCCCCGGAAGGTCTGCAGCACGATCACGACCGCGGCCGCGTTGATGCAGATGTCCGCCACGTTGAAGATCGGCCAGTTGGGCAGCTGGAAGAAGTCGATGACGTGCCCGCGCATCGGCCCCGGGGCACGGAAGAGCCGGTCGGCGAAGTTGCCGGCCACGCCACCGAGCAGGAGGCCGAAGCCGACCGCCCACAGGCGGCTGCCGAGCCGACGACTCAGCCAGAGCACGACCGACATGGCCACGAGCGCCAAGCAGCTGAACACCCAGGTGAACCGCGTCCCGGTGCCGAACGCGGCACCGGGGTTGAACACCAGGGTCAGGCCGAACCAGTCGCCCAGGAGCGCGATGTCGCGGTCGGCGAGCGCACGCAGCGCCCACTCCTTGCTGGCCTGGTCGACGACGAACGCCACGAGGGCGATGCCGGCGAAGACCAGCCGGAGACGACGCGGGTTGACGGACGGACTGTTGTCTCCCGAGCCTCCAGGGCTCAGCGACGTTCCTCGCGCTGCTTGCATGACATGCACAGTGTGGCACGGGGGAAGGCCATCAACCGCATCTTGCCGATGGCGCCACCGCAGGAGTCGCACACCCCGTACGTGCCCTCGTCGATGTGCTCCAGAGCGCGGTCGATCTGCTCGAGCAGCCCCCGCTCGGTGCTGACCAGGGTGATGTCGTGGTCGCGCTCGAGCGTGGTGGCTCCCACGTCGGCCTGGTCGTGCCCGGCACCGTCGCCCGCGTCCTTCATGAGGCCGGCGATCTCGTGCTCCAGGTCGGCGATCACGCGCGTGATCCGCTCACGCTGACGTCCCAGGTCCGCGAGGACCTCGTCCATCTCCTCGTCGGTCCAGCTGGACTCGTCGGCGCCCACGACGAGCGCGGACAGGTCGAGCTTGGCACGGCGTCGCGCGGCGGCGCGACGTGCTGCTGCGGGGGTGACGGTGCCCGTCTGGTTCGATGCAACGGATGTGCTGGGAGTACGTGTCATGCGAATCTCCTCACCCTCGAGAACATGTGCTCTCTGCCACACGGACCACGGACACTAACGCGTCGGTGGCTGCAGACCAAGCCGCCTTTCGGGGGAAATGCCGAACGGCCGACCCGAAGGTCGGCCGTCAGCGGATGAACGGGTCAGTTCTCGTCCTCGCCGAGCACCGAACGCAGACGCTTGGGGGCGGAGGAACCCTCGCCCGGAGCCTGGGTCTCCGGCGAACCGGCCAGAGTCTCCAGCTGCTGCGTGAAGTACGTCTTGAGGCGCGAACGGTACTCGCGCTCGAAGGCCCGCAGGGTCTCGACGTCGCTGTTGAGCTTGTCGCGCTCCTTCTCCAGGTCGCCGAACATGACCTGGCGACGCTCGGCGGTCTCGGAGTCGAGCATCTGCGCACGCTGGCGGGCGTCCGCCTCCATGCGGTCGGCCTTGGACTTGGACTCGCTCTCGAGGCGCTCCGCCTTGGTGCGGGCGGCGCCGACGATGCGGTCGGCCTCGTTCTTGGCCTCCTCGACGAGCTCGTCGGCGTTGCGCGTGGCGATCTCGAGCAGGCGGGCCGCGGCGTTGGACGCGTCGGGGACGGTCTCGACGCGCAGCGTCTGGACCGGGGCGGGCGCGGGCGCAGCAGCGGGCGTGGGAGCCGGCGCGGCCACGGGGACCGGGGCGGGCGTGGGAGCCGGGGGCTCGAACTTGGCCGGCTCGGGGGCCGGGCGCGACGGAGCGGAAGCGGCGCCGGCCTGAGCGGCAGCCAGCTTGGCGCGCAGTTCCTCGTTCTCCTTGGTCAGTCGAGCGAGCTCGGCCTCGACCTCGTCGAGGAACTGGTCGACCTCTCCCATGTCGTAACCCTCGCGGAGACGAACAGGAGTAAAGCGCTTGTTGCTCACGTCCTCAGGCGTCAGCGGCATGACCTCACCCAAACTTTCAAGTCGACAATCGGGAAATGCTGTCAGCAGACAATAGCGCTCCAATGACACGGACTGACAGTGACCCGTGTGACTGGTGGTTCAGGGAACCAGTCTCATCCTGCCTTCTTCTGCCGCCTCACGCGGCATTAGCGGCCCAACTGCCGGTCGCCTGCCACAACAGATACGTGACGATCATGACGATCAGGAAACTGAGATCGAGCGCGACCGCACCGAGCCGCAACGGCGGGATCGCCCGCCGCAGAGCCATGATCGGAGGGTCCGTCACCGTGTACGCGCCCTCGAGCGCGACGAGCAGGACACCGTGGGGCTCCCACCGCCTGGCGAACACCTGGACCCAGTCCACGATGAAACGCACCCACAGCAGCAGGAGGAAGACGGACAGCAGTCCGTAGAGGACCGAAGCCAGGATTGACACGAACCGAACTCAGCTCTGGTTGAAGAAGCCACCCTCGGCGATGCGCTCCTTGTCCTCGGCCGTGACCGAGACGTTGGGAGGCGAGAGGAGGAACACCTTGTTGGTGATGCGCTCGATGTTGCCACGCGTGGCAAAGATCAGCCCGGCGGCGAAGTCGACGAGACGCTTGGCGTCGTTGTCGTCCATCTCGGTGAGGTTCATGATCACCGGGGTGCCGTCGCGGTAGTTCTCGCCGACGAGGCGGGCCTCGTTGTAGTTGCGGGGCTGCAGGGTGATGATTCGGCTCAACTCGACGACTCCACTGGACACAGCCGTCGGACGACGGCGCTCGGACAGGTCAGCGACGGGCGCGGGACGCGCCTCACGCGGTGCACGACGGGTGTCCACCGCCTCGTGCTGGGCGGTCTCGTCGTCGACGTCGACCTGGTCGTAGTTGTCGGAGTCCTCGAGCAGGCCGAGGTACTCGCCGATCCTGCGCATCGCGCCGCTCATGAGTCAGATCCTCCGGGTTGCTGGGCGTCCGATCCGGGACGCCAGTTGACAGTTCTGGACATTACTTGATCGTGGGCCTCTCACCGAGGACCGCGGACCCAACGCGTACGTGTGTCGCGCCCCGGGCGATGGCGGCCTCGAGGTCCCCGCTCATTCCTGCGGACAGCGCGGTGGCCTGCGGAAACGCGGGCAGGAACTCCGCGCGTACGGCCGCCAGCCGGTCGAAGGCCGTCCCGGGGTCCTCCCCCAGCGGCGCCACGGCCATGAGGCCGGCGAGCCGCAGCCCCTCGGCCTCCTCCACCGCGGAGGCCACCGCGGACAGCTCCGCGACGGGGCAGCCGGAACGGTGGTCGGCGCCGGGCGGATCCAGGCTCACCTGGACCAACACGTCGACCGACTGTCCCCGCTCCACCGCGCCACGCGACAGCGGGGCCACGAGCTTGGACCGGTCGACGGACTCCACGACGTCGGCGTAGGCGGCGACAGCCGCCGCCTTGTTGCTCTGCAGACCGCCGATGAAGTGCCAGCGCAGACCGAGGTCCGAGCACTCGGCGGCCTTGGCCTGCGCCTCCTGGTGCCGGTTCTCCCCGACGTCGGTGACGCCCAGCTCCGCGAGCAGGCGTACGTCGGAGGCCGGGAAGTACTTGGTCACGACGACGAGGGCGACGTCCTCGGGCGCTCTGCCAGCCGCACGGCAGGCCACGTCGATCCGCTCGCGCACGGCCGCGAGGTTGCCCGCGAGCTCCTCACGTCTGCTCATGCCGTCACCCACACGAGTCCGGCCAGACGGCCCGCCCGCTCGCCGTCACGGCGGTGGGACCACAGGGACTGGTCCTCCAGGGTGCAGCCGCCGACGAGCTCGTGGGCCACGCCCTCGGCCTCGAGCTGCGCGACCACACCGGCCCCCAGGTCGAGGGACGGGGTGCCCCACGCGGTCTCCGCCCACGTCTGCGGGACCGCCGAGGCGACCTCGGCCCGCATCGACGCGGGCACCTCGTAGCAGGCGCCACACACGTGCGGCCCCACCCACGCCTGCAGGTCCTCGGCACCGAGGTCACGCATGCGGCTCACCGCGGCCGGCACCACGCCGGCCTCGACGCCCGCGCGACCGCTGTGCACGGCCCCGACGACTCCGCGCGGGACGTCGGCGAGGACGACAGGCACGCAGTCGGCCGCGCGGGTCATCAACGCCACGCCGGGGACGTCCGTGACCAGCGCGTCTGCGCTGGGGACCGGACTGGTCGGCGACGTCACCACGCTCACGCCCGCGCCGTGCACCTGGTGCATCCGTACCACAGGGACCCCGAGGGCCTCCTGCAGCCCGGCCAGCTGCTCCACGAGACGGGCGGGGTCGCGCCCCGGCCCCTCGGCGACGTCCACGGACGCGTCGGTGAAGGCGAGCTCCACCGACGCACCCTGCGGACCACCGGCGATGGTCCTCCGTACGGAGAACACGTCACCTCACTTCAGGAAGTCGGGAACGTCGAGGTCGTCGTCGTCGAACTGGACCGGACGCGGGGCGCGCTGCGGCTGCGACGGGGCGGCCGGCGCCTGCTGGGCGGGCGCGGCGGGCTTGCTCGGCTGAGCCACCTGGGCCTGCTGGACCGGCGCCTGGCGGGTCGCCTGGACCTGTGCCGCCGCGGCACGGGTCTGCTCCTGCGTCTGCGTCGGCTGCGAGGGACGCAGCACGTTGCCCTCGGCGCGGCGCTTCGGCATGCCGCCGTCGAAGCCCGCGGCGATGACCGTCACCCGCACCTCGTCGCCCAGGGCGTCGTCGATGGTGGCACCGAAGATGATGTTGGCCTCGGGGTGCACCGCGTCGGCGACCAGTGCGGCCGCCTCGTTGATCTCGAACAGACCGAGGTCCGAGCCGCCGGCGATCGACAGCAGGACGCCGTGCGCGCCCTCGATCGAGGCCTCGAGCAGCGGGCTGGAGACGGCCATCTCGGCCGCCTGGACCGCACGCTCGTCACCACGGGCCGAACCGATGCCCATGAGGGCGGAGCCGGCGTTGGCCATGACGGACTTGACGTCGGCGAAGTCGAGGTTGATCAGGCCGGGCGTGGTGATCAGGTCGGTGATGCCCGAGACACCCTGCAGCAGCACCTGGTCGGCCTGCTTGAAGGCGTCGAGGACCGACACGTTGCGGTCGCTGATCGAGAGCAGCCGGTCGTTGGGGATGACGATGAGGGTGTCGACCTCCTCGCGGAGCTTGCTGATCCCCTCCTCGGCGGAGTTGGCGCGACGGCGACCCTCGAAGGCGAAGGGGCGCGTGACGACACCGATCGTCAGGGCGCCCAGCGAGCGCGCGATGCGCGCCACGACGGGGGCGCCACCGGTGCCGGTGCCACCGCCCTCGCCGGCGGTCACGAAGACCATGTCGGCGCCCTTGATGACCTCTTCGATCTCGTCGGCGTGGTCCTCGGCGGCCTTCTCGCCCACGTCGGGGTTCGCGCCGGCACCGAGTCCGCGCGTCAGCTCACGACCGATGTCGAGCTTGACGTCGGCGTCGCTCATGAGCAGCGCCTGGGCGTCGGTGTTGATCGCGATGAACTCGACCCCCTTGAGGCCGACCTCGATCATCCGGTTGACGGCGTTGACGCCGCCTCCTCCGATGCCGACGACCTTGATGATCGCCAGGTAGTTCTGCGCTGCTGCCACGGGTCCAGGACCTCTCGTGTGTGTTTCGGGTGGTGTGTCGGATCGACGGGCGATCGTGAAGTGCTCACACGAGGTTGAGGTGCCGAGCGAAAACCCTAACGGTGAACCTGAGGGTTATAGTTATGTCAACCTCGCGTTGACCAAAACTCTAGACAGCCGGGAGGCGCGTCCCGGGACGACACGCGGCGTGGCGCGACATTTCCCAGAACCTGTCCGGAATCGCACGGCACCCGCTGCCCGGGCCCCGCCGGGCGCGGCGACGCGTCAGCCGGCGGTGGGGTTGCCGGGCACGCTCACGTCGTACGAGTCGGCCTTGTGCGCCGCGAGCAGCTTCAGCAGCACCTCGGCCTTGAGCTCCGACTCCTCGCTGCTCCCCCACTGCACGGACCGGCCGCTGCGCAGTGCCAACGAGATGCGGTCGATGGTCTCGACCTCCACGTGGTCCACCTTGGCGGCCAGCTCGGCGGGCATCGAGGCGACGACCAGCGCCGCCTCGGCCAGCGCGTCACCCTGGGCGTTGCTGCTCGCGTGCACCCGCGGCAGGTCGCCGGGCGGGCGCGGGTACTCGCGGAACGGCACCCCCAGCGCGTCCAGCCCACGCCAGGTGCCGGCGATCTTGACGACGGCGACCGCGGTGCGCTCGACGACGGTGATCCGTACGGTGTCGGGCCACTCGCGCGTCACGTCGACCGACTTGACCTCCGCCAGCGCCGCGACCCGCGAACGCACGCGGGCGAGGTCGACCGTGGCGAGCTGCTCCCCCACCGGGACCTTGGCCGCGTCGGAGACCTGCCGGTCGGTGAGGATGTCGGCGCCCTGCACCTTGACGTGCTGCACCGACAGGTAGTCGGAGAAGAGGACGAACCACGCACCCGTCAGCGCGAGGAGGACGGCAACCAGCAGCGCCACGACGTAGCGAAGCGCACCCCAACGGCGCGCCCACTGGCGTCGGGCGAACCGCTGGCGCGTGCGCTGCTCCTGCTTGCTCCGGGCCTCGTCCTGCTGCTCGGAGGCCTGCTCAGCCATCGACCCCGGCCACGAGCAGGTCGAGCACCTTCGGTCCGACCTGGGTGACGTCGCCCGCCCCCAGGGTCAGGACGAGGTCACCCGGTCGGGCGATCCCCGCGAGCAGGCCGGGGACGGCCGCGTTGTCGGGCTCGAATCGGACGGAGTCCGCCGGGAGGTCGACGGCGCCGGCGACCAGGGCTCCCGTCACGTCGGGGTCCGGCTCCTCGCGGGCCACGTACACGTCCATCACCACGACCTCGTCGGCGGCCGAGAGGGCCTGCCCCATCTCGACGCCCATCAGGCGCGTGCGGGACACGAGGTGCGGCTGGTACGCGACCACCACGCGCCCCTCCCCCGCGACCGACCGGGCTGCGGCGAGGTCTCCGGCGATCTCGGCGGGGTGGTGCGCGTAGGAGTCGTACACGCGCACCCCGGCCGCCTCACCCTTGAGCTCCATGCGCCGTCCGGTGCCGGCGAACTCGGCCAGCCCGGCCAGGAGCTCGTCGGCCGGCCGTCCCAGGCGCAGTCCGGCGGCGAGCGCGGCGAGCGCGTCCAGCACGTAGTGGCGTCCCGGGATCCGCAGCTCCATCCGACCCAGCTCCACGCCGTCGCGGACCACGGTGCACGCGGACCGGGTGCCGTCCAGGACGACGTCCACGGCCCGGAGGTCGGCGTCGGCCGACTCCCCGACCGTCACCACGGCCAGACCACGGCCACGGGCGTACCGGGCCAGGCGCGCCGCGCCCTCGTCGTCGACCACGCAGACCAGGAAGCCGGCCGGGTCGACGGTGTCGACGAACTGCTCGAACGCCTCGCGGTACGCCTCCTCGGTCCCCCAGTTGTCGAGGTGGTCGGGCTGGACGTTGGTCACGACGGCCGCGTACGGCCGGTAGACGAGGAAGGCCCCGTCGCTCTCGTCCGCCTCGGCGACGAAGACGTCGTCGGAGCCTGCGTCGGCGTTGCGGCCCGTCGCGCTGAGCACCCCGCCGACCGCGTACGTCGGGTCGAGCCCCGCCCGCACCAGCGACGAGGTCAGCAGACCCGTGGTGGTCGTCTTGCCGTGCGTGCCCGCCACGGCCAGCACCCGCTGCCCGGCCATCACCGCGGCCAGACCGGCCGAGCGCGGCAGGATCCGCAACCCACGACGACGGGCCTCCAGCACCTCCGGGTTGTCCTCGCGGGCGGCCGTGGTCACCACGACCGTGTCCGCCTCACCGAGGTGCGCCGCGTCGTACCCGAGGTGGCAGGTGACGCCCAGCTCACGCAGGCCCGTCAGGAAGGGGGTGTCCTGGTCGTCGCTGCCCGTCACGGGCAGGCCACGGCGCGCCATGATCCGCGCGATGGCCGACAGGCCGGCCCCGCCCATGCCGATGAAGTGGACGCGGCCCAGCTCCTCGGCGCTCAGCAGGACCTCAGGGACCGGGATCCTCACCGGGCACTCTCCAGGACGATGCGGGCCAGACGCTCGTCGGCGTCGAGCGGGACGAGGGCGGCGGCCGCGGCCCCCATGGCGGCCAGGCGCACGGAGTCGTTGGCCAGGGCGGGGACGGTGGCGGCGATCCACTCGGCGCTCAGCGCGGCGTTGTCGACCAGCAGCGCGCCCCCGGCGTCCACGACGGGACGGGCGTTGTGCTCCTGCTCCCCGTTGCCGATCGGCAGGGGCACGAAGATCGCGGGCAGGCCGGTGCCGGCGGCCTCCGAGACGCTGCTGGCACCGGCGCGGCACAGCACCAGGTCGGCGGCCGCGTACGCGAGGTCCATGCGGGAGACGAAGTTCTCGACCACGTACGGGACGGCAGAGGGAGCCGGCGTGACGGCGCCCTTGGGCCCCACCACGTGCAGGACCTGCACCCCTCCCGCGGCCAGGGCACCAGCCGCCGCCGACACGCTCTCGTTCAGGTGCAGCGCGCCCTGCGAACCACCGGTCACCAGGAGGGTCGGACGGTCGACGTCGAGGCCGAAGTGCGCACGGGCCTCGGCCCGCAGGGCGCCCCGGTCGAGCGTGGAGATCATGCGGCGCAGCGGCAGCCCCACGAACTCGGCCTTCGGCAGGGGCGTGTCGGGGAAGCTGACGGCCACCCGGTCCGCCACCCGGGCGCCGACCTTGTTGGCCAGGCCGGGGACGGCGTTCTGCTCGTGGACGACCAGCGGCAGCTTGCGGCGCCGGGCCGCGAGGTACGCCGGCATCGAGACGTACCCGCCGTAACCGACGACCACGTCGGGGCGCACCCGGTCGAAGACCTCGAGGGTCTTGCGCACCGCGTCGCGCAGCCGGCCCGGCACTCGCAGCAGGTCGGCCGACGGCTTGCGCGGCAGCGGCACCGGCGGGATCAGCTCGAGCGGGTAGCCGGCCTCCGGGACGACCGTGTTCTCGAGCCCGCGCGGCGTCCCGAGCGCCGTGACCTCGACCGAGGGGTCGAGGCGACGCAGGGCGTCCGCCGTGGCGATCAGGGGTGAGGTGTGGCCGGCGGTGCCACCGCCAGCAAGAAGTACGCGCATCTGGACAAACCTATCGAGCGGGAACGGATCGGGACGCGGGGGCGGTCAACGACGCGCGGTGGAGGCGGGTCCGGACGCGTTCACCGTGCCGGCTCCGCCCTTGCGGGCCTTGATCAGGGCGGCCGCCGCCGGTTCCCGACGGGCGAAGCCGACCACCAGCCCGAGCGCCACCAGCGAGGGCAGCAGGGCCGAGCCACCGTACGAGATGAGAGGCAGCGGGATGCCGATGACCGGGAGCACGGCGAGCACCATCCCGATGTTGATCATCATCTGGCCGATCAACCACACCACGATCCCGAAGGTCAGGTAGCGCACGAACGGCTCCTCGGCGGCCACGGCCACCCGGATCGCGGCGAAGGCGATCACCAGGAAGAGGCCGACCACCAGCAGGGTGCCGACCAGCCCGAGCTCCTCGCCGAGCACCGCGAAGATGAAGTCCGTGTGCGCCTCCGGCAGGTCGCCCCACTTCTGGGTCGAGCCCCCGATCCCCTGCCCGAACACGTTGCCCGTGGCCAGGGCGAAGAGTCCGTGCGCGGGCTGCCACCCGGCGTCGTGGTACTCCTTGAACGGGTCGGAGAAGTTGGTGATGCGGGAGAGCCGCTCGGTGTCGACCAGGGCCAGCACGGCCACGATGGAGCCCAGCAGCGTCACGCCGAGACCGAAGAGGCGCAACGGGGCGCCCACCACCCACAGCATGCCGAGCATCAGGGCGAAGAAGACCAGCCCCGTCCCCAGGTCCTTGCCCAGGAGGACCAGCAGGGTCGCGATCGCCATGCCGGGCACCACGGGCATGATCAGGTGGTGGTAGGTGTCGAGCTTGCGCTCCTTGAGCGCGAAGACGTGTGCCGCCCACAGCACGAGCGCCAGCTTGGCGATCTCGGAGGGCTGGATGGCCAACGGTCCCAGCGCCAACCAGTTCTGGTTGCCGTTGCGGGACTCGCCGAGGAAGAACGTCATCGCCAGCAGGGCCAGCGAGATGCCGTACGCGGGCCAGGCCAGCGCGCGGATGAACCGGATCGGCAGGCGCGAGGCGATGACCGCCGCAGGGATGCCGATCGCCACCCACATGAGCTGGCGCTTCACGATCGCGTACGAGTCGTCCAGGTAGATGTACGCACGCACGCTGGAGGCGCTGAGGACCATGATGAGGCCGATGGTCAGCAGCAGGGCCACCGCGCCGAGCAGCATGTAGTAGTTCGCCAGCGGGTGGGCCAGGACGCTTCGTCCCGTCTCCCGCACCGCCGCCAGCCGTTGCAGCCCGGGCACACGGCCCCTGACGTCCTCGGGGTTCGCCGTCGTCATCGGACGCTCTCCCCTCTCGTCGTCAGGTCAGTGACCGGGCCCGGTGTGCCGTCGCACGGCGGCGGCGAACGCGTCGCCGCGCGCGCCGTAGTTGGCGTACATGTCCATGGATGCGCACCCCGGCGCGAGAAGCACGGTGTCGCCCGGGCGGGCGAGACCGGCGGCCGCGCGGACTGCGTGGTCCATCGGATCCCCAGTCTCGCCGCCGTCGAGGACGATCACGGGAACATCGGGGGCGTGTCGTGAAAGTGCGTCGGCGATCACGTGGCGGTCCCGACCGAGCAGCACGACCCCGCGCAGACGGTCCGCGTGCGTGCGTACGAGGTCGTCGAAGTGGGCCCCCTTGGCGAGTCCGCCCGCGATCCACACGACCGACTCGTAGGCGCGCAACGAGGACTGGGCCGCGTGCGGGTTGGTGGCCTTGGAGTCGTCGACCCAGCGCACGTCGTCGGCCTGGGCCACCAGCGCGATGCGGTGCCCGTCGGGCCGGAATGCCCGCAGGCCGTCGCGGACCGCCTGCTGGCTGACCCCGTGGCTGCGGGCCAGCGCGGCCGCGGCGAGGGCGTTCTCCACGAAGTGCGGGGCGGGCGACGCCAGGTCGCCCAGGGTGCACAGTTCGGCGGCGCTGGTCGCCCGCTCCTCGATGAAGGCACGGTCCACGAGGATGTCCTCGACCAGACCCATCTGCCCCACCGACGGCATGCCGAGCGTGAACCCGATGGCGCGGGCGCCCTCGCTCACCTCAGCACCGCGGACCATCTCCTCGGTGGCGGGGTCGGCGACGTTGTACACGCACGCCCGCTCGACGCGCTCGAAGATCCGGGCCTTGTCGGCCGCGTACGCGGTCATGGCGCCGGGGCCGGAGTACCAGTCGAGGTGGTCCTCGGCGAGGTTGAGCACGGCAGCCGACTGCGCCGCCATCGACTGGGTGTAGTGGAGCTGGAAGCTGGACAGCTCCACGGCCAGCACGTCGTACGGCGTGGGGTCCATGACGACCTCGACGATCGGGCGCCCCACGTTGCCCACGGCTGCGGTGCGCAGCCCCGCGGTGTGCAGGATCGTCTCGAGCATCTGGACCGTCGTGGTCTTGCCGTTGGTCCCGGTCACGGCGAGCCAGGGCGCCTGGTTCTCGGGGTCGCGCAGGCGCCACGCCAGCTCGACCTCTCCCCAGATCGGGATGCCGCGCTCGCGGGCCTGAGCGAGCAGCGGCGCGGTGGGCACCCACCCCGGCGAGGTGACGAGCACGTCGACGTCGTCGGGCAGCGTGGCCGTGGCGCCGGCCTCCATCCGGATGTCGGCGCCGAGGGTCTCCAGGAGCTCGGCCTTCTCGGCCTTCTCCTCGCTGGAGCGCTCGTCGAGGACCGTGACGTCGGCCCCGAGGAAGAGCAGGTTGTCGGCGGCCGCGAAGCCGGAGACGCCGAACCCGGCGACGACGGCGTTGACCTGCTCCCAGGAGTCTCGACGTCCGAGCATCTCGACGAGTCGGGACCCGGGGTCAGGGACAGGGGTGCTCATGCTGCTCCCGCCACCCACTCGGCGTAGAAGAGTCCGATGCCGGCGGCGACGCAGAGGCCGGTGATGATCCAGAACCGGATCACGACCGTCACCTGCTCCCAGCCGAGCATCTCGAAGTGGTGGTGGATCGGTGCCATCCGCAGCAGTCGTTTGCCCTTGGTGGCCTTGAAGTAGCCGACCTGCAGCATCACCGAGAGCGTCTCGAGGACGAACAGGCCGCCGAGGATCACCAGGAGGAGCTCGGTGCGGGTGAGGATCGCCAGACCGGCCAGGCCACCGCCGAGCGCGAGCGAGCCGGTGTCGCCCATGAAGATCTGGGCGGGCGAGGCGTTCCACCACAGGAAGCCGAAACAGGCGCCGGTGATGGCTGCGGCCACCACCGCCAGGTCGAGCGGGTCGCGTACCTCGTAACACTTGGGACCGGCGTTCTGGGCGCAGGACTGGCCCCACTGCCAGATGTTGACCACCGTGTACGCGGCGAACACCATCGCGGAGGCACCCGTCGCGAGGCCGTCCAGTCCGTCGGTCAGGTTCACGCCGTTGCTGGTGCCCACCACGATCACCCAGATGAGGATGATCACGAGCACCGTCGGGATGGTCCAGCTCTCCAGGTCGCGCAGGAAGGAGAGGTGCCGCGACGCGGGGCTCTGACCACGGTCGTCCTCCAGCCACGGCGAGATCGCCAGCAGTCCGAAGACGACGGCGACGAGGGTCTGGCCGATCATCTTGGCGCGGCTGCGCAGACCGAGGTTGCGCTGGCGGCTGATCTTGATGAAGTCGTCGAGGAACCCGACCAGCCCCATCCCGACGAAGAGGAAGAGCAGTAGCAGCGCGGAGGCCGACGGTGTCTGTCCCGTGATCAGCTTCGCGACGAAGTAGCCGACGACCGTGGCGAGGATGATGACGATCCCGCCCATCGTGGGCGTGCCCCGCTTGGTGTGGTGCGAGGTCGGACCGTCCTCACGGATCTCCTGGCCGTACCCACGGCGCGCCAGCACCCGGATCGCGTACCGCGTGCCGATCAGCGAGATCAGCAGGGAGAGACCTCCGCCGAGCAGAATGGCTCTCATGGGGCCGTCGTCCCTTCCACGATCAGTCCTTCAACGATGTGTTCCAGCGCCGCTCCCCGTGAGGCCTTCACCAGGACGACGTCGGCAGCCGAGACATTCTGTCGCAACCACTCGAGCGCCTCGTCACGACCTGCCGTGTGGACGGCGGTGCCCGCCCATCCCACGGCCGACTCGGCCCCCCGGGCGATGCCGGCGGCGGGCTCCCCCACCGCGACAACCACGTCGACACCGTGCTCGGCGGCGAACCGTCCGACCCTCAGGTGCCCCGACTCCGTGTCGGGGCCCAGCTCCCGCATCTCCCCCAGCACCGCGACCGTACGACGCCCCACGCGTCCGAGGTCCAGCAGCGCCCGCAGCGCCGCCTCGACCGACTCGGGGTTCGCGTTGTAGGCGTCGTTGACCACGACGAGGCCGTCGGGACGCTCCAGGCGTTCCATCCGCCAGCGTGAGCGTGGCTCGGCCGCGTTGAGAGCGGCTGGGACGACGTCGAGCCCGACCCCGAGGGCGGTGGCCATCGCCGTGGCCGCCAGGGCGTTCTGCACCTGGTGACGTCCGATCTGGCGCAGGTGTACCGGCGCGCTCCCCTCACTGGTGACGAGGTTGAACGAGCAGCGGCCCTCGTCGTCGACCAGGACGTCGTTGGCGTGCACCTGGGCGGTCGACCCGAAGCCGATGATCCGGGCGTGGGTGCGACGTGTCATCGGGCTGACCAGGTCGTCGTCCATGTTGAGCACGGCGACACCGTCGGAGGACAGGGCCTCGACGATCTCCCCCTTGGCGCGCGCGATGGCCTCCCGGCCCCCGAACTCACCGACGTGGGCCGACCCGACGTTGACCACGCACGACACGTGGGGCGGCGCGACCTTGCACAGGTAGGCGATGTGCCCCTGCCCGCGCGCGCCCATCTCCACGACCAGGTACGCGGTCCGCTCCGTCACCCTCAGCACGGTGAGTGGGACGCCCAGCTCGTTGTTGTGGTTGCCCGCGGTGGCCACCGTCTCACCGGTGACCTCGAGGATCTGGGCCAGGTAGTCCTTGACGCCGGTCTTGCCCTGGGACCCGGTCACCGCCAGCACGCGCACGTCCGGGAGCTGGTCCAGCACGTGGCGGGCCAGGCACCCCAGCGCGTCCACGACGTCGTCCACGACGACGGTGGGGCCCTCGGTCGGACGCGAGGCGAGCACCGCCGCGGCCCCGCCGTCGATCGCGGCGCGCGCGTACTCGTGCCCGTCGACGTGCTCGCCCGCGAGCGCCACGAACAGTCCGCCCGGCTCGGCGGCCCGCGTGTCCAGGAAGGCCGGCCCGGTCACCGTCGCCTCACCGTGCGCGGTGCCGCCCACGACCTCGGCGATCTCGGTCAGCGTCATGGGAATCACAGTCGGTCCAACTCCTCAGCAGCCACGGTGCGGTCGTCGAACGGGTGCACCACTCCCTGCACTTCCTGCCCGGTCTCGTGCCCCTTGCCGGCGAGCAGCACCACGTCACCGGCTCGCGCCAGGCCCAGGGCCGTACGGATCGCCTCGCGGCGGTCCCCCACCTCGAGCACCTCGGCCCCGTGACCCCGGGCTCCTTCCAGCACGGCGGCACGGATGGCGCCGGCCTCCTCCGTGCGCGGGTTGTCGTCGGTCACCACGACGACGTCGCCCAGGCGCGCGGAGATCTCGCCCATGAGCGGCCTCTTGCCCGTGTCGCGGTCGCCACCCGCCCCGATCACCACGACCAGACGGCCCTCGGTGACGGGACGCAGCGTCGTCAGCACGGCCTCGAGCGCGTCCGGCTTGTGCGCGTAGTCGACGACGACCGTGAAGGGCTGGTCGCCGGGCACCCGCTCGAGGCGGCCGGGGACACCGTGTCCGTGGGCGAAGCCGGCGGCCACGGCGGCGCCGTCCAGACCCGCCATCGCGGCGGAGGCCAGTGCGGCCAGGGCGTTGGAGACGTTGAACTCGCCCGGGACGGAGACGTTCACGGGCCACTCCTGCCCCTCGGGGCCACGCGCGACGAACGCGGAGCCGAGCGTCCCCAGACGTACGTCGTGCGCCGTCCAGTCGGCACCGGCATCGATCAGGGAGTAGGTGGACATCGGCACTCCGGCGACGTCGAGGAGGAGCCGGCCGTGCTCGTCGTCCAGGTTGGTCAGTCCGCGCACGGAGCGCCCGGGCGTGAAGAGCGAGGCCTTGACGGCGAAGTACTCGTCCACGTCGGCGTGGAAGTCGAGGTGGTCGCGCCCCAGGTTGAGGAAGGTGGCGACGTCGAAGCGCACCGCGTCGACGCGGCCCAGTGCCAGTGCGTGGCTGGAGACCTCCATCGCGCACGCCTGGACCCCCTCCTCGCGCATCATCGCGAAGAGGCCGTGCAGGTCCGGCGCCTCGGGGGTGGTGAGCTTGGTGGGGACGTCCTGGCCCAGGACGCGGGTGCCGACGGTTCCGATCACGGCCGAGGGGACCCCGGCCGCCCCGAGCGCGTCGTCCAGCATGCGCGTGGTCGTGGTCTTGCCCTGGGTGCCGGTGACGCCGATCATCCGCATCGCCGTGGCGGGGTGGTCGTAGACCTGCGCCGCGACGCTGCCGAGCACCGCCCGCGGCGAGGCGACCACCAGCGCGGGCACGTCGTCGGCCAGGCGGTCCAGGCCCGCAGGGTCGGTCAGCACGGCGACGGCACCGGCGGCCAGTGCCTTCGCGGCGAAGTCCGCCCCGTGCGCACGCGCGCCGGGCAGGGCGGCGTACAGGTCTCCCGGGCTCACCCGGTCGGTGCTGAGCGTGACCCCGGTGACCTCCACCGGCCCCGTTCCCCGACGTTGCACCTCCGTGACGGCCGAGATCCCGGCCGCCAAGGTGTCGAGCGGGACCGGGACCGTCGTACGCGGGCGGGCCGAGAGCGCAACCATCCGGCGAGCGTATCCCTGAGCAGGACCCACCGGGGAGCCGACGTCGCCGCGCCCGGTCACCGTGCGTCCTCCGTCACCATTCGATCGGGAGGTCGGACGGCTTGGTGCCGGTCGGGGCGATCCCGTAGCGCTTGAGCGCGTAACCCATGATGCGCGAGAAGGCGGGTCCGGCGACGGCGCCACCGCTGCGGACGCTCTTGGGGTCGTGCACCACCACGTACACGGTCAGGCGGGCGTCGTCGGCCGGCGCGAAGCCGCCGAACGAGACCGTGACCGAGCCGTCGTAGCACCGGCACTCCTCGGAGGCCCGCTGGGCCGTACCCGTCTTGCCGGCCACGCGGTAGCCCTGCACCTGGGCGACCTTGGCCACGCCGTCCTCGGGGTCGAGTACCTTCTCCATCATCAGCGCCGTGTCGCGGGCGGCCTTGGCGCTCACGACCCGCTCCGAGGTGCTGAGGTCGCTGCCGACCTCCTTGCCCTCGTCGGTGGTGGCGGTGCCGGAGACGATGCTCGGCGAGACGCGCACGCCGTCGTTGGCGATGGTGCTCAGGGCGGAGCCCATCTGGACGAGGTTGACCGACATGGACTGGCCGAAGGTGACGCGGTCCTTGGTCTGCGAGGTCATGGTGTCCCCCGACTCGAGGATGCCGCCGCTCTCGCCGCGGACCCCGATGTCGGTGCGCTTGCCGAGCCCGAACTTGCGCAGGTAGCCGACGAGCTCGCTCGGCGAGAACGCGTCCGCGGCCAGCACGGTGCCGATGTTGGAGGACCTCGCGATGATCCCGGTCAGCGTGTAGCGGAGCGTGCCGTGGTCCCACCAGTCACCGATCGGACGGTCCTGACGGTCGAGCTGGCCGGGGACCTTGAACCGCTGCCGCGGCGTGGTCTTGCCGGCGTCGATCAGGGAGGCCGCCGTCAGGACCTTGGCCACCGAGCCGGGCTCGTACACGTCACTGATGGCGCGCGAGCCCATGTCCTCGCGCCGCGCCTCGTCCGGCTTGTTGGGGTCGAAGGTCGGCGCGTCGGCGAGCGCCAGAATCTGGCCGGTGCGGGGGTCCATGACGATGGCGGCACCGGACTCGGCCCCGTACTGCTGGACGGTCTGGGCCAGGACGTTCTGGGTGAACCACTGCAGGTCCTGGTCGATCGTGAGCGAGAGGGTCTGGCCGTTCTTCGGCTCCTTCAGCGTCGACTCACGCAGCGGGATCCGCACACCCTTGCTGGACGACGACTGCCAGGTCGCCTTGCCGTCGACGCCCGAGAGCAGCTTGTCGAAGGTCAGCTCGAAGCCGCTGAGCGGCTCGTCCGTGCCCACCATGCCGACCAGGTTGGCCGCGACGTCGCCGCCCGGGTAGTCGCGCAGCGGCTCGTCCTCGAGGAAGACGCCGTCGTACCCGGCCTCGTCGAGCTTGGCCAGGGTGTCGGTCGCCTGGGTGCTCGGCACCCGGCGGGCGAGGTACTCGAAGCGGCTGCCCTCGGTGCGTCCACGGAGCAGGGCCAGGGTCTTGGCGTAGTCCAGGTCGAGCTCCTCGGCGAGGATCGTGGCGATCTCCGGGGCGTCCTGCGCGCTCAACGAGGGGTCTGCGACGACCATCTTGCCCTGCACCGAACCGGCCAGCTTGACCCCGTTGCGGTCGACGATGTCTCCCCGCGCGGCCGGCAGCGTGACGCTGACGGCGCCCTCGGCCGCTGCCAGGTCGGCCAACGACTTCGGGTCGATGCCCTGGACCTGGATCAGCCGCGCGCCGTAGAACGAGAAGACCATCGCAATGACGATGAACCCCACGCGGAGCCGAAGCAGGGGCCGGCCCCGGTCGAACCGCCGTCCGCTCGCTCGGCCCGTACGTCGAGGGGCTGGCTTGCTGGAGGGCAACGACTGCTCCGTCCTGTTCAGCGGGGATCGGGTCCCCGGCACTGCTGGTGGTGGTCCAGAACCGTTCTACAAGTGGGTGCCGCCGCTCGGTCGGCGGCGCGCCGTGGGGCTCGGGAGGTCACTCGCCCCGTCGCGCCCCGGACGCGCTGCCTGCCCCGTCGCGGCTGGCCGCCTCGCGGCCGGCCTTGTCGCCCCGGACCTTGACCACGGTGCGCTCCGGCTCGAGCTCGGCCGGCTTCACGGCGCGGCGTCCCTCCAGCTGCAGACGGTCCTCGGCCACCGCAGGCGCGGCGGGCCCCGTCACGGTGCCGTCCTGGAGGTCGAGGAAGGTCGGCGACTGCGGCACCACCATGCCCATCTGCTGGGCCTGGGTGGCCACCCGCTGGGGGTTGCGGAGGGCCTCCAGCTCTCGCTGCAGCGTCTGCTCGCGGGCAGCCAGTGCGTCGGCCTGCTTCTCGAGCTTGGCCGAGGCGAACGAGGCCTGCGACATGGAGGTGTTGAACATGAGGAGTCCCACCACACCACCCACGAGGACCAGCGAGACCAGCACGATGAACGGGACCTTGGGCGCCCGGGTGCGGACCCGGGGCACCACGCTGAGCCGCGCCCGCTCGACAGCCTGCTGGGCGATCCGCGGCGCACGGGTGCGCACCTGCTGTGCGGGAGTGCTCATCGCTGGGCTCCTCGGGTGGGGGGAAGGACTCGTTCGACCGCGCGCAACCTGACCGATGCGGCGCGGGGGTTCTGCTCGATCTCGACCTCGTCGGCCTGTTCCGCGCCGCGGGTCACGTTCTTGAAGGCGGGTTCGGCGCCCTCGGGGATGAAAGGGAGGTCCGGCGGGACGTCGAGCCGGGTCGCGTCTGCGAAGACCCGCTTGACCAGCCGGTCCTCCAACGAGTGGTACGACTCCACGACGACCCTGCCGCCGACGGCGACGGCCTCCAGCGAGGCCGGCATCGCCCGGCGGAGCACCGCCAGCTCGTCGTTGACCTCCATGCGCAGCGCCTGGAAGGTCCGCTTGGCCGGGTGTCCCCCGGTCCGGCGCGCCGGCGCCGGGATCTCGGCGTACAGCAGCTCGACAAGGCCGGCGCTGGTCGTGAACGGCTGGCGCTCCCGCTGCCGCACCACGGCCCCGGCGATCCTCTTGGCGAACTTCTCCTCGCCGTAGACCCGCAGGACCCGCGCGATGTCGGCCTCGTCGTAGGTGTTGAGGACCTCCGCCGCGGTGATGCCCCGGGTGGGGTCCATCCGCATGTCCAGCGGCGCGTCGGCGGCGTAGGCGAACCCGCGCTCGGCGACGTCGAGCTGCATGGAGGAGACACCCAGGTCGAAGAGCACGGCGCCGACGTGGTCGAGCCCGTTGCGCTCCAGCACGTCGGGGATCTCGTCGTACACCGCGTGCGCGGGGACGAACCGGTCGCCGAACGGGGCGAGGCGCTCCGAGGCCATCCTCAGTGCCGTCGGGTCGCGGTCGACTCCGATGACGCGCGCCGTCGGGACCCGCTGCAGCACGGCTTCGCTGTGCCCACCCAGTCCCAGGGTGCAGTCGACCAGGACGGATCCCTCGGCCTCCAGCGCGGGCGCCAGCAGCTCGACGACCCTGTCCAGCAGGACGGGGGCGTGACTCGGGGCGGTCATGCTCAGCCCTGCCCGCCCAGGCGGACGACCAGGACGAGCAGGAAGGCCACCGCGGTCGAGAGACCGGCGGAGAAGGCGACCAGCGCCAGGACGTCGCGCGCCTGGTGCCGGACCCGCGGCGGCTCGACGGCCGCAGCGTGTGCCAAGTGACGGATGTGACTCATTGTTCGACCCCTGAATCGTCTTGCCCCGCGTGTGCGGGGAACGGCCCGGGGAGACCCCTCACCCCGGGTACTTCTGTTCGGCGGCCGTACTGTCAGGTCCCTGCCCGCTCCCGGCGTTGGGAAGGCCTTCTGGTGCCGGGGAAGGTGCCCCAGACGGCACGCGGAGAGCGGGCACGAGACCTGGCAGTGCGGTGCTGCCGAACCAGTTGTTCTGTTGTGCTGACCGGGACCTGCCTCAGATCCCGGGGAAGACCTCGTCGCTGAGCTCGGAGAACTTCTGCTCCTGCTCCTCGGAGTAGGAGTTCCAGGCCGTCGGGTCCCAGATCTCGACCCGGTTCATCGACCCGATGACCACCACGTCCTTGCGGAGCGAGGCGTACTCGCGCAGGGGTGCGGGGATGTTGATCCGCCCCTGCTTGTCAGGCATCTCCTGCGACGCCGCCGCGAAGAGCATGCGGACGTAGTCACGGGTCGCCTTGTTGGTGACCGGCGCCTCGCGGAGCCGGTCGGTCAGCCGACCGAAGTCCTCCAGCGACCACACGGTCAGGCATCGCTCCTGCCCTCGAGTCACCACGAGCCCCTCCGTCAGCTGGTCCCTGAACTTTGCGGGGAGGAAGAGCCGGCCCTTCTCGTCGAGCTTGGGCGTGTAGGTGCCGAAGAACATCCGGCACCTCCCCAAGTACACCCAGCCGACCTGCCTGGCCGCCCCTGCTTCCCCACTTTCCACCACCTTACTCCACATCCCCCCACCGTCAACTCAATTCACGCGTGTTGCGCGGCGTGTTCAGGGCGTTCCGCCGCGGTTCGGCCGGCTGTCCACGACGGCCGTGGCCGCAGGGTCGCGGGAGGGCGCGATCACGCCCAGGAGGTCACGTACGTGCAGGTCAGAGGCCTGGGGCTGCGCTCACCGCGGGTCCGTCGCCCTGGGCACGGCCCTTCCGGCCACCGGCGCGGGGAGGGCGGTGGAGGGCCGTGGTGGAGGAAAGTGGGGAGAAGGGTGGAGAGTGGAGGGAACTCGCCCGCGCTCCCCCGGCAGCTCGCGGGTATGTTGCGGGGATCACCTAGCGTGGGGGCACGGGTCGCCCACGCACGGGCACGCGCACACACGAGGGGAGCCGGGCACGGTGAGTGAGAGCCAGCCGAGCGAGTTGGACCTGGTGGCCCGCGTGGCGACCACGATCCGGAGCAACGTCGAGCGCGTCATCGAGGGCAAACGGTCCGTCGTCGACGCGGCCGTGATGGTGCTGTTCGCCGAGGGCCACCTGCTCATCGAGGACGTCCCCGGGGTGGGCAAGACGCAGCTCAGCAAGGCGCTGGCCCGCAGCATCGACGCCACGGTCAAGCGCATCCAGTTCACGCCCGACCTGCTGCCCTCGGACGTCACCGGCGTGTCCGTCTTCAACCAGGACACCCGCGAGTTCGAGTTCCGGCCCGGAGGCATCTTCGCCAACATCGTGGTGGGTGACGAGATCAACCGCGCCTCCCCCAAGACCCAGTCGGCGCTGCTGGAGTGCATGGAGGAGCGACAGGTCACCGTCGACAACACGACCTTCCACCTCGAGGCCCCGTTCATGGTGGTCGCGACCCAGAACCCGATCGAGATGGACGGCACCTACGCCCTTCCCGAGGCGCAGCGCGACCGCTTCATGGCCAAGGTGTCCGTCGGCTACCCCGTCGAGTCGGCCGAGATCGCCATGCTCGACCACCACACCAGCCACAACCCGCTCGACGACCTCGAGGCCGTCACCGACGCGGCCGAGATCCGCAAGGTCACCGAGATCATCGGGCGGGTCCACGTCGCGACGCCCGTGCAGCGGTACGCGGTGACGCTCGCGACAGCGACCCGCCACCACCCCGACCTCCGGCTGGGCATCTCGCCGCGCGCCACGCTGCACCTGGTCCGGGCCGCCAAGGCGGTCGCAGCGATGTCGGGTCGCGGGTACGTGCTCCCGGACGACCTGCACGCCACCGCCCAGTCGGTGCTGGCGCACCGGCTGGTCCCGAGCGCCGAGGCCGCCATGGGTGGACGGCGGCCCGAGAGCATCCTGGCCGACATCCTGTCCCGGGTCCCCGTACCGGAGCAGTGACGGTGCGCCCCACCCTGGCCGCCCTGACCTTCCGTGGTCGCCTGTTCGTCGCCACCGGGATCTCGATCAGCGTGGCCGCGTGGCTGACCGGGCAGCAGTCACTGATCCCGGTCGGCGTGCTGCTCGCGGTGCTGCCGGTCCTCGCGGCCGTACGGGTGGCCAAGGTGCGCCTCGACCTGGGGCTGGTGCGCCGGGTCGCTCCGCCGGTGGTCATGGTGGGTCAGAGCACCGAGGTCGAGCTGACCCTCACCAACAGGTCGCGCACGGCCAGCAGCGTGCTGCTGCTGGAGGAGGCGCTCCCGTACGTGCTGGGCAGCCGCCCGCGGTTCGTGTTGGCGAGCCTTCCCGGGGGCGCCAGCCGCAGCGTGCGCTACGCGGCCCTCAGCGACGTGCGCGGCCGCCATCCGCTGGGCCCCCTGTCGGTGCGCGTCACCGACCCGTTCGGCCTCGCCGAGCTCCCCCGGCCGTTCTCGTCGGTGGGCGAGGTGACCGTGACCCCGCGGGTGGTCCCGCTGACGCCCGTCACGCTGGGCGGCGCCTGGACGGGGTCCGGCGACAACCGCCCCCGGTCGTTCGCCACCGGCAGCGCCGAGGACGTCACGGTGCGCGAGTACCGGCGCGGCGACGACCTGCGGCGCGTGCACTGGCGCAGCTCGGCGCGCACCGGCGAGCTGATGGTCAGGCGCGAGGAGCAGCCCTGGCAGTCCCGCGCCACGGTCTACCTCGACAACCGTGCGGCTGCCCACGCCGGCTCGGGACCGGCCTCCACCCTGGAGGTCGCCGTCCAGGTGGCCGCCTCGGTGACGGCACACCTGGTCCGCGCCGGATTCAGCGTCCGGCTGGTGACGGCCACCGGGGACGACATCGGGGCCCGGTGGCACTCGCTCGACCCCTCGGCGGGTCTGGCCCCGCTCCTCGAACAGCTGGCGGTGCTCCAGGCCACGCAGCTCCCCGTGCCGGAGGCGCAGTGGCTCAGTGAGCCCGAGCAGGGCGGGCTGGTGGTGGCGGTGCTGGGCCGGGTCCTCCCCGGCGACCGCCAGTTCCTGGCGCGCCTCGCGATGCGGTCGACGGAGGCCCTGGCCCTCGACCTCCACGCCGACGCCTGGACCGGGGCCCCGTCCGCGGAGCGGCCGCCGCTGCCCGGTGATCTCGTCGCAGCGGGGTGGCGCGGGGTCGTGCTCGCCCCCGGGGACGACCTCGACGTGCGGTGGCGGGAGCTGGGCAGGCTGTCGGCCCGCGGCGAGGAGGCCTCGCTGTGGCGCGCCTGAACGTCAGCTGGGTCGCGTACGCGCGCCTGTCCCTGGCCGCGTTGCTGACGGCACTGGTCGTGCTGCTGTCGTGGCACCCCGTCGCGGTGGACTTCCCCCGCTTCGTCGCGCCGTTGGCCCTGCTGGCTCTCCCCGTGCTGGTGCTCGGGGCGGTGGCCCGCTGGTGGGGAGTCCCGGGGATCGCCGTGCTCGGCGCACAGGTCCTCCTGATGGCGTGGTTGTGGCTGTTCTGGACGACCGGCCACGTCCTGCCGACGCGTGAGTCCGTCGACCTGGGGGTGCAGGCGTTCACCGACGCCGTGGCGTCCTCGCGCCGGTACGCCGCGCCGGTGGCCGGCGGCGAGTCCAGCGTGGTGCCGATGCTGCTGGCCCTGGGGCTCATCGTCATGGTGGCCGTGGAGGCGATCGTCGGCTGGCTGGGACGTCTGGGCGGTGCCGGGCTGGTCCTGCTGGTGGCGTACACCATGCCGAGCGCCGCGCTCGGCGACGACGTCGACTGGTGGATCTTCGTCGCCGCGGCCTGTCTCTTCCTGCTCACCGCGCACCGGCTCCACCTGCTCCAGGTCGCGGACTGGGGCCGTGGCCCCACCGTGGGCCCCGACGGCGTGGCCGTGCAGCACCGGTCGTTGACCCGCGGGGCCGTGCTGCTGGGCGTGCCGGCGATCCTGGTCGCGCTGCTCGTGCCCGCACTGGTCCCGGCCTCGCAGCTCGACCTGCTCGAGGGCGGTCGCACGGGTTCGGCCAGCGACGGGATCACGGTGCACAACCCGGTGGCCGACATGCGACGCGACCTGCGACGCCCCACCGACGACACGTTGCTGCAGGTCGAGTCGTCCGAGCGACCGGCGTACCTGCGTCTCTCCGTCCTGACCGAGTTCGACGGCGCGTGGCGTCCGGGCGACCGCGAGGTCCCCAGCGACCAGGTCGCCGACGGCCTGCTCCCCGCGCCGGAGGGGCTGGCGCCCGACGTCGGGGGCACCGAGAACGAGTACGCGGTCCGGATCAACGACACGTTCTCCTCGGAGTGGCTGCCGACCTTGTCGAACACCACGTACATCGACGCCGGCCCGCGCTGGCGCTACGACCTCTCGACGCGTGACTTCCTCGCCGTGGGTGACGCCACGACCCGGGGCGAGGAGTACCGGTTCATCAACCTCGACGTCGACCTGGACGCCGGGATCCTGGAGCGGGCGGCCAGCACGGCCAGCGGCTTGGACCCGCGGTTCTCCGAGGTTCCGGACGACCTGCACCCGGAGGTGGTCCGGCTCACCGAGGAGGCGACCCGCGGGGCGACGTCGAAGTTCGAGAAGGCGCGTGCCCTGCAGGACTGGTTCCGCACCGGTGGTGGCTTCCGGTACGACGTGGCGCAGGCCGACTCCTTGGGCAGCGACGAGGCCGACCTGCTGGCGTTCCTGGACGCCGAGACCGGCCGGGTCGGCTACTGCGAGCAGTTCGCGGCGGCGATGGCACTGATGGCTCGCGTCGAGGGCATCCCGGCTCGGGTGGCCGTGGGCTTCCTGTCACCGGAGCGGCTGGGCAACACCACGTGGGAGTACTCCGCGTGGGACATGCACGCCTGGCCCGAGCTCTACTTCCCCGGCGCCGGGTGGGTGCGGTTCGAGCCCACCCCGTCGACCCGCGCGTCGGGCGTCCCGGCGTACACCCGGGACCCGTTGGGTCCCACCCCCAGTGAGACGGCGACGCCCACGACGCCGACGACCACCACGCCGACGACCACGACGAACCCGGAGCGCCCCACGACCCCGGAGGCCTCTGCCTCCGACGAGACGGCGCTGCCGACGTGGGCGTCGCGGACCGGGTGGGCCCTCCTGGTCGCTGCTCTGGTCGGACTGCTCGCGCTGGTGCCGCGGACCGTCCGGGAACGTCAGCGTCGCGCCCGGTCGGGAGGTGGGGCCGTCGGGGCGTGGGACGAGCTGCGCGCGATCCTCGTGGACCACGGCGTCGCGTGGCCCGAGGGACGTTCACCGCGGCAGGTCGGCGCCCTGGTGGAACGTCACCTCGCCGACCCTGCCGCACCGGGAAGCCACGGACTGGCGCCGGGAACGGGGCGCGCGTACGCCCCGCTCCAGGCCGCCGCGTTGGACCGGCTGGTGCGGGACGTCGAGGTGGCGCGCTACGCGCCCACTGCTGAAGGGTACGTCCGGGAGTCGACGGCGGCCGACCTCGACGCGGTGGTGGCTGCGGTCAGGGCGTCGGTGCCGGCTCGTGCGGCGCAGGTGGCGCGCTGGTGGCCGCGGTCGGTGTTCGGGGTACGACGCCCGTCGGACGCGGTCGTGCGGCAGCCGACGGAGCTGGCTCAGGAGAACGAGCAGAAGGTGGGGGCCCCGGGGCCCAGGTGAGTCGTCCGGTGCGGGTGGTCAGAAGCCGCACTCAGAAGCCGCGCTCACGGCGGCGGCGCCACCGCTCCTCCATGCGCTGCATGAAGGGAGCACCTGAGCGACCGCGGCCACGAGGGGCGTGGTGACGCTTGCCGCCGTCGACGACGCCGAAGCCGCCACGACCGGTCTCGCGGACGCGCGGGGTGACCGCACCCTGGGGCTGCTTGACGACGGTGACCGCCAGCGCTCCGCCAGCGACCATCACGACGAACCCGAGGACGCCCAGCAGCGGCTGCCCCATGAGGACAC
>NZ_JBJEHY010000163.1:0-29694 GCF_051876515.1 Nocardioides sp. | reverse complement strand
CGCGGGTGGTCCTCCTCGACCTCGACCTCGGCAACTTCGGCGACGGCACCGTCCTGATCGCTCCCCTGGCCGCGGCCGGCGCCAACGTCGTGGTGATCACGGCGAGCAGCGACCTGAGCCGCTGGGGCGCGTGCATGCGGCAGGGCGCACGCAAGGTGCTGTCGAAGGACCAACCGCTCCAGGACATCCTCGGCACAGTGCGGCGGCTTCACCAGGGCCTGCCCGTCACGACCGCCAGCGAGGTGGAGGAGCTGCTCGAGCACTGGCGCGCCGAGCGCGCGGCCACCGAGGACATGCGTCGCCGGCTCGACCGGCTCACGCCGCGCGAGCGCCAGATCCTGGGGCACCTGATCGCGGGGCTCACCGTGCGGGAGATCTCGCGGCAGGCGGTCGTCTCCGAGGCGACGGTGCGCACGCAGGTCAAGTCGATCCTGGCCAAGCTGGAGGTCTCCTCGCAGCTGGCCGCCGTCGGCCTGGCCAACCACATCGGGTGGAGGCACCCGGAGATGAGCACGCGTTTGCCGCATTTGCGGCATGCCACGCCGGAGGCCCGTTCCTAGGCTGTTCAGCACACTCCGCCGGGGGGCGGATTCGATGGGGGGAAACACGATGACGCAGCTGTCGACGGCGTGGGGGGAAACCGCCGTCCAGGCTCCACTCGTGCCGCGGCCGCGTGCCGCCGCCGAGGTGGACGTCGACGTCGAGTGCGCCGAGATCGGCGCGCCCGTCCACACGCTCAGCGTGGCGCCCGAGATCGCGACGCGGCGACGCCCGCGCCGCGGTGCGGAGTCGATCCGCTCCTGGCTCGGTCCGGTCGCCGCCCTGTTCTCGGTCCTCGTGCTGGCCCAGCTCGGTGCCCTGGTCCCGGCCGTGGTGATGTCCGCGCTCGTGGTGCTCTGGCCGGCCGCCCTGGTCAACAGCGGGTTCCACCGGCGCCGCCCGGTGGCGGAGACCTCGACCACCGAGGTGCGCCGGATCCTGACGGCCGCGGGCCGCCTGGGGCTGCTGTGCTGGGTGGCCCCGATGGTCGCCTCCGCCGCCGGACTGCCGGCCGTCCTCGGCTCGCCGGTCGCCCTCGCACTGCACGTGGGTGCCCTCGCCGCCTGCACCGTCGTGCTGGCGCTGCTCACCCGTCAGCTGGTGCCCGTCGCGCTGCCGGCGATGGTGCTGGTCGGCCACCCCGACGACGTCGCGGCCGCCCTGCCCGAGCTCGGCCGAGGTGGCTACCGACCCGTCGCCGTCTGCCTGACCGAACCCGCGTCCCCCGCGTCCGCCGCCGCGATGGCCCACCTCACGGTGCACGTCGGCCTGCACCAGGTCAGCAGTACGCTCCGCTCCGCCGGCGCCGACGGCCTCCTGGTCCTCCCCGGTCCCGACGTGGAGCCGATGACGGTGCGGCGCCTGCAGTGGCAGGCGGCCGCCGAGAACGCCGAGGCGTACGTGGCCACCGGCGTCGTCGACGTCCACCCCACCCGCGTCCAGGCGGTCGCAGCCGGCGGCCTGCGCGTCGTGCACATCGACCACCCCCAGTTCCAGGGTGCGACGCGGGTCGTCAAGGAGGTCCTCGAGCGCACGCTGGCCTTCCTCCTGGTGATGGTCCTCTCGCCCCTGCTGGCGGTCGTCGCCGTCGCCGTGCGGCGCGACTCCCCCGGTCCGGCCCTGTTCCGCCAGGAACGGGTGGGCCGCCAGGGTGAGCTGTTCACGATGCTCAAGTTCCGGTCGATGCGCGTCGACGCGGAGGAGGACCGCGCGGGTCTGGGCGACCGCGACGAGGGCGCCGGCGTCCTCTTCAAGATCCGCCAGGACCCCCGGGTCACCCCGCTGGGTGCCTGGATGCGGAAGTTCTCCGTCGACGAGCTGCCCCAGCTGTGGAACGTGGTCCGCGGCGAGATGGCGCTCGTCGGGCCCCGCCCCGCCCTGCCGGACGAGGTGGAGAACTACTCCTTCGACCCGCGCCGGCGGCTTGCCGTCAAGCCCGGGCTCACGGGCCTGTGGCAGGTGTCGGGACGCTCCGACCTGTCGTGGGAGGAGTCGGTCCGCCTCGACGTCCGCTACGTCGACAACTGGTCGCTGCGCCTGGACGCCTCGATCCTCGTGCGCACCGTGCGCGCCGTGCTCGAGCACCGTGGCGCGTACTGAGGACACCGTCCGCCCGCCCGCACCGCACGCCGCCCGCCCGGCCCCGGGCCGACGTGCACGCGGGGCGGGCGTGGTGCTGTGGGTCGTCGCACTGGCCTCCCTCGGCGTCGCGATGACCCTGTACGGCCTGCGCGCCTCCGGGACCATGAACCCGCGCCTGGCCCAGGTCGTCGCCTTCGCCCCGTTCGGCCTGCCTGCCGCGCTCCTCGGGCTGGTCTGCGCCCTGGCGCTGCGCCGCCGCGCACGGGTCGCGCCGCTGCTCCTGGGCGGCCTGTGCGCCGTCCTCGCCGTGGGCCACGCCTGGTGGCAGGCCCCGTTGTACGTCGGCTCCACGCCTCGGGCCGGCACACCGACGGTCGTGGTGGCGGCGCAGAACTTCGAGTTCGGCGACGCCGACGCGCTCGTCTCCCTGGTGGCCCGGCACGACGTCGGCGTGCTCGTGGTGACCGACGTCGGACCGGCGCGGATCGAGGAGCTGCGCGGCGCCGGGATCGAGGCCCTGCTGCCGTACGAGGTGGGCGCGGACCGCGGCACCTCGGTGCTGAGCCGCTTCCCCGTGCAGGAGAAGGGGCTCCTCTCACCCGGCGGCGACTCGCAGTTCGTCTCCGTCACGGTGCCGGGTGTCGGACCGGTGGACGTGGCGGCGGTGCACCCGACCCCGCCCTACCAGGGTGAGAAGTGGGCCACCGACTGGGAGCGCGTCCTCTCCGAGCTGCACCGCGCGCACGACCCGGTGGTGGACACCCCGACCGTGGTGGCCGGCGACCTCAACGCGACCCTCGACCACGCCCCGCTGCACGACCTGGAGGCCCTCGGTCTCGTCGACGCGGCCGAGGCGACCAACTCCGGCTGGGCGCCCACCTGGCCGGCCGACGGCTCCCGGCGCATCCTGGGGGTGCGGGTGCCGTCGATGCTGGCGCTGGACCACGTCCTCAGCGGCGGCGGCCTCGTCCCCGTGGGGTTCGCGGTCGACGGTGCGGTGGGCAGCGACCACGCGGCCGTGGTCGCCACGCTCGGACCGGCGTCCTGAGCGGCGGGATTCGGCTACGTTGACACGCATGCGAGTCGCCACGGCGGGGTCCCCCCGAGACCGGTGGTCGCGCGGGGTCCGCTCCCTCACGCACCGTCGGGACGGCTGAGGTGCCCGCCGAGCCCCTGGACCCGGTCGCCCTGCGGGTCGCAGCCCGTTCCCAGCGCAAGTCCATGGGACGTCTGACCCGCCTCGTGCGGGCGAGCATGTCGTTGGTCTGGCAGGCGGGCCCGCGCTCGTTCGTCGCGCTGGCGTCGCTGCAGGTCGTCTCGGCGATCGCCCTGGCACTCCAGGTGCTGGCGGTCCAGTGGGTCCTCTCCGCCGTCCTGGCCGACGACCTGCGGGCCGACTTCTCCTCCGTCCTGGCGCCGGTGACCCTCCTCGCCGTGCTGAGCGCGACGGGCGCCGTCGCCGGTGCCCTGCAGTCGCAGCTGCAGCGCCTGCTGGGCGAGATGGTGGCGAGGACGATGTGGACCCGCGTGCTGCGGGTGGCGACCGGCGTCGACCTGCGCCACTTCGAGTCGCCCGAGTTCTACGACCACCTCAACCGGGTCCAGACCAACGCCGTCGCCAGGCCGTACCAGGTGACCCAGGGCGTGCTGTCCATGGCGGGCGCCGGCGCCGCGGGCGTGGGGCTCTCGATCGCGCTCGCCAGCGTCTCCCCGCTCCTGCTCGTCCTGGTGCTGGTCGGCGGGGTCCCACTGCTGCTGACCAGCCGCCGGGAGTCCCGGCTGGAGTTCGCCTTCTCCGTCGGTCAGACGCCGGTGCTGCGCGAGCGGGCGTACCTGGCGATGATCCAGACCGGGCGCGAGGAGGCCCAGGAGGTCCGCGCCTTCGGCCTCGGCAGCTGGCTGGGCGAGAGGTTCGACGCGCTGTACGACCGCTACCTGGGCGACCTGCGTCGGCACGCGGTCCGCCGTACGCTGCTGAGCCTCGTCGGTCAGCTGGGCTCCGCGGTGGTGCTGGGCGGCACCCTGCTCTTCCTGGTCTGGCTGGTCGCGCGGGGCACCATCGACGTCGCCGGCGCGGGCGCGGCGATCATCGCGATCCGGATGCTCGCCAGCCAGGTCCAGTCGGTCTTCCGCGGGGTGCAGCTGATCTTCGAGTCGGGCCTCTTCCTCGACGACCTGGACGCGTTCCTCGCGATGGGTGCTCCCGCCCTGGAGGGGACCTCCGGCCCGCAGGCGCCGAGCGGCTTCGACACGATCCGCGTGGACGACGTGCGGTTCCGCTACCCCGGCGCCGAGGTGGAGGCGCTGCGCGGCATCGACCTCGAGGTCCACGCCGGCGAGATCGTCGCCCTCGTCGGGGAGAACGGGTCCGGCAAGACGACCCTGGCCAAGCTGCTCGCTGGCCTGTACCGCCCCGACGGCGGCCGGATCGAGTGGGACGGCACCGACACCACCACCTTCGCCCCCGCGAGCCTGCGGGAACGCGTGAGCGTGACCTTCCAGGACTTCGTGCGGTACGCCTTCAGCGCCACCGAGAACATCACGGTCGGCAGGGCCGGGGCGGAGTCGTCGCCCGACGAGGTCCGGGCCGCCGCCCGTGCGGCGGGCGCCGAGCAGCTCCTGGACGACCTGCCCCAGGGGTTCGCCACGCGGCTCTCACGGCTGTTCACGGGTGGGACCGACCTGTCCGGCGGCCAGTGGCAGCGGGTCGCGCTGGCGCGCTCGTTCTTCCGCGACGCCCCGCTGGTCATCCTCGACGAGCCGACCGCCGCCCTCGACCCACGCGCCGAGCACGAGCTCTTCGCCACGCTGCGCGACGTGCTCGACGGCCGCACCGCCCTGTTCATCTCGCACCGGTTCTCCACGGTGCGTGGCGCCGACCGGATCTTCGTCCTGGAGGGGGGACGGGTGGTCGAGCAGGGCACCCACGCCGAGCTGATGTCCGCCCGCGGCCTGTACGCCGACCTGTACCGGCTGCAGGCGGACACCGACGTCGCAGGTGGCCCCGCTCAGGCGTGAACCACCTCGTCCACCGACGCGGCCAGCACCGGCGGCTCGTGGAGGTAGGCGGTCGTGCGCCGCTTCTGCTCGATGTCGCGGTACACCCGCTCGACCTGGTCGGTGGTGAGCCCGGTGGCCTCCGCGACCTCCGCGATGTCCACCCCGTGGTTGAGCCCGTACAGGCACAGGTCCATCCGCGCGTAGGGCAGCGAGAAGTAGAACTCCTCCTGCGACTGCGGGAGCGAGTAGGTGTCGGTGGTGGAGGGGCGGTCCTGGATCTCCTGCGGGACGCCGAGGTGGGCGGCCAGCGCGTACACCTGGGTCTTGTAGAGGTGGGCGATCGGCTTCACGTCGGCCGACCCGTCACCGAGCTTCACGAAGAATCCCTGGTCGTACTCGAGCCGGTTGGGGGTGCCGGCCACGACGTAGTTGAGCCGGTCGGCGTGGAAGTACTCCAGCATCTTGCGGGAGCGCTGCTTGAAGTTGGTCGCCGCCACGATCTCCAGGTACGCGTCCGCGGTGAGCCGGTGGCTGCTCTGCGTGCCGTCGGGCGCCTGGACGACCACGGAGTAGAGCCGCAGCGAGTCGGAGTCGACCACGCTGGGGAGCACGATCTTGGAGAGGTAGCCCGGGCCGTACCCGGGGACGACCCGCCGGATCGCCTCGTCGCGCCGGCGGTAGCAGCCCGCGGCCTCCAGCAGCGGCGAGATGTCCTCCAGCACCGAGTCGATGCCCAGGGAGTCGGTCAGGCTGCGGCTGAAGCCCAGGGTGTCCCCCGACGACTCCGACTCGGGCATGTGCAGGCCGAAGACGCGCTGGGGTCCGAGCGCGCGCACGCACAGGGCGGCGACCACGCTGGAGTCGATGCCGCCGGAGACCGCGATCACCGCTCCCTTGCGCTTGTTGCGCAGCACGTACGAGCGGATCATCTCGCTGATCCGCTCGACCTCGGCCTCCTCGTCGATGGCGAGGACGTCCGGTCCGAATGCTGTGGCCATGGGTGTTCTCCTCCTACAGGGTGACCGCGTCCATGACGGTCGTGGGTGTCGGCGGGCGAGCCGGGCTGCTGGCGGCCTCGCGCCCGAGGAACTGGTGGTGCAGGAGCTGCACCGACAGCACGGCGGCCAGCCGCATGCTGTCGGTGTTGGACAGGGCTCGGCCCCGCGACCGGCGGGACTTGGCCAGGAGGCCGTCGACGACGGCCGGCTTGAAGACGCCGGCCTCGAGCACCGCCTCGGGCGAGGTCACCTCGCCCACCCAGTCGGGGGCGTCCTCCCCGACGAAGCCGGACGCGTCCGGCGCCCGGTACGGCTGCTTGGGCCGGCTCCGGATCTCCTCGGGAACGAGGTCGGCGAAGGCCCGCTTGAGCAGGTGCTTCTCGTCGAGCCCGAGCAGCTTGTGCCGTGCCGGCAACCTTCCGGCGTACGCGAGGACCTCGGCGTCGAGGAAGGGGAAGCGGCCCTCGATCGAGTTCGCCATCAGCATCCGGTCGCCCTGGGAGGCGAGGATGTAGCCGGGCAGCAGGGTCGTCATCTCCAGCCACTGGGCGCGGGACAGGCCGTCCCAGCCCGCCGCCTCGGCCGGCATCCGGTCCACCAGCTCCTCGGCGGCCCGTCCGGTGGTGACCACGTCGTCGCTCAGCATCGCCGTCAGCGCGCCCGTGGAGTCCCAGCGTGGGCGGTGCGACAGCGCCGGGTCGTCCGCGTCGAGGTTGCGCCCGAAGAAGGACTGGGCGAAGGCCGGCGCCTGGTTGGGGTTGCGCCCCAGCCACGGGTAGAGCAGCTCGACCGCACGGGCCCGCAGCCCCGATCCCGGGTCGCGCGCCCAGAACTCCCGGACCTTGGCCTCGCGGAAGATGTCGTATCCGGCGAGGACCTCGTCGGAACCCTCGCCGGTCACGACCACCTTGTAGCCGCTGTCCCGCACCAGCCGGGAGAGCAGGTACATCGGCGCCGGCGCGGTGCGCAGCAGCGGTGTCTCGGCGTGCCGGACCACCTCGGGGAACACCACGCCGATGTCGCGGTGGGAGACGACGATGTCGCGGTGGGTGGTGCCGAGCCGACGCGTCATCAACGCCTGGTGGTCGCCCTCGTCGTACTCGGCGTCGGCGAACCGCAGCGAGAACGTGTGCAGGTCGGCGTCGGTGAAGGACCTGATGACAGCCGCCGTGACGGCGGAGTCGATGCCCCCCGACAGGTACGCCCCGACGGGTACGTCACTGCGCTCGAAGCGCAGGCGGGTGGCCTCGATGACGGCCTCGCGCAGACCGGCGGCGTGCGCGTCGAGGTCGCCTGGGCTGCCCTGCCCGCGCTCGGGGAAGGTGGGCTCGAAGTAGGTGTGGCTCACGCCCGGGGCACCGTCGCGGAAGACCACGTACGTGCCGGGGCGCACCTGCGCCACGCCGGCGAAGACCGTCCGGGGGGCCACCGTCGACCAGAAGGTCAGGACCTCCTCGAGGCCGACCGGGTCGAAGGCGCGCGGCACCTGCGGGTCCCGGAACAGCGCCTTGACCTCCGAGGCGAACAGCAGCCGGTCGCCCACGCGGACGTGGTGGAGGGGTCGCACGCCCAGCCGGTCGCGCGACAGGACCAGCTCGCGGGTGCGGCGGTCCCAGATCGCGAGCGCCCACTGGCCGTTGAAGCGCTCGAAGCAGCCCGGCCCCCACTCCTCCCAGGCGTGGACGATGACCTCGGTGTCGCTGTGGGTGCGGAACTCGTGCCCCCGGTCGCGCAGCTGGGCGCGCAGCTCGACGTAGTTGAAGATCTCGCCGTTGAAGGTGACCCAGACCTCCTCACGCTCGCCGCACATCGGCTGCACCCCGGCCGACGGGTCGATGATCGCCAGCCGGGTGTGGCCGAGCGCGACCGTCTCGTCGCGGTACCAGCCGCTGCCGTCCGGGCCCCGGTGGCCGAGGGTGGCCATCATGTCGAGGAGCAGGTCGGCGTCGGGGCGTGCGCCGGGTGAGTGGATCCCCGCGATGCCGCACATCAGGCCTCCCCCGTGAGCCGACGGACCGTACGCGCCAGCGCGTCGGCTCCCACGAGGTGCTCGTGGGAGAGCAGCTCCGCGGGGAGCGTCAGGTCCAGGGCGTCCTCGAGGTGGATCGCGACGGCCAGCGCCGCGAGGTCCTGATCGGCCTCGTGCGGGATCTCTGCGCACTCGGCAAGGACGTCGCGCACGCGGCTCGGGTCGTTCAGCACGGCGCCTCCTGCTGCGACAGGGCCTGGGCGTCCACCGTCACGGTCTCCTCCAGCGCCGCCAGCAGACGCGGGGACAGGTCGGTGGGGAAGGGTGGCCCCCACGGGACGTCCGCGACGAGCACCGGGACGTGCCGGGCGAGCTCGCTCATCTGGGCGAACTGACCCGCCAGCAGGCGCTGGTCGCGCACGCCCAGGATGCGCGGGAAGCTGAGCAGCGCCAGCGCGGCCGCGGCCGCCGGGACCGGCGTCAGGGTCAGCTCGGTGGTGTCGCGCCGGGGGCGTGGGACGAGCAGGGCACCCAGCCGTACGCCGTCGGCGGTCGCGGCGGGGACCGTCAGCGCACGTCTCTCGTCCGCGGTCGAGCGGTGCGCCGCACCCGCGCCGAAGTCGTCGCTGAGGCCGGCGGCGGCCGTGCGCAGGCGTACCTCGGTGGCGCCCAGGTGGCACGCGTAGAAACCGTCGTCCGACGCGCTGACGTGCAGCACGTCGTCGGTGACGAGCCGGCCCCCGTCACGGCACAGCAGGGTGGCCAGGGTGGTCTTGCCCATCCCCGAGGAGCCGACGAAGCCGATCACGCGGTCACCCACCTCGACGGCGCTGGCGTGCAGGACGAGGGCCCCGCGCAGCATCAGCACGTACGACAGGACGGTGCCCGCGACCAGGACCGCCCCCATGTCCTCGTCGACACCGTCGACCAGGTGCACGGTGACCTCGCTGGCCAGCGCGTCGACGACGACGTCGCACGTCTCCTCGAAGCGCAGCAGGTGGCTGCCGTCGTCGCGACGGACGAAGCTCGCGCGCTGCCCCGTGGGGATGCTCCACTGCACCGCCAGCTCGCCGGGCGGGACCTCGCGGGTGGACCGGATCGGTGTGCCGAGGAGCACCCGCACGTCGGGCCGCTCCCCCGCCATCGGGCGCGGCGTGTGCAGGTCGAGGTCGCTGAGCACGTCGAGGCCGTGCAGCCGGCAGCCGCCGCTCATGGCCCGACCCTCTCGACGGGGGCGAAGTCGGCCGCGCCGGGGTCGAGGCTGAGACCCTCGATCTCCAGCCACGCGTGGGCCTTGATCTCACCGTCGTGCTTGGCGACCCCGATCCGCAGCGTCGGGTCGAGGCGGCGCACCAGGCACCCTCCGACGAGCGCGAGGCGCAGGCAGCTGTCGCCGAACGGCCAGTACTTCAGCGCGCGGCGGGTGGCGGCGAGCCGCCGTCTGGCCCACCGCGGGACGACGACCGGCTCCGTACGCTCCATGGTCGTCGCGGGCAGCGTGTCGAGCGGGACGCCGAGGATCGCCGAGAGCCGCGGCAGCCGCAGGGTGCGCAGGCCCACCTCCACGACCACGGCCAGCGCGAGGGCGGCAGCCGTGCGCACCAAGTCGGCCGGCCCGACCCCGTGGATCCTCACCCCTCCCCCGGTGCTCACGCACGCTCCCGGGAGGCAGTGGTGCTGCCCAGCCAGGCCGCCTGGAGCAAGGGCGTCGAGATCGCGCTGGGGAAGTCGGAGCGCCACTCCTCGCGCAGCAGGTCCACGTCGACCAGGTCGGCGTCGAGACCCGACCCGTCCCACTCCTCGGCGAAGGAGCGGGTCGCCTCGCCCATGAAGGCCCGGTTGAAGTACGCCTTCGAGCGCCGCGCGAGGATCTCCTCGGGCAGCAGGTCGGAGAAGAGCGAACGCATCGCCTCGGTGCGTGAGGCGAAGCCCCACGTCCCGGCGTCCGCGGCGAGCGCGCGGACGAAGCCGGGGTCGAGCAGCGGCTCGTGCAGGGTCAGGTCGTGGTCCGCGGCGAGCTGGCGGTAGTTGTGCGACGCCATCGCGGCGGCGCGGCGGGTCAGCAGCCACTGCAACGAGGCCGGTGTGCTCAGCGGCTCGCTGGCGAGGTCGGCCGCGAGCAACTGGTGGTGCCGTGCCCGGGCGGCGGGGCGCAGCCACGGTTGCATGGCGGAGGCGTCGAACCGGGCCTGCTCCCGGTGGCGGCGGTACGGCGGGGGCGCGAGGCACGCGGCGGCCGAGCGGAGGTCGGCGGGGCGTACCCGGCGCAGGCCACGGCGCCACAGTCGACTGACCTGGGCCCCTCGGCGGCGCCCGAGCACCTCGTCCCCGCCCTCGCCGGTGAGCAATGAGCTCCCGGGTTCCAGGCGCCGCAGCACCGTCGACTTCACGTGCAGGGCGGCGGGCCAGATGGTCCCCCGCTGACGCAGGGAGTCCAGGGCGTCGGGGCCCAGCAGGTCGTTGCCGTCGGGGAACTCGAGCCGGAGCCACTCGCGCAGTCCCAGGTGGTCGACGACCAGCTGCTGCCAGCTGGACTCGTCGGACTCCGGGACGCCCGGGTACAGCTCGGTGAGGGGCACCGGATCCTGCAGGCCCTCGCGGCGCGCCACTCGGGTCGCGACGGCGAGCACGGCCGAGGAGTCGCGCCCTCCGGAGAAGGCGACGTAGCAGCGCCCGGCGGTCAGGGCGGGAAGGACCGCGGCCTCCAGCGCCTCCCGGGCGGTGGCGTGGTGACGTCCCCCGTCGTCGGGCGCGGGAATGCGCCCGTGCACCCAGCTGGATGCCAATTCGAATGAATTCGGATACCAGTATCCGGAGTCAGGAATACGCGTCATCTCGGTGAACCGACTTTCGCCCGGGAGGACCATTCTCACCGGGCCAGACGTCAGGACACGCCGAAATGAGGACGGGAACAATTCCCGCCCTCATCCCGCGTGGCTCAGGAACCGAAACCGCCGCCCCCGCCGCCCCCACCGGGATGACGAGGGTCGGAGCCGAAGATCGGGCCCACGATGGGAATCCAGCTCAGGCTGTCCTGTCCCTGGTGGAAGATCTGCCCCTGGGTCAGGTCCGCCACCGTGCCGACTCGTGTGAGAGTCGGTGACTCATATGCGTTCATTCTCAAATCCCCCACATCTTGATGTTGCCTGCGAACCAGCGTAGGACTCTGGGAAGCGACGGCAACCGTGGTCTAGATGGACTTCCCACATTTGGGGGACGTCCACGCGCGCCTCCTCAGGCGAGCAGGTTCTGCTCCCGCAGGCGGGCGAGGAACGCGTCGGTGTCGTGCTGCGCCGTGGCGTCGTCGAGCTCGAACTCGTCCGCCAGTGCCGACACCAGGGCGTCGCGCTCGCGGTCGTCGGCGAGCAGGTTGACCAGGAACGTGCCGGTGGCGTTGGTGGCGAAGTAGGTCGAACTGACCAGGTCGAGCAGCACCGTCTCGCCGTCGATCTCCCTGAGCACCAGGTCGTCGCTGCGCAGTCTCATCGTTCCTCCTCGTGCCCGGTCGTGGTGGTGGTCGTGGCGGTGGTCGTGGTCGCGGCGGGTCCCGTGGCCGGTCCGGTGGCCCGCTCGGCCAGCACGGTGGCCAGGACACCGTCCCCGGCGCGGCCGGTGGAGACGTGCAGCGTCGCGACACCTGCGGCAGCCGCCGTACGGGCCACCTCGCCGTGGAGCGTGACCTGCCAGCGCCCGCCGGTGGACAGCGCCTCGATGTCACGCCAACGCACCGGACCGCTGAACTCCGCCCCGACCGCCTTGTACGTGGCCTCCTTGACCGCGAAGCAGAGCGTGGCCGCCTGCGCCGGGCTCGCCGCGCGCTGGCAGGCCGACGCCTCCCGGTCGGTGAACCAGTGCCGCCACACGCCAGCCGCGCCGCGTTCGAGGAGCCGGGCGAACCGTCCACTCTGCGCGACGTCGACCCCCACCCCGACGACGGAGCCGGTGCTCACCGCAGCGCCTGCGCGACCGTGGCCAGGAAGGCGGAGGCGGCGACCCTGCCTCCCGCGGCGTTGAGGTGGCCGGGGTCGGAGGCAAGAGTGCTGTCCATCGCGTAGTAGCGGGAACCGTCACGCTCGTACGCCACCCTGTCCCCGTCGGCGTCGGTCGACTGCACCGCGGCGATGTCGAAGAGCGTGCCGGGCTCGGTGTACTCGGCGCGCATCAACACGTTGAACCGCTCCCGGACCACGTTGTGCTCCGGGCCCAGGGTGTCGCCGCGCCCGAGCGCCGCACGGACCTTGCCCATCGGGCCACGCTCGGTGGTGAGCGGCGAGGTGGCCGCGACGAAGGCGACCTCGGGGTAGTCGCGCGACAGAGCGGCCAGGGTCTCGCGGTAGGCGGCGAAGACCTCGTCGACGTCCACCTCTCCTTCGCGGAAGTCGACATAACAGAGCTTGAGCACGGCGACGTCGACCTCATCAGCCATCCCGGCACGCATGGTGCGGTCGAACTCGGCGATCTTGCCCAGGGGGTCACCGTTCTCGCCGTTGGCCACGTGCACCAAGGCCGGGCCAGCGGGAGCCTCACGCGACTCGTCGAGCCTCGGAGCCTCGAGGCCGGCGTCCTCGTAGACGCCCGGGAGTGCGTCGACGATGTTGTAGCCGACGGACTTGTGCGCGAAGAAGACACGGTGACCGGCGACGGCGCGCAGGTCGTCGGTGCTCGCCACGGGGGTCTCGTACGCGTCGCCGTCGGCCGGGCTGACCCAGAGGATCGCGCCGAGCAGGAAGAGGGCACCGGCGCCGACGGCACCGCTGACGAGAAGGATCAACTTACGCATGCTGGGCTCCTGCCTGGGCGTCCGCGAGGCCGTCGGCCTGCCGGTCGGCCTCGCCGCGCGCCCACGCGCGCAGCTCGGTCTTGACCACTTTTCCGTTGGGGTTGAGGGGCAGCGCCGCCACGACCCGGGTCTCGTGCGGCACCAGGTGCTTGGCCAGCCGGCCGCGCAGGTGGGTCTCGATCGCGGCCGCGTCCACGGCCGGGTCGTCGACGCACGCGAAGAGGACCACGGCCTCGCCGGCCTCCTCGTCGGGCCGCCCGACGGCGGCCGCGGCCACCACCCCGGTGAGATCCAGCGCCGCTTCCTCGATCTCGTGGCTGGACACGCGGTAGCCCCAGGACTTGATGAAGTCGTCGAGGCGGTCCACGACGTACAGGAAGCCCTCCTCGTCCATCCGTCCGAAGTCCCCGGTGCGCAGCTCCCCGTCGACGAACTTCTCGGCGGTGGCCCCGGGGTCCTGCCAGTACCCGTGGGTGACGTTGTCGCCGCGCACCCGGATCTCCCCGACCTCGCCCGGGGCCACGTCGCCCCCGTCGGGGTCGGCGATGCGCAGCGTCACGCCGGGGATCGCCACCCCCACCGAGCCCAGCTTGTCGGCAAGCCGGTCGGGCGGGAGGTAGGCCAGCCGCGAGGTGGCCTCGGTCTGGCCGTACATGACGAAGAGCCTGGCGCCGGGCTGGGCGGCCGCCACCCGCTCGAGGTGGACGTCGGGGAGCCGGCCTCCGGCCTGCTGGAGGTGCCGCAGCGACGGCAGCTCCCGGGTGCCGAAGGAGCTGGCCCGCAGCAGCAGCTGGTACGAGGAGGGAACGCCGGCGAAACCGGTGCACCCGTCCTCGACGATGCCCTCGACGACGGTCTCGGGGAACGCCTGCGTCTCGCAGATCCGGACGCTGGCGCCGACCGCGAGGTGGGTGTGGAGCAGCGAGGCGCCGAAGCAGTACGAGAAGGGCAGCACCACCAGCATCCGGTCGTCGCGGGCCAGGGCGAGGTACTCGACGATCGAGGCGGTGTTGGCGAGCAGGTTGTCGTGTCCCACGTGCACGGCCCGCGGACGGCTCGTGGTGCCCGAGGTGAAGACCAGCACCGCGGCCGGGGCCGGCGCTGCGGCCGGTGGCAGGTCGAGCGGTTCGGGAGACGCCACCGCCTCTCGCACGGCCGCACTGGTCTGGACACGTGCCGTGCTCTGCACCACGGGCGCGTGGCGCCGTACGAGCCGTTCGTCGACCATCAGCGCGGCGGAGCCGACCTGCTCCATCTTGGCGACGACGTCCTCGCTGGTGAGCACCGGGGCGAAGGGAACGGCCGTGTGTCCCGAGCGCATCACGGCAAGGTAGCTGGCCACCCAGAAGAGCGAGTTCGCGCCGAGGAGCGCCACCCGCGACCCCGGTGCGAGGCCCCACTCCTCGAGCTGTCGGCTCTGCCGCGCGACGGCCCTCGTCAGGTCTGCGTACGTGTGGTGCCCGGACGCGTCGATCACGGCGATGTCGTCCGCTTTTCCTGCGGACAGCAAGAATTCCCCCATATTCGCAGAATGCGAATTCACTGCACTTCCCCCTATGCAAAGCCACGCCCGAGGCGCACAATCTTCCGCGATAGCCTAATGGGGGAAAGTCGCGCCGGCGGTCGGCGCGACTGAATGACGGGGGGAACTCAAGTGACTGAGCAGCAAGAACGGCTGACAGTTCTAGACCAGGTGCGTGACTTCATCGTCATGAACTTCTTGTTCGGCGACGCGGCGCGGATGCCCGGACACGCCGACTCACTTCTCGAGTCCGGTCTGGTCGACTCGACCGGTGTGCTGGAGATCGTCGACTTCCTGGAGACCGACATGGGGATCGTCGTCGCCGACGACGAGACGCTGCCGACCAACCTCGACAGCGTCGACAACCTGACCGACTTCGTGCTGCGCAAGCGCTCGACCGCGAGCGTCGCCTGACGATGGCGACGCTCGCGGGTCTGCGCTCGAGAGCCGGGCGGTTCGCACGACGCATCGGAGGAGCCCCTTCCAAGCAGCTGCCGCCGGCCAGCCGACTCGACGAGCGTCCGGACCTGGCCGCGTACGACATCGGCCGGTTCTCGTGGGGACACCTGACGGTCTCGAGCCGGGGCCCGGGGACTCAACTGACGGTGGGCCAGTTCTGCTCGTTCGCGTACGGCACACACATCATCCTCGGCGGCGAGCACCGCGCCGACTTCGTGTCGACCTACCGGTTCGCGGCGTACCCGCCGTTCAACGAGACCCACCGGCACTTGGCGGACGACACCTCCGTCACGAAGGGGGCCGTCCATATCGGCGACGACGTGTGGCTGGGAACGCAGTCCATCATCCTGTCCGGCGTGAGCATCGGGCCCGGCGCGATCATCGGTGCCGGGAGCGTGGTGCGCCACGACGTTCCCCCGTACGCCATCGTGGCGGGGAATCCGGCCCGTGTTGCTGGGTTCCGGTTCCCGCCCGAGCAGGTCGAGGCACTCCTGCGCATCAAGTGGTGGGACTGGCCGATCGAGCGGATCACCCAGCACCTCGACCTGATCATGTCGGAGGAGATCGGCGCGTTCATCGCAGCAGCTGAAGGTCCACAGCACAGCGATACCCCACACGGGTGATTCTGAGCGGGGCGCCACGGTCCTAGGCTCCCAGTGGCGCCCCAACAGTTGGGGTCTGGGCGCCGCCAGACTGGGGGATCTTGACATGCGTATCTCGTCATCGTGGGACCGTCGTGCCCTGTCCGTCCTCGCCTCCCTGCTCCTGGTGGTGGGGCTCTCCATCACCATGGCAGCGGCTCCGGCACACGCCGAGAGCGAGGACACCATCGTCGCCTGGGGGCGCAACACGTGGGGTGAGGCGGAGGTCCCCGCGGGCATGACCAACGTGAAGCAGATCTCCGTCACGGCGCACAGCGTCGTGCTGCTCGATGACGGCACCGTTAGGTCGTGGGGGCACGACACGTACGGGGAGGCGCAGGTCCCCACCGGGCTCGCAGACGTCGTCGAGATCGCAGCCGGCGGCTTCCACACGATGGCTCTCAGGGGTGACGGCTCACTCGTCGTCTGGGGGCTCAACACGGACGGCCAGACGGACGTCCCCCCGGGCCTCACCGACATCGCAGCCATCTCCGGCGGCCGGTTCCACAGCCTCGTGCTGCACGGCGACGGCACGGTCACCGCCTGGGGCAGCAACAGCCACGGCCAGTCCACCGTCCCCGCAGGTCTGGACGACGTGGTGGCCATCGACGGCGGGGGCTGGCACAACCTCGCCCTCCGAAGCGACGGGACCGTGGTGGCGTGGGGCGACAACTCCTACGGCCAGTCGTCCGTCCCCGCGGGCCTCGACGACGTCGTCGCCATCGCGGCCGGGTGGAACCACAGCTTGGCGCTCCGAAGCGACGGGACCGTGGTGGCGTGGGGCAGCAACGAGTACGGCCAGTCGTCCGTCCCCGCCGATCTCCCTCCCGTCGCGCAGATCAGCGCCGGCGGGACCCACAGTCTGGTGGCCCTGGCCGACGGCACCGTTCGGACGTGGGGAGACAGCAACTACGGCATCCAGAACGTCCCGACCGGCATCACGGGAGTCACTCAGATCTCATCCAAGGCCATGCACAGCATGGTGCTGGCGGATGACCCGGCTCCCACCCCCGTCCGCAATCTCGTGGCGTCCCTCGTCACCAGTGCCAAGGTCACGCTGAACTGGGGCTACCCCGACCAGCCCTCTGACCGCGACGTCACGAAGATCGTGGTCCGCAAGAGCTCGGGCGACCAAGCCCCCGCCACCATCACCGACGGGGTCGACGTCCCGCTCTCCCGGGCGCTCCAGCAGTACGTCACCGACGAGTCCGGGATGTCCGTGGGCGAGCGGGTCTCGTACTCGGTGTTCGCGCAGGACAGGGCCGGCAACGTGAGTCGGGCGGCGAGCATCACCGTGCCGGTGGCGTTCCCCGGACCCGTCACCTCACTGGCGGCGACGGTCGCAAGCCCGACCAGCCTCGACCTGACCTGGACCAACCCGGCCAACGACCAGCTCAAGAAAATCATCGTGCGCCGCGCCGTGGGAACCACCCCACCCGCCACACCGACCAGCGGCAGCAACGTCACCTTGGCCACCGCCATCGCGGAGGGCGTGACCAACACGGGGCTGGCCCCCGGTACTACGTACAGCTACTCGGTCTTCGCCCAGGACCGCATCGGGAACATCAGCCCGTTGGGGCCCGGCAGCGTGGTGAGCGCCAGCCCCAGCGGCACCGTGACGCCGCCGACGGGCGCTGGTCCTGCACCGGTGACCAACCTGGCTGCGCCGATCGTGAGCAACGCCAAGGTGAACCTGACCTGGCAGTACCCCTCCGGCACCGCCCGCATCGTGGTGCGGGGCGCTCCCGGCGAGACCGCACCAGCCACGCCTGCCGACGGCGTGGACGTGACGCTGGGGCGCGCCGTGACCACGAGTGCGACCGACCCGACCGGGCTCGAGGTGGGACAGCGCTACTCGTACTCCGTGTTCACCTTCGACGCCGAAGGCCGGCCCAGTGTCCCGATCTCGATCACGGTCCCCGTGGCGTTCCCCTCACCCATCACGAATGCCACGGCAGCCCCCAGCGGCGCAAACGCACTGGTGCTGACCTGGACGAACCCGACCAACGACCAGCTCAAGAAGATCATCGTGCGCCGCGCCGTGGGCAGCACGCCGCCACCGACCCCCACGAGCGGCTCCAACGTGTCGCTGGACATCGCTCTGGCGACGACAGTCACCAACACCGGCTTGGTGGCGGGCACGACGTACAGCTACTCGTTCTTCGCCCAGGACCGCATCGGGAACATCAGCCCGCTGGGCGCCGGGAGCACCCTCACAGCGACGACGGTGCCGCTCGGCTGACCCACACTCCCGCGCTCAAGGGCAGGCGAAGCGCCGTCACGGCACGTCCGTGGCGGCGCTCTTCCTACTGGCCGAGGACGTAGCGAGCCTCGTGGTGTCGCTGGGGCCGCCACCGGCAGTGGCGCCGGGCGCACGTCCGCGGCGGGAGTGAGACCGGCCGCCCGTGAGCCTGCTCTGGCCGTCTCATGCCGAGTCGGGCTTCCTCCCCGCGGCGGGCGGGAACGCTACCTCGACGCGGCCTTCTGGTCCGCTGTGGCAGGCCGCTCAGACCCGTCCGGTCCCAGCGCAACGTGTCCCCGGCCACGTGCCATGAGTGGCGCCGCCACGTAGCGGTCCGAGGAGTTTCCCGCCTGCAACGGACGCTCGACCGTTGTGCCATCGAGCCGCCAGAGCGCACCGATCGCACCAATGTAGAGAAACATCACCCCGACGAAGGTGGGGAAGGAGAAGGAGTCGAAAGTCCCAGACGCGAGGATCGCTGCAGGCATGGACACAGCGAGCGCCTGCGCAAGGTGGCGCGTCTCTTGATCCTGCCCTCGCAACCGGACGCTCCGCGCCATGCCGTACGGGACCAGAAACAGGAGCAGGAGCACGATGACGCCGAAGATCCCACCGGCGATGAGCGTCCCGAAGAACTGGTTGTCCAGGAGCAGGTACTGCTCCGGGATCACCATGCCAGCACCACGGCCGAACCACGGCCGCATTTCCCACAGTTGCATGACCTGGTCGGTGCGGGAGATCCGATCCTGGACGCTGGGGTCCTGGTCCGCATTGGTGAACAGCGACCGAATCGTCCCCAGCACGCCGGGGTTGAGGACTCTGAACCCCGCGAGAGCCACGAGACTGATCATGAACACGTTGTAGCGGTGGCGCCAGGGCCACACCGTCGCCAGAAGGAGGAAGGTGACCGCGACCACCAGAGTGGCCGACCTCGAGATCGACAGCGGGATCGCGAACGTCACCGTCCCCACCATCAACCACCTGAGGAGCCGGGTCCGCCCCGGAGGGGCGAAGAACGCGTAGTGCAGGGCGACGGGCAGGATCAGGGCCAGCACGACTCCGAACTCGATGTAGTGGCTCGCGGTCCCGGCGACCCGAGCCAGATCAGTCGTGCCTCGGGAACCGACGACGATGAGGCTGGAGTTGAGGCGAAGTCCGGGGATCCGGATGTACTGGGTGAGGTCGACGATCCGGAGGTACTGCAGGATGCCCACGAAGGCCATCGCCGACGCCAACCCCACTGTCAGGCGGAGCAGCCGGTCCAGATCAGCTCGAGTGCGGATCCCGTCAGCCACGGCAAGGGCGAGCCCAGCGTTGGCGAAGACGAACAGCAACCAACGGTTGGCGGAGCTGGCTTCGAGGGCTGACGGCCCGCGGTCGAACCCGATCACGTAGCCCAACAGCTGAGCAGCCACGAACAGGCCGATGACCCACCTGACCGGCTGGCGCCCTGAGGGGAGCTGGTGGGGCCGAAAGGCTGACAGCGTCCACAGGAACGCCAGCCCGAGCCCCACCGCCACCGACGGTCGCCCCGCGGCCCCCATCCCGGAGATGACCAGACGAGCAGGGATGAGGAACTGCAGCGCGAGGAAGATTCCCAGGACCGCAAGCGTTGTGAGTTGACGTTCGCGCACAAGCACGGGGAACCACTCGGCCGCCGCTCGCTTGAGGAAGTCCGGCACCTTGAGCAGCGCAGGCTTCCACCGGGCCGAGCCGGTGCGAGGTACGCGCCAACGGTTGGGAACCCTCATCGTCGGCGACTGATCATGCCCTGCTCGGACAGGGTTGGTGCCTGGTCCTCGGCGCCGGGCCGCGTGCCGTGCTCAGGGAGGGTCTCGGTCTCACGTCCCGAATCGGAGTCGGGGTCGTTCAACCGAGCTGGGTCGGAGTGGTCCCCTTCGGAGGTTCCCTTCTCCTGCTTGCGACGCCGGCGCAACCGCAGAAGGCCGATCACGTCGTCGAAGAACACAGCAACCACGAGCGAGAGCCCTGCACCCAGAACGCCGACGATCGCCATGTTCCGCAGCTTGCCGTCGGTGACGGCCGCAGAGACCGACGGCTGCTGCAGCACGTCGATGCTGTACTGGGCGGCCAGGCGAATGCCCGCAGCGCTCTGCCGCTCCTGCAGCTCGACAGCCGCCATCCGGAAGACCGCCGTACCGGTCTCGATGGCCTGCTGCTCCGACTCGCCCCGCACCTGGAACCTGATGATGGTGCTCCGCGACTCCGGGGACACCTCGTAGGTCGGGATCAGTCCCTCATCCGCGATCTGCTGGCGGGCCGCCGGGCTGTTGAGCACGATGGCGACCGCGTTCGTGGCGTCGGACGGGCCACCGTAGGGGTTGGGAACCTCGTCGTAGATCCTCCCGGGGACCACCATCGAAGCCCCGGTCACCTCGTACTCCGGTTGCCCGCCTCTGCCAGCGGCCAGTACCAGTGCCACCGTCACCCCGAGCAGGGGCAACAGGATGTACCAACGCCTGAGCGCTGCCACGGTTATGCGCCACACGTCCATCGAATCATCCCCCAAGTCGTTGCCGGTCTCCCCGACCGCGGCACACGAGTAGCCAAGTATGTGCTTTCCGAATGACTCTTTCCAGAGACTTGAGCAAGAAGCGTGTCCAACACTCTCCGGCCGCGAACTCCGGCACGCTCCGACCGGAGCGAACGACGCTGGAAATGCCATCGGATTCCCCAGCGAAATTGAATCGCGCACCCTGAAATCGGGCTAGACCATTTCACTCTCCTCTGGACAACAACCAGCGCGAGGAGAGCACACTTTGTCCGGACACCGAGTAAGCCGGGGGGTGAGGTGTCCTGACAGCGCGCGGAGACTGGGGTCTTCGCCCGAGGTCGAACCGGAGAACGTGGTCTCCCGGCGCACTTGCAGCGCACTGAGCCGTGCGGTTGCTCCACCAGCCTCAGGAGGCAGTGTCGAGATGGGTGTCGCAACCACGGTGCGCCGGTCGTTGGTCGAAGGGCCGGGTTCGCTCGGTTCACGGTTCCGGGGGCGGCGCTGGGAACTCGCGATGGATCAGTTCCCCGACCTTCCCGACATGAGGGTTCTCGATCTCGGCGGCACGGTGCAGGCCTGGGAACGTGCGCCGGTGCGACCCGCACACGTGACCATCCTCAACCTCACCGAACCCGGCGAGTCCACGTCCGACTCCTTGTTCCCGGTCTACGGGGACGCGTGCGACGCCGAGGCAGCGCTGAGCGCGGCCGGTGCGGACGGCCCGTTCGACCTGGTGTTCTCCAACTCCGTGCTGGAGCACGTGGGGGGTCACGCGAACCGGGCCCGGTTCGCGGCATCCGTCCATGCGCTGGCTCCTCGGCACTGGGTCCAGACGCCTTACCGCTACTTTCCCGTCGAGCCGCACTGGCTCTTCCCCGGGATGCAGTTCCTCCCGCTGGCGCTGCGCGCCCGGATCGCCGCGAGCTGGCCGCTGGCGCACTCCCCCTCACCGAGTCTTGAGAAGGCAACGTCCGCGGCTCTGTGGACGGAGCTGGTCAGCATCACCGAGATGCAGCACCTCTTCCCGGGGTCGGGCATCACTCGGGAGCGTTTCCTCGGACTCACCAAGTCAATCGTCGCGATCCGCACCTGAGCAGCCGCGAGCCACCACCAAGAGCGAAGAGACGTGCATCCGATGACCTTCCCCCAACTCCACCCACGTGGGCGCGATCGGCGATGAGGAACCACATGGACCGGCGCTCACCGATTCCCGCGGCCAGGCCCACCGTGAGTGCGCGCGGCGGACTTCGCGTCCTGCTCTCCGGGGCTGCCATCGGGAACGGGAACCGCGGGGTCGAGGCGTTGGGGCGCTCTGTGGCAGATGCCGTGGACCGGGAGGTCCCCGGATCGTGTCTGAGCATCCTCGACGACGGTTGGGGCGTCCGCCCCGTGGCCGGCTCCCGGTACCCACACAGCACGGTGGAGATGGTGGGCGTCCGCCTGTCCCGCCGTTGGCACCGTCCTGAGAGCTGGGCCCAGGTCAAGGCTGCTCAGCTGCTCGCGCCCCGCTTCAACCACGTCGCGCGCAGGTTCGAGGAAGCGGACGCGGTCCTGGATCTCAGCGCCGGGGACAGCTTCACCGACCTGTACGGGCCGACCCGGTTCACCATCGTCACGGAACCCAAACACGCAGCGCTGCGCGCTGGTCGCCCACTGATCCTTCTGCCCCAGACGTACGGGCCGTTCGCCACCGCCGCAGCACGAGAGACCGCTGGCCGGATCATCCGGCGAGCGACCCTGGCGTACGCACGTGACCAGTGGAGCTACGACCGGCTCCTCGAGTTGGCCGGCCCCGACGCGGACCCGTCACGGCTGCGTCTGGGCGTCGACGTGGCCTTCGCGCTCGAACCCAGGCAGCCGACCGATGAGGTCCGGGAGCTGCTGGAGGGCAGGGACGACAGTCCGGTCGTCGGCGTCAACGTCAGTGGTCTGCTGACGGATCGGGCGGCGCTCGAACAGTTCGGCATCGCTGGCGACTACCTCGAGACCATGGTGCTGCTCGTCCGGGAACTGGTGGCGGCAGGCGCTCACGTGGTCCTCGTCCCCCACGTCCACATGCCAGGAGCAGTGGGCGAGAGCGACATCCGCGCGATCTCAACGGTCCGCGCGCGCCTCTCCCCCGCCGAACGCCTGTGCACCACGGCACTGCCGCCCGAGCTCGACGCGGCGGAGGTCAAGTGGTGCATATCCGGACTCGACTGGTTCACCGGGAGCCGGATGCACGCGACCATCGCCGCCCTCTCGACCATGACACCCTCCACCGCGTACGCCTACAGCGACAAGACGCGCGGAGTCTTCGCCACGTGCGGCCTCGGCGAGCAGGTCGTCGATGCACGAGAGCACGGGGGTGCAGAGGCAGTGGAGAGGCTGATGGACGGGTTCCACGCTCGGGAGGCCACCCGGCTCGTCCTCCGCGAGACAGCGGCGGCGACGATCGCCGCGTCCCGGGACCAGTTCCGAGACGTCTTCCGGGCCATCCGGCCCAGCGAGGCGTCCTCACACGAGGAGGTGGGTCGGGGTGGGCAACCGTGCTGACATCCTGATGATCACGTACCGCAGCGTCGGATACATCCACTTGTCACTACCGAGGCTGCTGGAGACGCTGGGGCCCGACGACCGCGTGTGGCTGTGGCACAACGGTGACGACGAGGCGACCCTGGAGGCGATCCGCACCTACAGCTCGGACGACCGCGTGGCCCGGTTCCACCACAGTCGGGAGAACGTTCGGTTGCGGGAGCCGACCAACTGGCTGTGGTCCGGCTCCGACGCCCGATTCGTGTCCAAGGTGGACGACGACTGCCTGGTCGCACCCGGCTGGCTGGACACGTTCGTGACCGCCCACGACGCCAACCCGGACTTCGGGGTGATCGGCAGCTGGCGGCACCCGGAGGAGGACTTCCGACCGGATCTGGCGTTGGCCAAGATCCAGGCGTTCGCCGGTGGGCACTCCTTGATGCGCAACCTCTGGGTGCAAGGAAGCGGCTACCTGATGCGGCGGGATCTGGTGGAGAAGCACGGGGTGTTGCGCGAGGAGGAATCGTTCACCCAGTACTGCCTCCGGCTGGCGCGCGGCGGGGCTGTCAACGGCTTCTACTACCCGTTCGTCCCCGAGGACCACATGGACGACCCACGCTCACCTCACACACTCATCCACACCGACGAGGACCTCCTCGCACGCATGCCCTTGTCTGCCAAGGCGAACGGGGTGACGACCAGGGAGCAGTGGACCGCCCAACTCGTCCGCAGCGCCCACGTCCTGCAGACTGCATCGTTGGACCCGCGGGCGTACTCGGGATGGCGCCGAAGGGCCAAGTCCGTCCAGCGGAGGTTCCGTCTCGCCACTGGGAGACCAGCGACGTGGTGACCGAACTCGCCCCACCCCGGGGTCTGGTGGTGGACGAGCACCAGCCGGCAGACCTGGTCGTGACGTGCGTGACGTACAACAGTGCCCGCGTCATCGAGCCGTTCCTCGCAGCCCTGCCCGCTGCCCTTGAGTCCGTGCCGCGCTGTCGGGTCGTCGTCATCGACAACGCGTCGAGCGACGGCACACCCGACATCGTCCGGACGCTCGCCCCATGGGCGACGCTGGTCCCTGCAGGACGCAACGCGGGCTACGCGGGCGGCATCAACCTCGCGCTGAAGGCGCACCCACCCAATCGAGCCGCATACGTGCTCAACCCGGACACGGTGCCCTCCCCTGGCAGCGTCGCCGCGCTTCTGGCTGCGGTGGACCGAGATCCCGCGGTCGGCATCGCCCTCCCCCGCATCGTCGATGAAGACCGACAGCTCCAGTACTCACTGCGCCGTGAGCCCACCTTCGCCCGGGCGCTGGGCGAAGCAGTCCTCGGCGGCACGCGAGCATCTCGCATCCCACTCCTCGGAGAAACCGTCGGAGACCCGGACGAGTACCGCGACGGGGCAGTCGCTGACTGGGCCACGGGGGCGGCTCTGCTGGTCACGCGTGCTGCCATCGACGCTGTGGGTGAGTGGGACGAACGGTTCTTCCTGTACTCGGAGGAGACCGACTACTTCCTGAGGGTCCGCGATGCTGGAATGCGGGTGCGGCTCGTGGACGGGGCCGAGGTGCTGCACCACGGCGGGGACCAAGCCGTCTCCCCTCGCCTGTGGGCCTTGGCTGCCGTGAACCGCACCCGGCTCTACAGCAAGCGCCATCCAAGGTGGCCGAGCCGGCTGTACTGGACGGCCGTTCTCGCCAACGAGGCGACACGCGCAGCCCTTGGCCGGGCGCCTCACCGCGCCGCCGTACGTGCGCTGATCGCGGTGGGGCCAACTCAAGACTGCCCGGAGCCGACGCCGTCCATCCTTGAGAAGGCGGGAGTGCACGTCCTCTGACCCTGACTGGCATCGCACCGCCGCGACCTCGGCGGTCAGGACTCGGGAAGCCCCTTCAGGCACTCCTCCAGACTCCGGCACCAGGTCCACACCATCTCGGCATCAGCCACCCGCCCGCTGAGGTACGCGTCGACAGACCAGAGGATCGACCGCAAACACTTCCAGCGCATCCCCACGCGGACCACCTCCCTGTCCACCTCGACGCCGGCTGCCTGTACGTACGCGTCCAGGAATCGCTGGAGCCTCTCCTCGTGAGCTCCGATGAGGACTGCGGCAACAGCACCCACGTCGAGCCACCGCGGCATGGCGGCAGCATTGTCGAAGTCAAGGAGGCCCCGGAGCTCGAACCGCGGCCCGAGGACCACGTTCTCCCAGTTCACGTCGTTGTGCGCGTAAACCGTGTCGGACGCCTCCACCCGCGAGACGATCTCGGGGTTGCTCAGGGCCATCGCCTGGTTGAACAGCCCAGGGAGCGACGCCACGATCCAGGTGTCGAGCTCGGACCTCGAGCGTCGGACTCGAAGGCGCAGCACCTTGCGGAACCGGTGCGGGGCCCCGTGCCGAATGCTGGCCACCGTCCTTCTCGGTCCCGACATCAGGAACTCCACGTCCGGGGCCGGGGTGTGCGGATCCAGGAGCCCGTCTGCCTCCCGGTGCAGGTCACCGACCAAGGTGCCAAGCTCGCCCACCAGCTGCGGGTGCGAGGCCAGGGCACCGTCGCGCTCCGCGATCGAGATCTGGTGTCCGTGCACCCACTCATGCAGGGTGAAGATCCCCTCGGCGGTCGCCACGTGCGAGTCTCCCGCCGACGAGCGCTGCCATCGAGGCACCGGCAGACCCGCCTCAGCGAGCCGGGACTCGAGCGCCTGGGAGCGGGCGAGCCGTAACACGGCGTCGGGGGAATGGCGCTTCAGCACCCAGTCCCGCCCACCGGCCCCGACGCGGTAGTTCACGTTCTTGATGCCCTGCGGCAGCCGCTGTAGATCCTCGACGTCGGCTCCGGCGTACCCGAACGCCCACAGCGCCGACCGAGCGGCCGCATCCAGGGACATCAGTGCTGCCCCTGTCGCTGGGTGATCGCGGTGACCTCCCGGAAGAAGTCGCTGCTCCTGAGGAGGTCGGCGTGCGAGCCGACGTCCGACACCCGCCCGTCGAGCATCACCACGATGCGGTCGCACATCGACAGGGTGGAGAGCCGATGGGCAACCAGGACGAGGATCGTGTCCTGCTTCAGCTCGTGCAGGGACTCGCTCACCGCCTCCTCGGACCTCACGTCCAGGGCGCTGGTGGGTTCGTCGAGTACGAGCACCTGGGGCCGATCGGCCAGAGCGCGGGCCAGACAGATGCGTTGGCGCTGGCCACCCGAGATCGCACCCGCGCGCTGGCCGATCTCTGTGTCGTACCCCCGGGCCCAGCCCATGACGTCGTCATGGATGTGGGCCCTACGCGCCGCTTGCTCGACCTGCTCGTCGGTGATCCACTCACGGTTGAACCGGATGTTGTCGCGCACTGTCCCCCAGACCAGCTGCGACGTCTGGGGAACGTAGGCGACTCCCTGCCGCCAGGAGTCCCGCGTCATGTCCCGCACGTCGCGACCGTTGACCGCGACCACACCGGAGGTCGGCTCACGCAGCCGCAGCAGGAGCTGGACGATGGACGACTTACCGGCCCCCGACGGCCCTACGATCCCGATCGCCTCGCCCCGGTTCACCGCGAAGGTCACCCCGTGCAGCACGTCGACGCCTTCGCGGTAGCCGAAGGACACCTCCTGCATCCCGATCGTGTGCACCTCGCCCAGTTTCTCGACCCCGTCCTGCTGAGGGCTGCCCCGGTACCGGCTGAGCGCCTCAGAGATCTGGTCCATGAAGGGGACCCGCTCGTCGATGGCCGTCACCGCTGTCTGGATCTGCTGGGCGTAGGTCAGGGCTCTGACCAGCAGCAGGATGACGGCCGCCAGACCTGCGAGGTCCGACGCGCTCGACAACGAGACCGCGATCAACGCCACCACGAGCATCACCAGGGCCACGCTCTGGTACAGCTGGGGCAGGGCGCCGGAGAGGAATCGCGTGCGTGCGTGCGGGCGTCTGACGGCATCGATCTGCTCGAGAAAACCGGAACGGTAGGACGGGGTGGCACCGAAGACCTCGGTCTCCTCCGCCACAAGGACGATGTCCTGCACCGACTCGGTGAAGCTCATCGCCTCCCTGCTCAGCCTCTGGGCGTTGCGGCGCAACCGCCGCGCCAACGGGCGCAGTGCCACGAAGAGGACGAGTGCGGCGCCGGCCAGCACCCCTGCCGCCACCGCGTTCTGCAGCAGCGCGACGGTGACCATCATCAGGAACATGATCGTGCCCGTCAGCCCGTTGCCGAGGCCGATGACGGCCGAGGAGACGTTGGTGACGTTCTGCGTCATGAGCGTCTGGAAAGACCCGTCGCGCTCCTTCGACTTCGTCGGCCAACTGCTCCCCGTGAAGGCGGAGAACAGTTGGGTGCGCAGGTCCGCCATCACCCGGGCACTCATCTGCGCAGGAAGGTACGCCAAGGCGAGCTGGAGAAGCGCCCGCACGACCGTCAGCGCGATGGCCACCGCGAAGGTCACGCCCTGGGACATCTCGGCCGTGAGCGGCCCTACGTCCAGGGTCGTGCTCCCGCCTCCCTCCGACAGCGACACGGCCATGGCCGCGATCAGCGCGAGGACAGATGCCTCGATCAGACCGGCTGTCACCGCCAGACCGACGAGTAGCGCGAGCCACACGCGTGATCCTCTGAAGAACGGGGACAACCTGCGCCAGGCGGCCGGCAGACTTCGGAGCAGGCGCACTCCACCAGACGGGGGCGGCGGCGCCCCCGGCGCGCCCCTAGCCACCGCTCGGCCCCGGCCAGGTGCACCACACGGCCCTGACCGCCCCGTGCCGCAACGCCTCAGCACCCCCGCGCATGACGACCACCCCCCACCGGCTCACGGTAGACGAGGACGTTTTCCTCGGGAAGCAGTCTGGGAGATCCGTCGAGGTGGACTGGACCGTCGACTGCGCGCCGGTGATCAGCTGGCCGGCCGCCCCGTGTCGTCCCACACGTTGTCGGCCTCCCAGCTGACCGCGTCACCGTCCATGTTGCCGATGACCCCGTACCGGTAGTCGCGCCCGAAGCGGTTGCCGGAGATGACAGCGCTCTCGATCTCACCCCGGCCCCCACCGTTGAACGTGAAGTTGCCGCCGTTCATGTAGTTCCCGGTGACACGAAGGTTCGTGATCCGGTCGTCGCCGGAGAGCGAGCCGATCTGGATGGCAGCGTTCAGCGGATCGTCGGACGAGCCGACGTAGGCCATCAGCGTGTTGCCTGTGATCGTGACGTTGTCACCCCTGCGGATCTGGATGCAGTCGTGGTGCCCGCCGGACTGGCGCTGGAGATCGTGGATGTAGGACCTCTCGATCACGACGTCGTCACTCTGGATGCGGATCCCGTCCTCGGACGAGTGGATGTTCGCCCCGACGACGTGCCCCGTGCCCCCGTTGAAGAAGATCCCGATGCCGGTCCCGCCCATGTTGTCGATCTCAACGTTCTCGATCAGCACGTTGGCCGCGCCGTCCGCGACGCGCACGGGGTACAGGGAGGTGTCCGTCTGGATGAGTGAGTTCCGGATGATCACGTCGTCCGCCTCCACCGTGACCGAGCCGCGGATGTGCAGTCCCTCCACGACGGTCCCGTCCTCGGTGATGGTCATGCCCTCCGATGCCCGGAGCTGGAGGTCGGAGGGTGGGCCAGTGCTGTCGGCGTCGGGGCGGGCACCGGCCGCCCCTGCGGTCAGCTGCTCGGTCGGCTCCGTCGGCGGATCGTCGGCGGAGCAAGCAGTGATGGCCAGGAGGGTGGCCAGGACGAACACGCCCGCCGGGAGGGCGCGACCGGGTCGCCTTCTCACGCCACCCACCCCTGCTTCGACCTCGCCGCGGTCCGCTCCACCGCAGACAGGTACGCCTCCAGCGCCTCGGCGTCGCTGCCGTGGCGTTCTCCGGAAAAGGACTGCTCGGGCCGGACGCGACCCTTGACCCACAGGCCGGCGTTGCGTACCCCGGCCACCACTGTCGCCCGGACGCTGCTGCGCACGGCGCGCGCGACGAACTTGGCGAGTCCCGCGTTGGCCCGCCCGTCCTCCACCGGCGCCAGCCGGGCAGCGGCGGCGACCAGCACCCGCAGCGCCGCTGGCACGCGCAGCAAGCGGGGCAGGTCCTCGGGCAGCGGGGTGGCCAGCACGCGCCGGGACCGGGCGAGGACCAGAGCCACCTGTACGCTGGCACCCCACTGCTCGGCACGTCCGGCCACCTCGGCCCAGTCGACACCGCGACGCACCAGGCGGTCCACGTCCAGCAGGTAGATGAGCTTGTTGGCCCCGGACAGGGCGGCGTGGAGACACGTGTGGACCATGGTGTCGGCAGGATCCAGGGTCCAGACCTCGTCCGCCCCGAGCGGTATCAGGACCCGTCCGGACAGCAGGTCGGTGGTCACGATGCGGAAGAGCCTACGGCGCTCGGCCATGTTGATCATGGACCAGTGCAGGTCGACGTAGACGCCCGCGGGCGTCAGCCAGTGCATCTCCCCGGGCAGGGACGGGTTGCGCAGCATGTCCTCGTAGTCGGCAACCTGCCATCCGGCGGCGAGCAGCCGCCTGCTCACCTCGCGAAGGTCCGCCGGATCGACGAGGACGTCCACATCGTTGTAGGTGCGCAGCCCCGGGACGGGGTGCGCGTGCTCGGACAGCACCGCCCCTTTGAACGTCACCCAATCGACCCCGTCCAGGATCCTCATCAATTGGGCGAGCGAGGCGCTCGCCTGGAGATGCGTTGCAATGGCACGCATGCGGTCGGGCTGGAAGAGAACTCCGACCTCCGGTGCGGTGTCGCGGTAGGCGACCTGGACCAAGGGAGCGATCCGGTGGAAGCGGGCCGCCTCCACCAACTCCTCCTGGAGGCCCTCACCCACCCACGGACGGGGCGTCGTCTGCCGCACGACGTCGACGAGGGCGGACGAGACCTCGCGCATGGCCCTGCTCCGCCGCGACCTCAGGATCACCATGACCACCCTCCCCCTGGATGAACC
>NZ_JBJEHY010000162.1:0-8694 GCF_051876515.1 Nocardioides sp. | reverse complement strand
CTCTTCGACGAGCCGTTCGGCGCCCTCGACGAGATCACCCGCGGTCGCCTCCAGCTGGTCCTGATGGACCTCTTCCTCTCCCGCAACTTCGCCGGCCTGTTCGTCACCCACTCGGTGGAGGAGGCGGTCTTCCTCTCCACCCGCGTCGTGGTGATGTCGGCCCGTCCGGGCCGGATCGTCGACGAGTTCGAGATCCCGTTCGAGTTCCCGCGCAGCCTCGACCTGCGCTACACGTCCGAGTTCGCCGACCTTGCCGGTCGCGTGGCCAAGGCTCTGGAGGCCGCCTCATGACCAGGCTCCGTACGACGGCCGGCACCGTGCTGCCGCCGCTCGCCGTCCTGCTGCTCGTGGTGGGGGTCTGGTACGTCGTCTCCGGCTCCGTCCTCGACGAGACCGAGGCGTTCCTGCTGCCGCCGCCGCACGAGCTGCTCAGCGACGCGCTGCTGGTCCCGGAGATCCGCTCCGACATCCTCGCCGCGACGTGGGTGACGACCAAGACGGCCCTCTTCGGGCTCGGCGTCTCCCTCGTGCTGGGGCTCGCCGCCGCCGTCGCGATGTCGCAGGCCCGCTGGGTGGAGCGCTCGCTGTACCCGTGGGCGGTGTTCCTGCAGACGGTGCCGATCCTGGCGATCGTGCCGCTGATCGGCTTCTGGTTCGGGTACGAGATGTTCGCCCGGGTGCTGGTCTGCGTGATCATCAGCCTCTTCCCGCTGATCATCAACCCGCTGCAGGGTCTGCTCGGCGCCGACCGCGGCCTGCACGACCTGTTCACCCTGTCGGGCGTCTCCTCGTTCGGCCGGCTGCTGCGGCTGCAGATCCCCGCAGCCCTGCCCGACATCTTCGTCGGCCTCCAGGTCGCCGCCGGCCTGTCGGTGGTCGGCGCCACGGTCGGTGACCTCTTCTTCGGACGGGGCGCCATCGGGCTGGGGCTGCTGATGCAGCGGTACTCCTCGCGGCTGCAGTCCGCGGAGCTGCTGGCCACCGTGCTGGTGACCTGCCTGCTCGGCCTGGCCGTCTTCTGGTTCTTCGGCGCGCTCGGTCGCCGGATGGTGGGTTCCTGGTCGGTTGCCTGGGGCGCGAAGTAGCTCCCGCCCCCTGCAGCACCCGATCCGTCCCACCTCGATCCGGCCCGGACACCCCGGCCGGCTGCTTCCCGCACCCCTGGAAAGGAACGTCCATGCACGCACGTCCCCGGTTCCGCTCTGCCAAGCGCCCGCTCGCCCTGGGCTCGAGCCTCCTGATCGCCTCGCTGGCCCTGACGGCCTGCGGCGGCGAGGAGGAGTCCGCCCACGACGCCGGCGAGGGCATCCTCAGCGCGGCCTGCCCCGAGACCGTCGTCTTCCAGTCCGACTGGGAGCCGGAGGCCGAGCACGGCGGGATGTTCCAGCTGCTCGGTGACGAGTACACGATCGACGCCGACGCGAAGCTGGTCTCGGGGCCGCTGATGTCGGGCGGCGAGAAGACCGGCGTCACCATCGAGATCCGCAACGGTGGCGCCACCGTCGGCTACCAGTCGGCCCAGTCGATGCTCTACCAGGACCGCGACATCCTGCTCGGCTACGGCCGCATCGGCGACCAGGTCGTCGCCCAGGCCGACACCCCCGTCACCGCCGTGATGGCCACCATGAACAAGAGCCCGTACGCCATCTACTGGGATCCCGAGACGTACCCGGACGTGAAGGGGATCGCGGACCTCAAGGAGGCCGGCGCCACGGTCAACGTGGGCAGCCTCCCGGAGACCTGGATCGACTACCTGGTCGGCGAGGGCGTGCTGGACGAGAAGCAGCTGGACCGCTCGGACGCCCCCAAGCCCGCCACCTTCGTCGCGGCCAAGGGCAAGCTCGCCGAGGCGGGCTTCATCACCGCCGAGCCGTTCATGTACGAGCACGAGATCGCCGAGTGGGGCCGCCCGGTCGCCGGCCAGATGGTCGCCGACGCCGGCTACCCGGAGTACTTCCAGGCGATCTCCGTGCGTGAGGCCGACGTGGAGGCGCAGGCCGACTGCCTGGAGAAGCTGGTGCCGGTGCTGCAGCAGGCCCACGTCGACTACGCCAACGACCCCAGCGCGACGAACGACCTGATCATCGAGCTGGTCGAGGAGTACGACACCGGCTGGGTCTACACCCTCGAGGGCGGCGAGTACGCCCACCAGAAGGCCCTCGACCTGGGCATCGTCGCCAACGGCGTCGACGGCGCGATCGGCTCCTTCGAGGCTGAGCGCGTGCAGACCCTGATCGACATCGTCGACGAGTACACCGAGGCCGACATGGAGGGCGTGACGCCCGAGAGCGTCATGACCAACGAGTTCATCGATCCCGAGATCGGACTCGACTGAGAGCTGGCCCGCCCGGCAACCCCCGTGCCGGGCGGGCCTCCCCTTGCTCCGTCCTGGAGCGAGAACCTGCCACCGAAGGATCCACCGCATGTCCCCCACCGCCGCCGACCTGCACCCCTCCGCCCGTCTGGCCTCGTCCGAGCGCAAGATCCGCGACCCGTTCCAGCTCGACCCGACGATGTGCTTCTACTCCCCCCAGACCAACGTGGCCGCGCTGGAGCACCCGCGGGTGCAGGAGTGGCTGTCCTTCGTCACCACCGGGTGGGAGCCGACCGAGGTCCCCGGCGCGGACGCCGGGCGGATCGCCCTGCTGGTGCCGTGCACGAAGTACAAGCCGTACTTCACGAGCCGGGAGCACCGCGCGGTCAACGGCGCGCTGCTGGCCGCGGGCTGGCAGCCGTCGCGGCCGTACGACGGTCCGGCCGAGCTCACCTCCGTCCTCGACGAGGGCGAGAACCCCGACGTCCTGGCGTACGCGCCGCTGGTGCGCGACGGCGTCGTCCTGGACCGGTTCGTGATCTCCGAGCCGATGGGCCTGGTGCCGTACGAGCACACGATGTACCACCGCGGCGAGCAGTCGCCGGCGACCTCGTACGACGACCCGGGCCTCTTCGCGGGGCGTGGCACGTCGGTCTCCCCCGAGCGCGACGACTGCACCGCCACCGAGCGCGCCGACGGCACCTGGGCGTGGGGCCCGGGCGAGCGGGCCGCGTACGTCGAGATGCACAACGCGATGGCGGACGTGATCGTCTCCGTCCTGGACCGTGTGGGGGGCCGCTACGACCACGTCCTCGGCTGGGTGTCGCCCGGCCTGACGCACCGCAGCTTCCTGGCCGACACCGCGTTCCGTCCCGGTGACGGTCTGCCGTCGAGCCGCCGCGGCCCCGACGGTCCGCTGCCGCTGCGTGGTGTGCTGGACGCGCTGCCGGGCGCGGTGGAGATCCTGCCGACCCGCGCCCAGACCGACGCCGCCCGCGCGGCGCTGCCGGACCGTCTGGCCCGCGAGGGCCGCAAGAGCACGCCGGGCGCGGCCAACGCCGTCTTCGCCCGCGGCGACGGCAACGACACCCCGCTCGGCCTGCCGGAGCTGACCGCGGCGCTGGTGGCCCGGATCGACGAGGTCGCCCAGGGCGTCGGGGCGGCCCGATGAGCGCCCGCACCATCTCCACCGTCGACGGTGCCGCGCTCGGTGAGGTCACCGTCGTCGAGCCCGACGCGGTTCCCGGCATCGTCGCCGCCGCCCGTGAGGCCCAGCCGTTGTGGGCGGCCGCGGCGCCGTACCAGCGGGCCGCGCTGCTGCACGCCGCCGCCGACGAGCTGGCCACGATGGTCGACGACCTGGCCGTCCTGCACTCCCGGGAGTCCGGCAAGATCGCGCCGCAGGCGCACCACGAGGTGCTGGGGGCGGTCAACCTGCTGCGCCGCAACGCCGACCTCGGCCGCCTGCAGGCCGGCGAGCTGGCACCGACCGGTTCGCTGCCCGGGGGCGAGCAGGACCTGACGCTGGTCGAGCGGGTGCCGCTCGGTGTCGTGGTCGCCGTGATCCCGTTCAACTTCCCCGTCGAGCTGACCATGGAGAAGGCGGCCGCCGCGCTGGCGGCCGGCAACACGGTCGTGGTGAAGCTGCCGCCGCAGAACCCGCTGACCACCTCCGCCGTCCTCGACGTGCTGGCCCGCCACCTGCCAGTCGGCGTCGTCCAGCAGGTGTACGCCGACCTGCCCGCCTCGGCCGCGCTGGCCGCCGCCGACGGCGTGGACGCGGTGTCGCTGACGGGTTCGGTGGCCGCCGGCCAGGCCGTGGCCGCCGCGACCGCGACGACGCTGCGTCCGCTGCACCTGGAGCTGGGCGGCAACGGGGCCGCGATCGTGCGCGCCGACGCCGACCTGGACCACGTGGTCGCCGAGTGCCTGCGCGGCCGGCTGCTGATGAACGGTCAGGCGTGCGCCGCCACCAAGCGGGTCCTCGTGCACGCCTCGGTCGCCGCCGAGCTGACCGAGCGGCTGGTCGCGGCGCTGGCCGATGTCAAGCCCACCGACCCGCTCGCCGAGGGAGCCCGTCTGGGCCACCTCATCGACGCCGGTGCCGCCGCCCGGGTGGAGGCGCAAGTGCAGCACGCGGTCAGCCAGGGCGCGCGGCGCGTGCTCGGCTCGCCGCCGGACGGGGCGTTCTTCGCGCCGACGGTGCTCGCCGGCGTCCCGGCCTCCGCGGACGTCATGCACGACGACGAGATCTTCGGCCCCGTGTGGCCGGTGCACGCGTACGAGTCCGACGAGGACGCCGTCGCGCTGGCCAACGACACCACGCTCCGCCTGACCGCGGCCGTGTTCAGCGCCGACGTCCCGACCGCGCTGGCGATGGCCGCGCGCCTCGACTTCGGTGGCGTCGTCGTCAACGGCACCAACAACTACCGGCCCCCGGTGGTGCCGTTCGGCGGCGTCGCCCTGGCCGGCGCCGGCCGCGAGGGCATCGGCTGGAGCCTCGACGAGCTGACCCGTACGAAGTTCACCGCCGTCCGCGGGATCCGCCCCGCCGGCGTGGCTCCGGTGCCGTCCCACCCTCTCCCCTCTTCCTGCTGACCCGGAGTACGACCATGACCACCACTGCATCTCCCGCCTCCCCCGCGACGACCGCCGGGCCCACGACTGTCGAGCCCACGACTTCCGGGCCGACGATGAGCGCGGCGGAGGCCGAGGCGTACCGCGACCGCTTCGTCTCCCGCCTCTCCCAGACCGTCCCGGGCCGCAAGGAGTTCGTCGTCTCCCGCGCCGAGGGCTGCTCGGTGTGGACCGCCGACGGCCGCGAGTACCTCGACATGACCTCCGGCATCGGCGTCGCCAACGTCGGCCACTGCCACCCCGCGGTCACCGCCGCCATCCAGGCGCAGGTCGCGACGTACGCCCACGTCAACGTGTACGGCCGCTTCGTCGTCCCCGAGCAGGTCGAGCTCGTCGAGCGCCTCACCTCGGTCGCCGGCGACCTCGACATGGCGTACCTGACCTCCTCGGGCGCCGAGTCCACCGAGTGCGCGCTCAAGCTGGCCCGCAAGCACACCGGCCGCCCCAAGTTCGTCGCGTTCGAGCGCAGCTACCACGGCCGTACGCTCGGCGCTCTGTCGGTGAGCTGGCGCGAGGAGTGGCGCAAGCCGTTCGAGCCGCTGCTCGGCGAGGTCGAGTTCGTGCCGTACGACGACCTGGAGGCCGCCGCGGCCGCCATCGACGACCGGACGGCCGCGGTGATCGTGGAGCCGATCCAGGGCGAGGGCGGCATCCGGGTGCCCTCGGAGGAGTTCCTGCCGGGGCTGCGCCGCCTGTGCGACGAGGCCGGCGCAATGCTCATCGTCGACGAGGTGCAGGGCGGCATGGGCCGCTCGGGCGAGTGGTTCGCGCACCAGCACTTCGGCGTGCAGCCCGACATCATCACGATGGCCAAGGCGGTCGGCGGCGGACTGCCGCTGGGCGCGGTCCTGGCCCGCAGCCACGTCTTCGACACGTTCACGAACCCGCCGCTGAGCCACCTCACCACGATGGGTGGCAACCCGGTCTCGTGCGCGGCCGGCATCGCCGCGTTCGACCTGCTCGCCGACGGCCTGCTGGAGCACACCCGCGAGGTGGGGGCGTACCTGCGCGCCGGGCTCGAGGGCCTGGCGACCGAGTTCCCGACGCTGCTGGTCGACGTCCGCGGGCGCGGCCTGTGGCTGGCCGTCGAGCTCTCCGTCGACGCCAACCCGGTCGTGGGCCGCCTGCAGGAGCTGGGCGTGCTGGCCGGCTCGGTGCTCAACCAGTCCGGGACGATCCGGATCATGCCGCCGCTGGTCATCACCGACGAGCAGGTCGACCACTTCGTCGCGACCCTGCGCACCGTGCTGGCGGAGCTGGCATGAGGGGGGAGTTCCTGCTGCGCGGGGCGTACGTCCTGACGATGGCGGGCCTGCCCGGACCGACCGAGCGCGACCGTACGCCCGTCGCGCAGCTGCACGGTGTCGTCGTGGACGGCGCGGTGCACGTGGCCGACGGGGCGGTCGTCGCGGTGGCGTCGTACGCCGACCTGGCCGCCGAGCACCCGGACCTGCCCGTCCACGGCGACGGCACCGGCATCGTGTTGCCGGGCCTGGTCTCCACCCACACGCACCTGTCGGAGTCGCTGGCCACCGGGATGGGCTCGGAGCTGAGCCTGTTCGAGTGGGGCGAGCGCATCGTGGGCCCGCTGGGCAACGTGCTGACCCGCGAGGACGCCGCCGAGGGCACCGCGCTGCGGGCGGTCGAGATGCTGCTGAGCGGCGTCACCACCGTCAACGACATGTTCTGCCACACCCACCACGGCTCGCTGGCCAGCCTCGGCGTGGTCGACGGGCTGGTCCGCGCGGGCCTGCGCGGCGTCGTCTCGTACGGCGCGGAGGACACCGGGCTCGCGGAGCCGGGGTCGGCGGAGGCTGAGGCGATCGTGGCCGACGTGGTCGCCGAGCACCTGGCCCTGGCCGGGCACGCCGCGGACGCCGACCTGGTGGAGTTCCGCCTCGGCTTCGGCACGCTGCTGGGCCAGACCGACGCGCTGCTGGAGCGTGGCGTCGAGCTGTGCCGCGAGCACGGATGGGCGGTGCACACGCACCTGGCGGAGGTCCGCGAGGAGGTCACCGAGGCCCGGCACCGGTGGGGTCGCCGTACGGTCGAGCACGCCGAGGCAATCGGTCTGCTCGACGCCCCGGTGGTCGCCGGGCACGGCATCTGGCTGACCGAGACCGACATCGCGACCCTGGTCCGCAAGGGCGTGGCCGTCGCGCACTCGCCAGTCGCCAACATGATCCTCGGCTCCGGCGTCTGCCCGGTGCCGCGGCTGCGGGCGGCGGGCGTACCGGTGGGGATCGGAACGGACGGGGCCGCCTCCAACGACTCCCAGGACATGCTGGGCGCGGTGAAGGCGGCGGCGCTGCTGCAGAAGGTGCACCACCTCGACCCGCTGGTCCTCGACGCGCTCGACGCGTTGACGATGGCGACCATCGACGGCGCCCGGGCGCTCGGGCTGGACCACCTGGTCGGCTCGATCGAGCCCGGCAAGCGGGCCGACCTGGTGCTGCTGCAGGACACCGTGGACGTGTCGGTGCTGCACGACCCGGTCAGCCAGGTCGTGTACGGCGCCTCGCCGCGGTCGGTGCGTGACGTGTGGGTCGACGGCGTGCAGGTGGTCGCCGACCACGCGTGCACCACGGTCGACGAGGCCGCGCAGGTCGAACGCTGCCGTCCCCTGGTACGCCGCATCGGGCACGACTCGGGTCTGGTCGCGGCCGGACACTCGGTGGTGCGGTGAGCGGCGTGGCTCGTACGGTCGCGGTCGTCGGCGGCGGGCACAACGCGCTGGTGGCGGCCGTACGGCTGGCCCGCGCCGGCGCTGACGTGACGGTCCTGGAGCGCGGCGAGGAGGCCGGCGGCTGCCTGTGGACGCAGACCACGGCCGACGGCGTGCTCGTGGAGCGCGGCGCGTGGGAGCACGGCGGGGTCCGCGACGTCGCCGAGGGCCTCGGTCTGGCCGAGGTCGGTCTGACGTACGAGGACCACCCGCTGCTCGCGGGGTTCACCTTCGGCGACGGCACGCAGCGGCTCTTCCACGCCGACCTCGGGACCACGCTCGCCGGTCTGCGGTCGGACGGGCTGGGGTCGGACGCCGGTGCGTACGCCGAGCTCGCCGAGACGGCGGGCACGCTCTTCGGGATGCTGGACGCGTTCGCGACGCCGCCGACGATGACCCAGGTGGCCGCGGCGCTGTCGACGTTGCGTGGCGGGGACGCGCTGTTCCGCACGCTGACCTCCTCGGCGCAGACGGTGCTGGAGACGCGGCTGGTCGACCCGTACCTGCGCTCGGCGCTCGGGTTGTACGCCTCGCACGCGCAGGTGCCGGTGTGGGCGCCCGGGTCAGGGATGTTCGCGTTCCTGCTGCCCGGCAGCCACGGCTCGCGGCCGGCGCGGCCGGTGGGCGGGTCGCGGGCCCTGGCCGACGCGCTGGTCTCGGCGCTCGAGGCGGCGGGCGGGGTCGTGCGTACCGGCGCGGAGGTGGTCGGTCTGGCCAGCGACGGCGACGGCGCGCTCGTCACGTTGGCCGACGGGTCGCAGCTGACCGTGGACGCGGTGGTGTCGTCGGTGGACCTGGCGCGGACGGTCTCGTGGCTGGACGACGCGGCGCCGGCGACCCGGGCGGCCGCGCACGGGCTGCACTCGGGCCAGCTCAACGTGTGCGAGCTGACGGTCTCGGTGGTGACGTCGAAGGCCCCGGCGGTGCCGGCGCTGGCGGCGGACCCGCGGGCGGTGTGGTTCGCGATCGACCGGCACGAGGACCTGGGGCACAGCTTCGGGCACGTGCTCGCGGGTCA
>NZ_JBJEHY010000161.1:0-8735 GCF_051876515.1 Nocardioides sp. | reverse complement strand
GACATCCTCGTCAACAACGCCGGCTTCGTGCGCGACCGCATGCTCGTCAACGCCACCGAGGACGAGTGGGACGCCGTGATCCGCGTCCACCTCAAGGGCCACTTCGCCCCGCTGCGCCACGCTGCCGCGTACTGGCGCGCCGAGTCGAAGGCTGACCGCCAGCGCGCCGGCCGCGTCATCAACACCACCTCGGGCGCCGGCCTCCAGGGCTCCATCGGCCAGGTCGCGTACTCCGCCGCCAAGGGTGGCATCGCCTCGATGACGCTCGTCGCCGCCGCCGAGCTCGGCCGTGTGGGCGTCACCGTCAACGCGATCGCGCCCGTCGCCAAGACCCGGATGACCGAGGGCGCCTTCGACACCTCCCAGATGGCCCTGCCCGAGGACAACAGCCCCATCGTCGCCTGGCTCGCCTCCGAGGAGGCCGGCCACGTCACCGGTCGCATCTTCGAGTCCGACGGCGGCCTCCTCACCCTCGAGGACGGCTGGAGCCACGGCGCCTCGCGCGACGCCGGCCGCCGATGGGAGGCCACCGAGCTCGGCGACGTCGTCGACGCGCTCATCTCCGAGGGGGCCGTGCCCGACAAGGTGTACGGCTCCTGACCTGAGGAGGCGCTGCGCCGCACTGGGTGGGCCATGTCTCGGAATGCCCCCGGGGGGATACGCGTTGAGCTGGGTGCCGTCCCCGAACGGGGGCTCAATCCGCCGACCGAAAGGATGCCAATGAGCACCACCGAGCTGAACGCAGCCAACTTCGAGAGCACCGTCGCCGGTGGCGACATCGTCTTCGTCGACTTCTGGGCATCCTGGTGCGGCCCGTGCCGCATGTTTGCGCCGGTCTACGAAGCGGCATCCGCAACTCATCCCGACATCGTGTTCGGCAAGGTCGACACCGAGGCCGAGCAGGCACTGGCGAGCGCTGCGCGGATCACCTCCATCCCGACGCTGATGGCGTTCAAGGGTGGCACTCTGGTGTTCTCGCAGCCCGGCGCCCTGCCGGCCGCCAGCCTTGAGGAAGTCATCGCCGCAGTGCGGGACCTCGACGTCGAGGCTGCCCTTTCTGAGCAGAAGCGGAGTGCCTGATGACGAACTACACCCTCACGACCGAGCTCGCCCAGCCGTACGATGCCGCGGTCGCAGCCGTGAAGGCTGCGCTCGCCGAGCAGGGGTTCGGCATCCTGACCGAGATCGACCTCAAGGCCACCCTGAAGGCCAAGCTTGACGTGGACGTGGTGCCCCAGGTGATCCTCGGCGCCTGCCGGCCAGCGCTGGCCCACGAGGCGCTCGCGGCGGAGCCATCGATCGCGGCCGTGCTGCCGTGCAACGTGGTGGTTCGCTCCGTCGACGACGACACGACGGTCGTGGAGGCCTTCAACCCGGACGCGATGATGGGTCTCGCCGACAACGCGGCCCTGCACACCGTGGCGGCAGACGCCAAGCAACGGCTCACGGCCGCGCTGGCGTCACTCGAGGCTCCCGGAGTCGCCTGATCGGTGTGGGTGCCCGCTCCGGCGGGCAACTCCGGGCACTCGCCACGAGCCCCGACCGTCCTTCCGCCCCATCTCGAACCGGTTTGGCGCTACATTGCCGCCATGTCAGACGAGGTCGCGCTCCCGCGCATCGCCTTCACCGACCCTGCCGGCGACTCGCTGGTGGTGGACGCCCGCCCCGGTGACTCGGTGATGGCCACCGCGAGACGGCATGGGGTCCCCGGCATCCGCGGCGACTGCGGCGGCTTCATGGCGTGCGCGACCTGTCACGTGTACGTCGACCCCGCCGACTTCGAGACGTTGGCACCGATCGGCCCGGTCGAGGAGGAGATGCTCTGCGGCACGGCCGCCGAGCGTCTCGAGACCTCCCGTCTGTCCTGCCAGATCGAGGTCGGCGCCGACGCCGACCTTCACGTCACGCTCCCCGAGCGCCAGATCTGACAGCTCCGGACCTGACCCTGACGAACGCGTGCGCTGCTCGTCGCCGCGGGTCTGCTGGGGTTCAGACGCCGCGACACCCCTTCGTGACGGGCCTGGGTGGCGAAGTCCCCGCCAAGGCGGGGACTTCGACACGAAGGCAACGAACGTCAGCGGCGGAGCAGCCGCTTCGCCACGTGCGTCACCTGCACCTCGTTGGAGCCGGCGTAGATCATCAGCACCTTGGCGTCGCGGGCCAGCTGCTCGACGTGGTACTCGGCCATGTAGCCGTTGCCGCCGAAGAGCTGGACGGCCTCCATGGCGACCTCGCTGGCGGCGCGGGAGGCGTACAGCTTCATGGCGGACGCCTCGGCGAGGTCCAGGATCACGCCGCGCCGCTTGTAGTCGAGGCCCTTGAGGACCATGTTCTCGACATTGACGCGGGCGATCTCCATCTCGGCGAGCTTGGCCTGGATGAGCTGGAAGTCGCCGATCGGCTGGCCCCACAGCTCGCGGGTGCGCGCGTAGTCCACGCACAGGCGCAGGCACTCCTCGATGATCCCCAGGCTGAACGTGGCGATGCCGAAGCGCTCCCCGACGAAGTTGGCGCGCGCGGACTCGCGCCCGTCGGCCTTGGGTGCCTCGGACAGGCGCGGCTCGCCGGCCAGCAGGTTGTCCGTGGTGACGCGGACGTTGTCGAAGAACAGCTCGCCGGTGGGGGAGGAGTGCATCCCCATCTTGCGGAACGGCTTGCCCTGCGTGAGTCCCTCCATGCCCTTCTCGAGCACGAAGATCAGCACCGGTGCCTGGCGCTTGTCGGTACCTGAGCCGTCGTCGAGCTTGGCGTAGACGACCATCGTGTCGGCGTACGGGCCGTTGGTGATGAAGGTCTTCTGGCCGTTGAGCACCCAACCGTCGCCGTCTGGCTTTGCGGTCGTACGCATCCCGCCGAAGGCGTCGGAGCCGGAGTCAGGCTCGGTGATCGCCCACGCACCAACCTTGTCGAGGGTCAGCAGGTCGCGCACCCACCGCCTGCGCTGCTCGATCGAGCCGATCGCGTTGATCGTCATCGCCGTCATGCCCGAGGAGATCCCGATGGAGGTAGGGATGCCGGGGCACACCTTGACGAGCTCGATGTTGGAGATCGTCAGGGTCGACGAGTCCATCTCCTCGGGCCGGGGCTGGTCGAACTCTCGCCCGTCGGCCAGCGCCTCGTCGCGCGCGATCTCCCAGTCGAACTTCTCCGCCGCGGCCTCGCCGATGCCGAACGCGGCGTAGTACTCACGGGCGATGTCGTACGGCGGCACGCCACCGTGCTCGAGGTCGTCGCGCGCCGGGCGCACGACCTTGTCGACCCACTTGCGGACCTCGTCGCGGACGGTGAGGTCGTCGTCCGACCAGGTGAACGCGCTCACCTCGTCAGATCCTCTCGATGATGGTGCCCGAGGCCTGGGCGCCGCCGGCGCAGGCGGCGATGAGCGCGGTGGAGGCGTCGCGGCGCTCGAGCTCGTGCAGGGCGGAGGTGATCAGGCGTACGCCGGTCGCGCCGACGGGGTGGCCGAGCGCGATGGCGCCGCCGTTGACGTTGATCTTGTCGTCCGGCACCGCGTGCGCCTTGGCCCAGCTGAGGACGACGGCGGCGAAGGCCTCGTTGACCTCGCAGATGTCGATGTCGCCGATGCCCATGCCGGTGTCGGCGAACATCTTCTCGGTCACCTGGACCGGGCCGTTGAGGTGGTAGTACGGCTCGCCGCCCACGAGGGCGGAGGTGACGATGCGGGCACGGGGGGTGAGGCCCTGAGCCTTGGCGACGTCGGAGTCCATGATGAGCATCGCCGCGGCGCCGTCGGTGATCTGCGAGGCGGTGCCGGCGGTGTGCAGGCCTCCCTCGAGGACCGACTTGAGGGTGCCGAGCTTCTCCAGCGTGGTGTCGCGGACACCCTGGTCGGTCGAGACCTCGCGCTTCTCGCCGGTGTCGTTGCCCTCCTCGTCGAGGACGGGCGCGGTGACCGACATCGTCTCGCGCACGAAGTGGCCGGCGTCCTGGGCAGCCTTGGCCTTCTCCTGCGACCAGAGCCCGAAGGCGTCGAGGTCGGCACGGCTGAAGCCCTTGTCGACGGCGATGCGGTCGGCGCCGGTGAACTGGTCGGGCAGGTCGATGGACCAGTCGGCCGGCCGCGGGTCGCCCATGCCCTTGGGCACGTTGCCGCCGAGCGGTACACGGGACATGGCCTCGACGCCGCAGGCGATGCCCGCGGAGACGACGTCGGCCGCGACGAGCGCGTTGACGAGGGCGGCGGCCTGCTGGCCGGAGGCGCACTGCGCGTCGATGACGGTGGAGCCGGTGGCGTTGTGCAGGCCGGCGTGCATCCACGCGCGGCGGACCATGTTGTTGGACTGCTCCCCGGCCTGGGTGACGCAGCCGCCGACGACCTGGCCGATGAGGCTCGAGTCGACGCCGGCGCGGCGCAGCACCTCAGTCTGCGCGTGGCCCAGGAGGACGGCCGGGTGCATGCCGGCGAGCCACCCCTTGCGCTTGCCGAGGGGCGTACGGACTGCTTCGACGATGACTGGGTATCCCATGCGCCCGAGAATAGAACACGTTCTAATCGCGCGGTAGTGTGCCTGCCGTTCGTGTCATCTTTCGACACGTTGACGTGATCCTCTTCACAACCTACCGACGGTATGTCAGCATTCACGACGACCTGATTCGAAGGTCCAGATGATCTTGGGAGGGATCGTTGTGACTGCAGCACCAGTTCTGCCCGAGGGGTTCGACCCCACTGACCCGGCCATCAACAAGATCGGCGTTCCGCTCAAGGAGTTCATGGAGCTGCGCCGGACCGCGCCCGTGTTCTGGGTGGAGCAGGGGCCCGAGGCCTGCGCGGGGTTCGAGGACGGTGGCTACTGGGCCATCAGCAAGCACGCCGACATCGCCCAGGTGTCGAAGGACTCCAAGAACTTCTCGACGGCCGAGAACGGCGCCATCATCCGCTTCGCGCCCGACATGACGCGTGACCAGGTCGCGCTCCAGGGCGTCATGCTCATCAACAAGGACGCCCCGGACCACACCAAGATGCGCCAGATCATCAGCCGCGGTTTCACCCCGCGTGCGATCAACGCGCTGCACGACGTGCTCCAGGAGCGGGCCAACAAGATCGTCGACGACGCGCTCGCCAAGGGTGAGGGCGACTTCGTGGCCGACGTGGCGGCCGAGCTGCCGCTGCAGGCCATCGCCGACCTGATGGGTGTGCCCCAGGAGGACCGGGCCAAGCTCTTCGACTGGTCCAACCAGATGCTCTCGTACGACGACCCGGACGTGGAGGGCAACGAGGAGATCGCCGCCGCCGAGATCCTGGGGTACGCCATGGGTCTGGCCGACCAGCGTCGTCAGGACCCCAAGGACGACATCATCACGAAGCTGATCTCGCCCCACGACGACGGGTACGGCACGCTCACCGACGACGAGTTCGGCTTCTTCGTCATCCTGCTGGCCGTCGCGGGCAACGAGACCACGCGCAACGCCATCACGCACGGGATGATGGCCTTCTTCGACAACCCCGACCAGTGGGAGCTGTGGAAGAAGGAGCGCCCCTCGACGATGGTCGACGAGGTCATCCGTTGGGCGACGCCCGTGGTCTCGTTCCAGCGCACCGCGCTGGCCGACACCGAGATCGGTGGGCAGGCCATCAAGAAGGGTGAGCGCGTCGGCATCTTCTACGCCTCGGGCAACCACGACGAGGACGTCTTCGAGAACTCGATGACCTTCGACATCACCCGCCAGCACAATCCCCACCTCGCCTTCGGCGGCCACGGCGCGCACTACTGCATCGGCGCCAACCTGGCCCGCCTCGAGGTGGAGATCATGTTCAACACGATCGCCGACCGGATGCCCGACCTGAAGCCCAACGGCGAGGCAACCCGGTTCCGCAGCGGCTGGATCAACGGGATCGTCAGCCTGCCGGTCACCTATGCCTGAGTGAGGGAGAGATTCTGACCGTCGTCGGGAGCGGCGGTCGGTGTCAGCGTGAGGGGTTCCAGCGAGAAGCTGGAACCCCTCACGTGTTTCCGGGGCGCTGACCCACGTACGGTGAAGCTGGACTCCCCTCGGAAGGACAACGCATGCGTACGAACCGGACCGTCGCCGCACTCGCCCTCCTCGTCGCAGTGGGGGTGTCACTGACGGCCTGCGGGGACGACGAGGACTCGCGACCGCGCGGCACCACGACCCAGTCCTCACCGGGATCCACCGACCCCACGGAGACCGGTCCCACCGGGAACGACCAGGAGGGCGAGTCGCCCACGGAGGGAACCGACCCGGGCGAGGTGGACCTCGTCTCCGTGGTCCAGTCGGCGCAGGACCTGGTGGCGGGCGGGTCCGTCGTCGCCGTGGAGTGGGAGAACGACGCAGGGCGCGAGGGCTGGGAGGTGACCCTCACCGCAGCCGGTCGCGGAGTCGAGCTCCTGCTCGCCCCGGACGACCTGAGCGAGGTCTCCCGGCGGGACGTACGGCTCGACGCCGACGAGAAGAAGGCTCCAACGGTCGCGGCGGAGGAGGCGGTCTCCGTCGCCTCGGCCGAGGTTCCCGGCATCGCCGAGGGCATCTCGCTGGACTCCGAGCGGGGTGCGGCCGTGTGGGACGTCGACGTGCGCGGGGCCGAGGGCATGTGGGAGGTACGCCTCGACGCCGTCACGGGCGACGTGCTGCGCAAGGAGCGCGACGACTGAGCGGAGCCCCGGCCCGGGCTGGTCAGTCGCGGGCGGTGAGCACGACGGGGCCGTCCGGCGTGATCGCGACGGTGTGCTCCGAGTGGGCGCCGCGTGAGCCGTCGGCGCTGCGCAGCGTCCAGCCGTCGGCGTCGGTGTAGATCTCGTCACCGCTCGCCAGGAACCACGGCTCGATGGCGATGACCAGCCCCGGACGCAGCGGGTAGCCCCGGCCGGGCGTGCCGTCGTTGGCCACGTGCGGGTCGCCGTGCATGGTCCGCCCGACCCCGTGGCCCCCGAACTGCATGTTGATCTGCAGGCCCGCCTGACGGGCGACCTGCCCGATCGCGTGACCGATGTCCCCGACCGTGCGGCCCGGCTGGGCCACGGCGATCGCGGCGGCGAGTGCGCGCTCGGTCGCGTCGATGAGTGCCAGGTCGGCCGGTGCCGCGGTCCCGACGACGAGGCTGGTCGCCGAGTCGGCCACCCAGCCGTCGACGCTGGCGGCGAAGTCGACGCTGAGCAGGTCGCCGTCCCGGAGCACGTAGTCGTGGGGGAGGCCGTGCAGCACCGCGTCGTTGACCGACGTGCACAGCACCTTGCCGAACGGGGAGGCCCCGAACGAGGGGTGGTAGTCCACGTAGCAGGAGGTCGCGCCCTGCTCCGCGATCATCGAGGCTGCCAGGCGGTCGAGGTCGAGGAGGTTGACGCCGACGTCGGCGGCCTCGCGCAGCGCGGTCAGCACGTCGGCGACGAAACGGCCGGCCGGACGCATGCGCTCGATCTCGGCAGGGGTGCGCAGTTCGATCATGCGCCCACCGTACGGCGCGTGCTCACGCGGTGAGCAGGCTGGTCGCCGCGACCACGACGGTGGCGACGATCTCGCCGATGCCGAGCGCCTTCGGGGTGGGTCGCCGCGGCGGGACGACGTACGCGCGGACGGTGAGGGAGGCGAACACGATGGCGAGGGACAACGACACCCAGCCGACCACGAGCGTGCAGAGCGCGTGGAACGCGACCGACTGGGCCAGGAAGCGCTTGTTGCCGCGCTCGCGGATGGCGCTCTTGACGTAGAACACCGTGCCGCAGAAGTACGCCGCCTGCACCGCCGCCAGCACCCAGGCGGTCCGCAGGTCGGGGTCGCGGCCGGCATCGGCCGCCACCACCGTCATGAGGGCCGAACCCATCGTCATGGTGAGCCCCGAGAGCAGCTCGCGCTCCCGGCGCGCCGCGGCTGCCAGCAGTCCGACCCCGAGGGGTACGGCGAACAGCGGGGCCCACCGCAGGAGTGACGGGTCCGCGAGGGCCACGACCGTCCCGGCGACTGCGGCCACGGCGAGGTACACCGCGGCCGGGCGCGCGTGTCGGGCCCGGCGTCCCGACTTGAGCCAGACCGACGTCGCGTAGAACGCGAAGTACCCGGCGAACCAGAAGACCCCCAGCGGCAGGTGCACCCACGTGGGTCCGGCGTGCAGCACGCCCACGAGCAGGGGCGAGGCGAGCATCGCCCACGCCCCGTGCTGGTTGGGGACCCACCCGGGGGATCGGCGTCTGGCCATGACCGCAACCTAGCCCGCGTCGGCGCGGAACGGATGGGCACAACGGCCCATCCGCGCCGGACGACCGAACCCCTCTCCGCGGGTGCTCAGGAGGTGGGCTTCCCGGCCCCCACGACCCACATGGCGAAGAACTGCGAGCCGCCGCCGTACGCGTGGCCGAGCGCCCGCCGGGCCCCGTCGATCTGGTGCTCCCCGGCAGCCCCGCGCACCTGGAGGGCGGCCTCGCCGAAGCGCAGCATGCCTGACGCCCCGATCGGGTTCGAGGACAGCACGCCCCCGGAGGCGTTGACGGGGATGCGTCCGGTCATGGCGGTCTCGCCCGCCTCCGTCAGCTTCCACCCCTCGCCCTCGGCGGCGAAGCCGAGGTTCTCCAGCCACATCGGCTCGAACCAGCTGAAGGGGACGTAGATCTCCGCGGCGTCGATCTCGTCGATGGGGGAGGTGATCCCCGCCCGCTTCCACAGCGCGGCGGCGGCGTCGCGTCCGGCCTGCGGGTTGACCTGGTCACGACCGGCGGCCGTGGTGGTCTCCGAACGCATCACCGTCCCGTGGATCCAGGCCGGGT
>NZ_JBJEHY010000160.1:0-8760 GCF_051876515.1 Nocardioides sp. | reverse complement strand
CCCGAGGGCGCCATCCTCAACGTCTCCTCGATGGGCTCCTTCATCGCCGTCCCCGGCCAGACCGTGTACGGCGCCAGCAAGGCCGCGGTCGCCCAGTTCACCGCCGGCCTGTGGGCCGAGCTGCGCGACACCAACGTGCAGGTCACCGTCGTGATGCCGGGGGGTGTCAACACGGGCATCGCCGAGAACTCCGGGGCCCACACCAAGGTGATGGACGCCGCGGAGGCCCCGATGCAGCTGACCACTCCCGCCGACGCGGCGCGACAGATCGTCGAGGGCGTCGAAAGGGGCTCCTACCGGGTGCTGGTCGGCAAGGACTCCAAGGCCCTGGACCTGCTCACCCGCCTGATGCCCAAGCAGGCCAACGGCCTGATCGCCAAGAAGCTCGCCTCCTTGGTGGAGTGAGCCGGCGCCGGGCTCGACCGGACGAGCCCCCAGCGCCCTCCGTACAGTGGTCGGATGAGCAGCCCCTGGGCCGGCCGCGTCCGGTTCTCCGTGCCACCCCAGCGGGCGTACGACTACCTGGTTGACCCGCGCAACCGCCCCCGGTGGCAGTCCTCCCTGCGCGGGGTCGAGCTCCTCGACCCGCTGCCCGTACGCGCCGGCATGCGCTGGACCGACGTGACCTGGCCCGGACTGAGGCCCAGGATGACCCTGTCCACGCACGCCCCGCCGCGGCGCTGGGTGGAGCACGGGACGTGGTGGGTGGTGGGTGCCGAGCTGGCCCTCGACTTCCAGGAGGACCGGGACGGCTGCCTGGTGGGGGTGTCCTTCGTGCTGCGCGGGCCGCGAGCTGCTACCCCTCTCCTGGCGCTCCTCACCCGGCTGGCCAGACCGGTGGTGCTGGCGGACCTGCGGCGGGCTGCGGCCGACCTCGCCTGACGCCTCACAATATATTCTGATATCAAAACCCTTCCTTCAAGGGCACCTCCGGTGCAAGGATCACGCCACCGAGCCCCGGAGGTTGCCGCATGACCCGTCCCGCCCTCGCTGGTCCCCGCCTCACGGGCACGTTGGCAGGCATCGGCGCCCTGGTCGCCGCCCTGCTCAGCGCAGTGCCCGCCAGCGCCGTCCAGACCAGCGCCGTCCAGACCAGCGCCGCACAGGCCGGTCCCGCCGCCCCACGGGCCGGAACCGCGCACACCGAACCACTGGCCCGCCACGACGTCGACGGCGTCACGGGGGCCGCGTTCAGCGTCGCGGGCGAGCTCTTCCCGGGCGAGCAGAACATCGTCACCACCGGGTACGGCACCCTCACCGGCGGCCTGCCGTCGGGCGGCGGCACCGTGCAGTTCTACCGACCCGGCCACGACATCGCCACGTGGGAGCGCGGCACCGTCGTGCCGACGAGCGCCGAGATCATCCTCCCCAACCGCCCCACCCTCAGCGACGTCAACGAGGACGGCCGCATGGACGTCATCGTGCCGTCGGGCTACTTCTTCGACACTGGTGGCGCCACCCCTCGCCAGCGGAGCGCGATCACGTGGTGGGAGAACCGGGGGCTGGACGCCCAGGGCGACGCGCTGGGGTTCGTGCGCCACGACGTCCTGACGGGCCAGGCCGGGTCGTTCCACGGCGTTGAGCACGTCGACCTCGACGGCGACGGCATCCGTGACCTGGTCACGACGAGCGAGGAGGCCAAAGCCGCTCCGAACCTCTACGACGACACGGTCGCACTGATGTACCTCAAGGGCCGCGCCGACCACACCTTCGAGGACCCGGTGACCCTGGCCGACGGTGCCGGCGGAAGCCTCCCGGTCGTGCACGACGTGGACGGCGACGGCCTCGCGGACATCGTCTCGTCGCAGTACTTCGAGATCACCCAGGACACCGACGCGTCGTTCCTGTGGTTCCAGCAGGTCCCCGACAGCGCCCCCGGCCTGAGCGAGGCCGACTTCGTCCCGCACACCATCGCGACGATGGGCGAGGTCGGCCACGGCTTCCAGATCCGCCCGATGCCGAACTTCCGCGAGCCCGGCACGATCTCCTGGATCGGCGCCAACCACCAGAACCGCTGCTTCCTGACCTCGCGCAAGCACGAGATGGTGATGGAGTTCGTCCCCGGCGCCGACGCCACGCAGCCGTGGACGGTCACGGAGCACTCCATCCCGGCCGAGCCCTCGGCCACGCCCACCGCGTGCGACCCCGCCTTCAAGGCCGGCACCGTGCCGGTGCACCCCGGCGGCGAGATCACCTCGCGCCCCACGCCCGGTCAGGCCGCCCCCGGCGTCTTCGGGTACGGCGACGTCGACGGCGACGGTGACGTGGACCTGGCGGTCTCCGGCGACGGCGACCGCCGCCTGTTCTGGATCGAGCAGCTCGAGGACGGGGCCACCGTCCTGCACACCCTCACCCAGCCCGGCGAGCTCTTCGGCCAGTCCGGCGGTGCCGCCGTGGCCGACCTCGACGGCGACGGCGCGGTCGAGATGGTCTTCAGCTCCTTCGACGAGAGCACCGTCGCCCTGTGGAGCCGCTCCGCGGCGCTGCCGCCCGAGCTCCGTACGGTCCGCTCGACGCTGAAGGTGAAGCCGGGCACCGTGACGGTCCGCAAGGGACGCCGCACGACCTGGAAGGTCTCCCTCACGGCCGCAGCGGGCGGCCCCCGCCGCAGCGTCACCGTCACCTTCGTGCCCGCCAAGGGACGCGCCCGCAAGATCGCCACCGTGCAGCTGCGCGGGACGTCGGCCACCCGCGCGGGCACGCTCACCTGGCGCCCGAAGCGCACGGGCCGCCTGGTGTTCTCCTACCGCGGGACCACGGTGAGCGAGGTCCTGAAGGACACCAAGGCCCGGCGCACCGTGCGCGTCCGGGTCCGCTGACCCCGCGGCGGTCCGGTCCCCGCAGACCGGGCCGCCGTGGTCACCCCAGGCGTTCAGCGACCCTGCGCGCGGCGACCTGGAGCACCTCCCAGGCGGTGGCCAGCGGGGGTGCGTACGACAGGTCCATCCACGCGAGGTCGTCCACGGTGCCGCGCAGGTGCAGGACCGCGGCTGCCGCGTCGACCCGCTTGGCCGCGCCGGCGCCACCGACGACCTGCACGCCCAGGAGCCGACGGGTGCCGCGCTCGGCAGTCACCTTGATCGCGATCGGCTCGGCCTCGGGCATGTAGCCCGACGCGGTCGTGCCGCGGGTGACGAGCTCGACCACGTCCAGACCGAGAAGCTCCGCCTCGCCGCGCGCGAGTCCGGTGTGCCCGACCTCGCAGCCCTCGAAGCGGGTCACCACGGTGCCCAGCGCCCCGGGGAAGGACCAGCGGGACCGCTCAGGGCCGGCGACGACCGCCTCCCCGAGCGCCCGGCCCTGCTTGTTGGCGTGGGTCCCCAGGGGCAGGTACGCCCAGTCCCCCGTGACCAGGTGGCGCACCTCGGCGCAGTCGCCCGCGGCCCAGACGTGGCCGTGGACGTGACCGTGCTGGTCGGCGCGGAGGCCGCGCGAGGCCCCGACCGCGGCGGCGGGCAGCTGGTCGCGGACCAGGTCGGTGTTGGGCGTGATGCCGGTGGCGACGACCACGGCGTCGGCCGGCACCTCCTCGCCGTCCACGGTGATCGAGGTGACGCGGCCCGCGGCGACGCCGAGCGACTGCACGTTGGCGCCCGCACGGACGTCGACGCCGGCCTCCTTCATGGCCGCCGTGACGTCGTCCCCCAGGGCGGTGTCGAGCCCCTTGAGCACGCGCGAGCGGGCCAGCAGGGTCACCCGGTGCCCCCGACGTACGGCCGCCTCGGCCATCTCGACGCCGATGTAGCCGCCGCCGACCACGACGACGTCCAGCTGCTCGTCGACCGCCAGCAGGGCCAGCCACGCCGCTCCCTCGTCGAGGTCGTTGAGCGGGAGCACGCCGTGCGGCAGGGCACCGTCGGGTCGGGTCCACGCCGGCATCACCGGGCTCGCCCCGGTCGCCCAGACGAGCTCGTCGAACTCGATCCGGTGCGTGCCGTCGCCGTCACGGGCCTGCACGCTGCGGGCGGCCAGGTCCACCGAGACGACCTCGGTCCCGGTGCGCAGGTCGATCCCGGCGGCCCGGTGCTGCTCGGGGGTGCGTGCGATCAGCTCGGAGACGTCGTCCACGTCGCCGGCGACCCAGTACGGCATGCCGCAGGCCGAGTACGAGGTGTGGCCGGTGCGCTCGAGGACCGTGACCAGCACGTCCTCCCCGAGGTGCTCCGCGGTCCGCAGCGCCTGGTTGGCCGCGCTCATGCCGGCCGCGTCACCACCGACGACGAGGATGCGCCGGCTCACGCCGTACCGCCCCGACGGACCTCCAGGACCCGGAACCCCTTGGCGCTGCCGATCCGGGTCGTGGGCCACCCCTGCTCACCGAGCCAGCGCTGCAACGAGTCGGCACCGAGGTTCTTGCCGACCACGAGCACCGCGCGCCCTCCCGGGGCCAGGCGCGGCAGCCACTGCAGCAGCAGCTCGTGCAGCGCCTCCTTGCCGATCCGGATCGGCGGGTTGGACCAGATCTCGTCGAAGACCAGGTCCGTCGGGACCTGCTCGGGCTGGCAGGCGACGAAGCGGTTGTCGAGCCCCAGCGCCGCGGCGTTCTCGTTGGCCAGCAGCACCGCCCGGGCGTTGACGTCGACCGCGATCACCGACGCGAGCGGGACGGCGGTCGCGATGCCCAGGCCGATCACGCCGTACCCGCAGCCCAGGTCGAGGAAGTTCCCCTGCGTGGGCGGCTCGGTCTCGCGGAAGAGCACCGAGGTCCCGATGTCGAGGTGTCCCTTGCTGTAGACCCCCGAGCCGCTGGTCAGCGCGAGCTCGTGGCCCCAGACCTCCGCGGTGAAGCTCTCGCGCTTGAACGCGACCGTCGGGTCGGCGCTGAAGTAGTGGTCATCCATCGAGGCTCTCCCTCTTCGCTCGGGCGCGGTCCGCCTGGGCCGCCAGCTCGGCTCCCGTGGGGTAGCCGACCTCTTCCAGTGTGAGTCCGTGCGCGTGTACGACGGTGACGCCCACGTCGCGGCGCCGCCCCCGCAGCACCTCGCCGGCCCAGGTGGGCGGCTGCCGCCCCTCCCCGACCGCCAGCAGGCACCCGATCAGCGCCCGCACCATGTTGTGGCAGAAGGCGTCGGCCACGACACGGGCCGTCACCACGCCGTCGGGGCCGCGGTCGAACCCGAGGTCCAGCAGCGTACGGACCGTGGTCGCGCCCTCGCGGCGCTTGCAGAAGGCCGCGAAGTCCTGCAGTCCCACCAGCGGGGCCGCAGCCGCGTTCATGGCCTCCACGTCGAGCGGTCGGGGCCAGGTGAGCACGTGGCGGCGGGTGAGCGGGTCGACCGCCGCTGGGGCGTCGGCGACGCGGTAGGCGTACCGGCGCCAGATCGCGGAGAACCGGGCGTCGAAGCCGTCGGGGGCCTCGCTGACCCCGTGCACCACGAGGTCGGGCGGGAGGATGCCGTTGAGGCGGCGGCACAGGGCGACCAGCGGCGGGTCCGTGGAGCGGCCGGCGCTGGCGGCGAGGACGTCGTCGTCGACGTCGAGGTGGGCCACCTGGCCGCGCGCGTGCACGCCCGCGTCCGTACGGCCGGCGACGGTCACGCGGGCCTCCTCGACGCGCAGCGCGGTGGCCAGCGCGGCTTCCAGGGTGCCCTGGACGGTGCGTCGCTGCGGCTGCTTCGCCCAGCCCGAGAAGTCGGTGCCGTCGTAGGCGAGGTCGATCCGTGTACGCACGGGGGACAGTCTCTCAGGCCCTCGGTCCCGCGCGGGTCCCGCGTGCACCCGGCCCTCAGGAACGGGCCTCCACGAGCCGTCCCTTGACCAGCTTCCCGGTGGCGGAACGGGGCAGCTCGCCGGTGAACTCCAGCGTCCGGGGAATCTTGAAGTGCGCGATCCGACCCTCCAGCGAGGCGAGGATCTCGGCGGCCAGCGCGGGCGACGGCTCGATGCCCTCGGCGGGTTGCACGACGGCCTTGACCGCCTCGCCCATCTCCTCGTCGGGCACCCCGATCACGGCCACGTCGAGGATCGCCGGGTGCATGGTGAGGGCGTTCTCGATCTCCTGGGGGTAGATGTTCACGCCGCCCGAGATGATCATGAACGGCTCCCGGTCGGTGAGGTACAGGAAGCCCTCCTCGTCCACCCGACCCATGTCCCCGGTGGTCGTCCACGTCGGGTGGTCGGGGTGCGTCGCGGCGGAGGTCTTGCCGGGGTCGTTGTGGTACTCGAAGGGCCGCTCGTCGCGTTCGAAGTAGACCTTGCCGACCTCGCCGACCGGCACCTCACGTCCGTCCCTGTCGCAGATGTGCACGACGCCCAGCATGGCCCGCCCGACCGTGCCCGGGTGCGCGAGCCAGTCCTCGGAGCCCACGAGCGTGACCCCGTTGGCCTCGGTGGCTGCGTAGTACTCGTACAGCACCGGCCCCCACCACTCGATCATCTGCTGCTTCACCTCGACCGGGCAGGGGGCCGCCGCGTGGATGGCCACCCTCATCGAGGAGGTGTCGTACTTCTCCCGCGCCTGCTGGCGGAGTAGCGCAGTGGCGCGGCGTGGTACTGCGGCGCCGGCGAGCAGTAGACCGTGTCGGGGGTGAAGGAGAAGACCATCCCGAAGACCTCGGTCATCAGGTCCGAGCCGAGCTCCCCCAGCTGCATGCCGTTGAGCGGGGCCTTGATGCCCTTGGGGCGGCCCGTGGTGCCCGAGGAGTAGAGCATGTCCCCGCCCCGGGGCTGGTCCCCCAGGGGCTCGGCCGACGTCTCGGCGAGGATCTCGCCCCAGGCGCGTACGGCTGTTGCCCCCTGCGGCACCTCTCCGTCGATCAGGACGATCTCGCTGGTGCTCGGCACCCGCTCACACACGGCCAGCGCGGCATCGAGGTGCGCAGCGGTGACGAACAGGACGGAGGCCTGGCAGTCAGCCAGGATGTAGGCGATCTCATCCTCGGTGAGGTGGTGGTTCACGCCGGTGGCGTAGAGCCCCGAGCGCAGGCACGCCCAGTAGATCTCCAACGTCTGCGGGCAGTTGTCGGCCAGGAAGGCAACGACGTCGCCGACGGCCAGACCGCGCTCACGCAGGTACCTCGCGATCCGGGTCGAGTTTGCCTCGAGCTCGGCGTAGGTACGGGTCTCGCCGGTGCCGGTGTGCACCATGGCGAGCTTGTCAGGGTCGGTGGCGGCGTGGACTGCTGGCTGCATCGGACCTCCGCTGATCGGCCACAGAGTGTGGCGCGGGACACACTGGCTGCGAGGAGGCTGCCGGACATGTTCTCAACCATATGGTTGACAAGGGCTGCCGGCGACGCGCAGGCTGGTCATGTTCAACCAACAAGTTGAGGACACATGACCGACCAGCTCTCCCGCGCCTTCGCCGCCCTCGCCGACCCGACGCGGCGCGACATCGTCGCCCGCCTCACCGTCGCCGACGCCACCCTCACCGCGCTCGCGGAGCCGTACGACGTCAGCGTCCAGGCGGTCTCCAAGCACGTGAAGGTCCTCGAGGAGGCCGGGCTGGTCAGCCGCAGCAAGGACGCGCAGCGTCGCCCGGTCCACCTGGAGGCAGAGGTGCTCGACCTGATGACGAAGTGGATCGAGCGGTACCGCCGTGCCGCCGAGGAGAGGTTCAGCCGGCTCGACGTCGTCCTCGCCGAGATGGACGGCGCCGACGCCAACACCCCCCAGCAGAACGCAGTGAGAGGAACAGCATCATGACCACCGCACCGCAGCAGGTCCGCTACGACCGGGCCGAGATCAAGGCCGACGAGACCGTGCCGGCCATCCACATCTGGCGCGACTTCGCCGCCACCCCCGACCAGCTCCTCCGGGCCCACACCGACCCCGAGCTCTTCGCCCGCTGGGTCGGCCCGGACGGCATGACCAACGAGATCCTGGAGTGGGACGCCCGCAGCGGAGGGTCGTGGCGCTACCGGGCCGGGCGCGAGGAGTTCCAGACCGAGTTCCGTGGATGCTTCCACACCGTGGGCCGCGACCGCATCGTGCAGACCTTCACCTGGGAGGGCATGCCCGACGACGTGTCGTTGGAGACGATGACCTTCTCCGACCTGGGGGACGGCCGGACCCGGCTGCACGCCATGAGCCTGTGCGACTCCTTCGAGGGCCGCGACCAGTGGCTGGCCAGCGGCATGGAGGTCGGGATCGACGACGGCTACGCCAAGATCGACACGCTCGCCGCCGAGGGGGCCCTCGGATGACGTACGCCCAGCGGCACCGCACCCTCGCCGCCAACTTCACCCGCATCGTCGAGGGCGTCACCGACTGGGACGCCCCGACCCCCGTGGCCGAGTGGCGCGCCCGCGACGTCGTCGGCCACCTCGCGAGCTGGCTGCCCGGCTTCCTGTCCGGCGGCAGCGAGGTCGAGATCGCGCCCGGCCCGGGCGTCGAGGACGACCCCGTCGGCGCTTGGACGCACCTGCGTGAGCAGGTCCAGGGCGTCCTGGAGACGCCAGCCCTGGCCGCCGCCGCGTACGACAACCCCCACACCGGACGCAGCACCGTGGAGGCCGCCGTCGACCAGTTCTACACCAACGACGTCTTCATGCACGCGTGGGACCTGGCCCGCGCCAGCGGACAGGCCGACGGCATGGACGAGGCGGTCTGCGAGGCGACCCTCAACGGCATGGAGCCCGCCGAGGAGATGCTGCGGGCCTCGGGCCAGTTCGGCGTACGGCAACCCGTCGAGGCCTCGGCCCCGGCGTCCGAACGCCTCGCTGCCTTCCTCGGACGGGACCCGCACTGGGCACCACCCGCCTGAGGCCGTACGGCCGCGACCGCTCAGAGCTCGTCGAGCCGGGGCGGGTCCGCGCCGGG
>NZ_JBJEHY010000159.1:0-8782 GCF_051876515.1 Nocardioides sp. | reverse complement strand
AGGCCCCGGTCGTGGTGACCTCCGAGAGGTCCACGTCGTCGAAGGTGCAGTCGACGAAGACCGCGCCACCCAGGTCGTCGCCGTACCAGTCGTCCCCGGAGAACGTGCGTCCCTCCACCACCTGCTCAGCCATGACCGCAGGTTATGCGGTGGCCGCTGCCGCGACTCCTGCCAGGACCAGCCCGAGGCCCGCCGCGAAGTCGTCCGGATCGCTGCTCGCGTCGATCGCGCCCACCCGGGCTGCCTGCTCGGCGGTCTGCTGCGCGATCGCGTGGCCGAAGACGAAGTGCAGCAGCGTGCGCACGGCGACGTCCTCCGTCTCCGCGGCGAGGCCCGCACCCGCGAGCGCCTTGTCGACCCGGTCGTACGCCTCGCGCCCCCCGAGCCCGAAGGCGAACATCGAGGAGACGACGTCCGCGCCGTCGCTGAAGGCCAGCACCGCGGCCCGCACGTCGTGGCACGCCGCCCGCACCTGGTCGAGCCACCCTGCGGCGTCGCCGGTGTCGGTGTGCGGACCTCTGGCCAGGATCTCGTCGGCCACCGCCCCCAGCAGCTCCTGCTTGTTGGCGAAGTGGTGGTAGATCGCGGACTGCTGCACGCCCAGCTCGGTGCCGAGCCTGCGCATGGTCAGGTCCGGAAGGCCGACCCTGCCCAGGATCCCCAGTGCCGTGTCGACGACCTCGCGTCGGTCCACGTGTGACCCGCCTCTCACTTGACCTCAGGTGCAGCCCAACCCTAGCCTGAACGCCGTTCACTGAACACCGTTCAGGATCTCCGGACGCCCTCGTGCACACGCCCTCGCACACGGGCCTTCGTCCACCGGCCCCTCAGACAAGGACCCCGATGAGCACCGAGACCGCAGCCCAGACCACCCGCCCGCCGGCGGCGCCCCAGCGGCGCTCGGCGAGCACCGACATCGCGCTCATCGCCGCCTTCGCGGCCCTCATCGCGGTCTGCGCCCTGCTCCCGGCCATCAACGCCGGCACGATCCCGATCACCCTGCAGACGTTCGCCGTCCTGCTCGGCGGTGCCGTCCTCGGTGCCCGACGGGGCTTCCTCGCCGCCGCCCTGTACGTCGTCCTCGGCGCGGCCGGCCTGCCGATCTTCTCCGGCGGCGCCGGCGGGCTCGGGGTGCTGGCCGGCCCGTCGGTGGGGTACCTCATCGGCTTCCCCCTCGCGGCCGCCCTCACCGGCTTCCTCGTCCAGCAGCTCCCCCGCAGGAACAACGCCCTGCGCCTGGGGCTGGTCTTCCTCTCCGGGCTCGCCGGCAGCGCCGCCTTCATCCACACCCTCGGCGTCACCGGCCTCGTGCTGCGCGCCGACATGACCTGGGGTGCGGCCTGGACGTACGAGCTCACCTTCGTGCCCGGCGACCTGATCAAGAACGCCATGATGGCCGTGGTCGCCACCGGCGTCCACGCCGCCTTCCCCGACCTGCTCGCCCGGCGTACGCCCCGCCCGCGGGTCTCCGCCAAGAACGAGGGCGAGACAATCACCGCGTGAGTCGCATCGAACTCGACCGGGTCGTCGTCACGGTTCCCACCGCTGGCGACGACCTCGTCGTCCTCCACGAGACTTCGCTCGTCCTCACCGAGCAGCGGGTCGCGTTCATCGGCCCCAACGGCTCCGGCAAGTCCACGATGGCCCGACTGCTCAACGGACTCGTCCTGCCCGCTGCGGGCCGGGTGCTGCTGGACTCCGACGACGTCGCGGCCGACCCCCGCGCGGCCCGCCGCAAGGTGGGATTCTGCTTCACCGACCCGTCGGCCCAGCTGGTCATGCCCACCGTGCTCGAGGACGTCGCCCTCTCGTTCCGCCGTACGCACCGCGCCAAGTCGGACCGGGTGGCCGCCGCCCACGAGGTGCTCGTCCGCTTCGGCCTCGACCACCTCGCCGACCGCAGCGTCCACGCCCTGTCCGGCGGACAGCGTCAGCTGCTCGCGCTCGCCGGCGTCCTGGCCACCGACCCCGACCTGCTCGTCGCCGACGAGCCCACGACCCTGCTCGACCTCACCAACACCAGGAAGGTGGCCGAGGTCCTCTTCGGCCTCCCCCAGCAACTCGTGCTGGTCACCCACGACCTCGAGCTGGCCGCCCGCTGCGACCGTGCGCTGCTCATCCGCGACGGCCGCGTCGAGAAGGACGGTCCGGCCGCGGACGTCGTCGAGCACTACCGGGTCACCGCATGAGCATGCCGCTGGGCATGTACGAGCCCGGCGACACCGTGTGGCACCGGCTCGGGGCCGGCCTGAAGCTCCTCGGCCTGCTGGTCGTCAGCACGCTCGTCGTCGTGGTCCGCGGGCCGTGGTCCAGCGTCGCGCTCGTGGCCGTCGCCGTGGGGATCTGCCTGTGGACGGGCATGAACCTGCGCGCGGTGTTCCGGTCCGTGCGGATCCTGCTGCTCATGCTGGCAGCGCTGATGGCGTGGCACGCCTGGCAGAACGGGTGGGCGCGGGCGGTGGAGGCGGTCGGGGACCTGCTCGGCCTGGTCCTGCTGGCCACCGTCGTGACGGTGACGACCCCCATCGACGACATCCTCGACGTCCTCGTACGGCTGCTCGGGCCGTTCCGGCGGGTCGGGGTCAACCCCGAGCGGGTCGCGCTGGCCTTCTCCCTCACCATCCGGGCCATCCCCACGACGCTCGAGGTCGCCCGTCAGACCCGGGACGCGGCCGCGGCGCGCGGCCTGGAGCGCGACCCCCGGGCCCGCCTGGTCCCGCTCGTGATCCGGGTGGTCGCCAACGCCCGCGCCACCGGTGAGGCGCTCGAGGCACGCGGCATCGGGGACGACTGAGTCCGTGCGAGGGTGGTGCCATGAGTGAGCACCACTTCAGCGTCACGGCCCTGTGGACCGGCAACACCGGGAACGGCACCACCGGGTACCGCGACTACGCGCGCTCGGTCACCCTCTCCGTCGACGGCAAGCCCGACCTGCTCGCCTCGGCGGACGCCGCGTTCCGGGGCGAGGCCTCACGGTGGAACCCGGAGGACATGCTGCTGGCCTCGCTGTCGGAGTGCCACCTGCTGAGCTACCTGCACGCCTGCGTGAGCCTCGGCGTCGTGGTCCTCGACTACGCCGACACCGCCACCGCCACGATGGAGGTCGTCGGGAACGGCGGCCGCTTCCGCGAGGCGGTCCTGCACCCCCGGGTCGTGGTGGCCGACGCGTCGATGGTCGCAGACGCGCACCGGGCGCACGAGCTCGCGCACGAGTGGTGCTTCATCGCGAACTCGGTGAACTTCGAGGTCCGGCACGAGGCCTCCGTCGTGGCCGCCGGCTGAGTCGGGGCGTCCGGGTCAGAACCCCGGAGCCGTACGGTCCCGCCACGGGTGGGCCTGCTCCACCTGCGCGGCCAGGCCGAGCAGGAGCTCCTCCTGCGCCGGGCGGCCGGCCAGCATGACCCCCACGGGCAAGCCGTCGGAGGTCCAGTGCAGGGGCAGCGAGACCGCCGGCATCCCGGAGACGTTCCAGGCGCTCGTCCACGGCGTGAACCGCTTCTGGTTCTCGAAGTCGCGGGCCGGGTCGGCGTCGTCGCGCAGCTCACCCACCAGCGCCGGCGGGCGGGCCAGCGTCGGCGTGAGCACCGCGTCGTACGGAGCCAGCGCCTCCACCGCCCGGGCGCCGATGCGGCGCAGCTCGCCCATGGCCCACCCGAACTCGGGCCCGCTGACCGCGTGCCCGCGCTCGCTGAGCCAGCGGGTCAGCGGGCGCAGGTCGCCCTCGCGCCCGGGCGGGGCGGGCGTCAGCGCGGTCAGCACCGCCCAGCAGGTCTCGAAGGTGGCCACCGCCTCCCGCGGAATCGGCACCTCGACGTCGACGACCTCGTGGCCCAGGCCGCGCAGCAGCTCGGTCGCCTCCTCCCAAGCGGTCACCGAGCTCGGGTCGACGTCGGTGTCGGCGATGACCGGCTCGATGAAGCGCGCCACCCGCAGCGGGCCGGGCGTACGGTCGCAGGCCTCGAGGAACGAGGTCCTCGGCTCGGGCAACCACGCCACGTCCCCGGCCCCGTGGCCGGCGAGCACGTCGAGGAACGCCGCCGCGTCGCGCACCGTCCGGGCCAGCGGGCCGGTCACCGCCAGGCCGGTCACCTCCCCGTACATCGGGGCGCCACTGACACGGCCGCGGCTCGGCTTGAGCCCCACGAGTCCGCAGCACGACGCCGGGATCCGGATCGAACCGCCCCCGTCCGAACCCTGCGCGACGGGGGCGAGCCCGGCCGACACGGCGGCGGCAGCGCCACCGGACGACCCGCCCGCCATCCGCGTCGTGTCCCACGGGGTCACCGCCGGCGGCAGGCCCTCAGGCTCGGTGTAGCAGGGGGACCCGAACTCGGGCGTACTGGTCTTGCCGAGGCTGACGAGCCCAGCCGCCTCGATCGCGTCGACCACCCCGTCGTTGAAGGGCGGGACGAAGTCCTCGTACGCCTTCGAGCCGAACGTGGTGCGCACGCCCGCGGTCATGTTGAGGTCCTTCACCGCGGTAGGGACGCCCCACAGGGGGCCGGCCCCCTCGGATCGCCCCGCTGCCAGCAGCCGCTCGGCACGCTCCAACGCCTGCTCGGTCGTACGCGTCACGAACGCCCCCACCCGGTCCTCGCGGGCTGCGTAGTGCTCGACCAGCGCCGCCGGCGTCACCTCCCCCGAGGCGACGAGGGAGCCCTGCTCCAGTGCGCTGAGGTGGTGGAGTCCGCTCATGGGCGTGACGCTACGGCACTCACGCGAGCAGCGAGTCCAGGACGGACAGGGCGATCCACGTGCCGGCGGCGGCGAGCGCCATGCCGACCCACGGCAACCACCACACGGACTGGCGACGCATGCCTCGTACGACGAACAGGACACCCGTGGCCAGCCCCACCAGGACCGGCCACCCCGCGCCGCCGAACACCAGCGCGTCACCCCAGCCGTCGGGGCAGTCCTGGACGCACGACCCCGCGGCCATCCCGCCGCCGAGGAGCGCGAAGAAGCCGGCCGCGAGCACGAGGCAGGCCAGCAGACCCATCCCCAGGATGCCGGCCACCAGGTCGACCGTCCGTCTGCTGTCCCCCGTCATGCCCCGACCCTCTCAGCCGGCCGGGGCCGGTGTCATCCCTGCCGCGCCCGTGCCTCAGGCGACGTGGTGGCGCCTCAGGCCGAAGACGAACGCGTCCAGCAGGGCACCCCACGACGCCTCGATGACGTTGGCGCCCACCCCGACGGTCACCCAGGTCGAGGCGCCGTCGGTGGTCTCGATCAGCACGCGGGTGATGGCGTCGGTGCCGTGCCCCTGGTCGAGGATGCGGACCTTGTAGTCGATCAGCTCGAACTTCGCGACCTCCGGGTACGCCCGCTCGATCGCGTCGCGCAGGGCGTGGTCGAGGGCGTTGACCGGGCCGTTGCCCTCCCCCACCACGACGTGGCGCACCCCGTCGGCCGTCAGCTTCACGATGGCCTCGCAGACGGCCCGCTCGTCGCCGGCCAGCGCCGCCTCGGTGATCACACGCCAGGACTCGACCTCGAAGTACGTGGGGCGCGTCCCCTCGACCTCCTCCACCAGGAGCAGCTCGAAGGAGGCGTCGGCCGCCTCGAACGTGAAGCCCTGCTGCTCGAGCGCCTTGACACGGTCGGTCACCCGCGTGACCAGGTCGCGGTCGCCGGACAGGTCGAAGCCCAGCTCCCTGCCCTTGAGCTCGATGGTGGCGCGGCCGGCCATGTCGGAGACGAGCAGCCGCATGTCGTTGCCCACCTCCACCGGGTCCAGGTGCTGGTAGAGGTCGGGGTCCACCTTGATGGCGCTCGCGTGGAGCCCGGCCTTGTGCGCGAAGGCGCTCGACCCGACGTACGGCTGCCGGCTGGCCGGCGGCACGTTGGTGACCTCGGCGACGGCGTGCGCGATCCGGGTCGACTCGCGCAGCAGTCCGGGCGGCAGCACCTGCTGGCCCAGCTTGAGCTCGAGGTTGGCCACGACCGTGACCAGGTCGGCGTTGCCGGTCCGCTCGCCGTACCCGTTGATGCAGCCCTGGACGTGGCTGGCACCCGCGTCGACGGCCGCCAGCGTGTTGGCCACCGCGAGCCCGGTGTCGTTGTGGCAGTGGATGCCCACGCGCACGCCGGTGGTCTCCACGACGTCGTGGACGACGTCGGCCACCCAGCCCGGCAGCATCCCCCCGTTGGTGTCGCACAGGGCGACCACGTCGGCGCCCGCCTCGTACCCGGTGCGCAGGACCTCGAGCGCGTAGTCACGGTTGGCGCGGTAGCCGTCGAAGAAGTGCTCGGCGTCGAGGAACACCTGCTGGCCCTCGGCGGTGAGGTGGCTGACGGTGTCGCGGATCATCTCGAGGTTCTCCTCGAGGGTCGTGCGCAGCGCGAGGTCGACGTGGCGGTCGTGCGACTTGGCGACGAGTGTGACGACCGAGGCCCCCGAGTCGCGCAGCGCCGCGACCTGCGGGTCGTCGGCGGCCCGGGTGCCGGCCTTGCGGGTCGAGCCGAACGCCGCGAGCTTGGCGTGGGTGAGGTCGAGCTCGGTGACGGCCCGCCGGAAGAACTCGGTGTCCTTGGGGTTGGCCCCCGGCCACCCGCCCTCGATGTACCCCACGCCCAGCCCGTCGAGGTGCCGGGCGATGGCGAGCTTGTCGGCGACGGAGAGGTTGAGCCCCTCCTGCTGCGCGCCGTCGCGCAGGGTCGTGTCGTAGACGTGGAAGGCGCCGTGCAGGTCCATGGGCTTCTCTCGGTCGGGGGTCGGCAGTGCTGGGTGCAACAAAAAACCTCCCGTGGGAACGAGAGGTCGGCGCGTCAGTGGAGGACTGACGCGCTAGGGAATGATCGTGAGCTGGTGTCGCACACCCCCATGGTGCCACGCGGCGGCCACGAGCGGGGAGCAGTCTCAGCAGCAGGGCGTGCGGGATCAGAACCAGCTGGGGGTGCTCGTCCCCGCGAACGGCGCGTCCGAGGCGGGCGCCCAGTTCGGGCCGCTCTGCTGCGCGTACCCGGCCAGTCCGGACGCCGCGGCAGCCACCACCAGCGCGACCAGGAACCACGGCACCCCGCGGGAGGCCGCGCCGTCGACGACCCGACGGACCGGCCCACGGAACCGACCGCTGCCCGGACCCCACCACGCGCTGAGGACGACCGTCAGACCGACCAGGGCCAGCGCGGTCGTGGCCCCCAGCGAGAGGGCGTACGCGAGCAGAGCCGCGGCCGACCCCATGCCAAGGCTCCACAGCAGGAGCAGCCCCGTCGCGGGGACGGCGGCCAGCAGGTGCCACGGTGTCGACAGCAGGCCGGCGGTGCCGTCCCACCAACGACGGCCCCGGGTGGAGCGACGGCGCTCGACGGCCGACGTGGCCAGGGAGCCGGTCCGCAGCAGCCACACCAGCAGGGAGAGCGTGACGATGAACAGCCACGGGGCGGCGGCCGCTGCCGCCGTCGCCACGGCGGCGGAACCGACGAGCAGCACCCCACGGCGCATCCGCTCGGCGAGCCCGGCCCGGGGCGGGGCCTCGACCTGGGTCCAGGACGACCACGCGTCCTGGTCCTCCTCGGACGGCTCGAGCCCGTCGACTGGCCCGGGAGCGTACGGCGAACGGTCGATCCGGGTCGGCGGCAGGTGCCCGGGCGTGCGGGGCGCAGGCTCGACGACCCCCGCCCCGTCCCACGGCTCGTCGAGCAGGTCGTCGTCGAGCAGGTCCGCCGCGAGCTCGGGGTCCGGTGCCGCGGTGTACGGCATGGTCACCGCCGGGTACGCCTCGACCGCGCGCTCCCTCCCCCAGCGACGCCGCTTCGGCGGCGCGGTGAGCTCGGCGAGCCAGTCGCGCACCTCGGCCAGGTCGGGGCGGTCGTCAGGGTCGGGAGCCAACGCCTCGTCGAGCAGCTCGCGGATGCCGTCCTCGACGTCGTCGATGTCGTGCTCACCGCGGCGCACCCGGTCCATGACCGCCATCGACGGACCGCGACCGAACGGCGCCCGCGCCTGCGCGGCGAAGGCGACGGTCGCCGCCCACGAGTGGACGTCCGAGACCTCGGTGGCCTCCTCGCCGAAGAGGATCTCCGGCGCGAGGTAACCGGGGGTACCGAGCAGGAACCCGGTCTGGGTGACCTTGGCGTCGTCCGCGATCCGGGCGAGACCGAAGTCGATGAGGATGGGCGTGCGCCCCTCCAGGATCACGTTCGACGGCTTGATGTCGCGGTGCAGGACGCCGACGGCGTGCACCGCCTCGAGCGCCTCCGCGAGGCAGTCGGCGAACCAGAGCAGGTCGTCCCCGACGATCGGCCCCTCGTCCCGGGCGTGGTCGTGCAGGGTCAGGCCGGGCACGTAGCGGGTCGCGACGTACGGGATGGCGCCCCACGGGTCGGCGTCCACGATCTCGGCCACCCGGCGGCTGCGGACGCGGCTCAGCGAGTCGACCTCGCGGGCCAGCCGTCGGCGCGCCTCGTCGTCGCCGACCACGTTGGGACGCAGCACCTTGAGCGCCACCGGACGCTCCCCGGGGCGCTGGGCCAGGTGGACCACTCCCATGCCGCCCTCGCCGAGGCGCGCGCGGAGCTCGTACCCGTCGACGGCCAACCCCGGCGGGGGCGCGCTCTGGTACGGAAGGGAGGCAGTCACCCCACGAGGCTACCGGGGCACTCAGAAAGCCTGGCGCAGCCAGCCGTGCGTGTCCTCGGCGCGGCCGTACTGCACGTCGACGAGCGCCTGACGCACCTTCATGGTGAGGTCGGTGCTCGCCGGCGCCGGCGCCTCGCCGCCGTCCCACTTGAGCGAGCCGACGGGGGTCACGACCGCGGCCGTGCCGCACGCGAAGACCTC
>NZ_JBJEHY010000158.1:0-8844 GCF_051876515.1 Nocardioides sp. | reverse complement strand
CCATGTCCGGCGACGCGATGCGTGCCGAGGTCGCCGACTCCTGGCACCTCTCAGCAGCGTCGGGGGTGGACGCGGAGACCGTGGCCGCGCCGATCACCCTCGACGGCAGCGACCTGCGTGACCAGCGCCGCGCGCACCCGCTGGCGCGGGTCTTCCCGCTCCTCGACGACGTCCTCGGCCAGGCCGCCCGCGACTGCGGGGCCGTGATGGCGGTCAGTGACGCCCAGGGGCAGCTGCTCTGGCTCAGCGGCTCGCACGCCTCGCTGCGCGCCGCCGAGTCCATCGGGTTCGTCGAGGGCTCCAACTGGGACGAGCGGCTCGCCGGCACCAACGCCCCCGGACTGGCGCTGCGGCTCGACCAGTCCGCGCAGGTCCGCGGCGCCGAGCACTTCCGGCGTTCCGTGCACGAGTGGTCGTGCGCCGCCACCCCCATCCACCACCCCACCTCGTCCACGTTGCTGGGCGTCCTCGACATCACCGGCGGCGACGCGATCGCCGTCCCGCAGACGATGGGCATGGTCCGGGCGGCCGCCCGCATGGCCGAGGCCGAGCTCGCCCGCGACCTGTTGGTCCGCGACGCCCGCAGCCGGGACGGCGAGTACGCCGAGCCGCCCGCCGGCCGGACGGGATCCCTCGACGTCGTCATCGAGACCCTCGGTCGCCACGAAGCCGTCCTCACCGTCGACGACGGTCGCGGACGTCGCACGCCGCTTCGCCTCTCGCCGCGGCACAGCGAGATCGCCCTGCTGCTCGCCGCGGCCCCGCGGGGGCTCTCCGGCGACGAGCTGGCCGTGCTCGTGTACGAGGACGACGGCGCCTCCTCCACCCTGCGCGCCGAGATGAACCGGCTCCGCAACCTCCTCGGCGACCTCCTCGTCTCCCGGCCTTACCGCCTCGACGCGGGCGTCACGGGCGACTGGCTGGCGCTCGAGGCGATGCTGTCGGCCGGCGACGTACGACGCGCCCTGCAGGACTACCGCGGCCCCGTGCTGCCGCGCTCGACCGCGCCCGGAGTCGTACGCCTGCGCGAGGGCCTGCACCACAGCCTGCGTGCGGCGGTGCTGGCCAGCGGCGAGGCCGACCTCATGTCGACGTGGACCAGGTCGGCGTGGGGGACCGACGACTACGAGGTGTGGCAGGCGCAGCGGGTCGCACTCGGGCCGACCTCGCCGATGCGGGTGCTGGTCGACTCCCAGATCGCCCGCCTCGACCGCGAGCTGGGGTAGGTCTCGACCGGCCCGAGGGCGGTGGCGCCAGCGCTGCAACGTGGCTGCAACGTTCGCGAACCTAACGTGACGGGCATCACATCCTCTGACCACGGAGCAGCCATGACCGTCTACGCCCAGCCCGGATCCGCCGAGTCCTCCATCGAGGTCAAGTCCCGCTACGACCACTACATCGGCGGCGAGTGGGTCGCCCCGGTCAAGGGGGAGTACTTCGAGAACATCAGCCCCGTCAACGGCAAGCCGTTCACCGAGGTCGGCCGCGGCACGGCCGAGGACATCGAGGCCGCCCTCGACGCCGCGCACGCCGCCGCCCCGGCCTGGGGCCGTACGTCCCCCGCGGAGCGCGCCAACGTCCTCAACAAGATCGCCGACCGGCTCGAGGCGAACCTCGCCGACCTCGCCGTGATCGAGACCTGGGACAACGGCAAGGCGGTCCGCGAGACCCTCAACGCCGACCTCCCGCTGGCCATCGACCACTTCCGCTACTTCGCCGGCTGCATCCGCGCCCAGGAGGGTGGCATCTCCGAGGTCGACGAGTCGACGTACGCCTACCACTTCCACGAGCCGCTGGGCGTGGTCGGGCAGATCATCCCGTGGAACTTCCCGATCCTGATGGCCGTGTGGAAGCTCGCGCCCGCCCTGGCTGCCGGTAACTGCGTCGTCCTCAAGCCGGCCGAGCAGACCCCGTGGTCGATCCTCAAGGTGTTCGAGCTCGTCGGCGACCTGCTGCCGGCCGGCGTGGTCAACGTCGTCAACGGGTTCGGCGTGGAGGCAGGCAAGCCGCTGGCCTCGAGCCCGCGCATCGCCAAGATCGCGTTCACCGGCGAGACCACCACGGGCCGCCTGATCATGCAGTACGCCAGCCAGAACATCATCCCGGTGACGCTCGAGCTGGGCGGCAAGAGCCCGAACATCTTCTTCGACAACGTCGCCTCCGAGCGCGACGCCTTCTACGACAAGGCCCTCGAGGGCTTCACGATGTTCGCGCTCAACCAGGGTGAGGTCTGCACCTGTCCCTCGCGCGCGCTGGTGCAGCGCTCCATGTACGACCAGTTCGTCCCCGACGCGATCGAGCGGGTCAGGGCGATCAAGCAGGGCAACCCGCTCGACGACACCGTGATGATGGGTGCCCAGGCCTCCAACGACCAGCTCGAGAAGATCCTGTCGTACCTCGACATCGGCAAGGCCGAGGGCGCCAAGGCGCTCACCGGCGGCGAGCGGCTCGTCCTCGACGGCGACCTCGCGGAGGGCTACTACGTCCAGCCGACCGTCTTCGAGGGCAACAACGCGATGCGGATCTTCCAGGAGGAGATCTTCGGTCCCGTGGTGTCGCTGACCTCGTTCGACGACGAGGCCGACGCGCTCAAGATCGCCAACGACACGCTGTACGGCCTCGGTGCCGGCGTGTGGACCCGCGACGGGTCGCAGGCGTTCCGGGCGGGCCGCACCATCCAGGCCGGACGTGTCTGGACGAACTGCTACCACGCCTACCCGGCGCACGCGGCGTTCGGCGGCTACAAGCAGTCCGGCATCGGGCGTGAGAACCACAAGATGATGCTCGACCACTACCAGCAGACCAAGAACCTGCTGGTGTCGTACAGCCCCGACAAGCTCGGCTTCTTCTGAGCCGTCGCACCCCGACCTCCCGGCGGGCCGGGCCACCACCGGCCCGCCGGGAACACCAACCCAGGAGGCACCCGTGTCCCGTGTCGACGTCACCGAGGCGGCCGCCGCGCTGCTGCGCAGCCTGACCGAACGGCACGGGCCGGTGATGTTCCACCAGTCCGGCGGCTGCTGCGACGGGTCGTCCCCGATGTGCTACCCGGACGGCGACTTCATGCTGGGCGACGCCGACACGCACCTCGGCGACCTCGACGTCGGCCTCGAGCGCGCCGTACCGGTGTGGATGTCGAAGGCGCAGTTCGAGTACTGGAAGCACACCCACCTCACCATCGACGTGGTGAAGGGGCGCGGCGCCGGGTTCAGCCTGGAGGCGCCCGAGGGCGTGCGGTTCCTGATCCGGTCGCGCCTGCTCACCGACGAGGAGCTGGCGGCCTTCGACGACTGACCGGCCGTGACCGTGCCCGGCGCCCGGAGGGGGGACGCCGAGCACGGAGCTCACTCAGCGGCACCCGGGGCCGGTCGAGGCCAGCACGACGCATCGACGGGCGGACATGTCACTCACCTCGGATCAACCGGGTCGGCGCGGGACCGCCGGCCCGGTACTCCTCACGCTACGCCTGCCGGAGGGCCTCCGGGCGCCCGCGGGCCGTGAGGTCGGACACCTTCACCGGTGCCCGGCGAAGAACCCCTCCAGCAGGGCCGTCGACTCGGCCTCCAGCACGCCGGCGACCACCTCGGGCCGGTGGTTGAGGCGCCGGTCGCGCACCACGTCCCACAGCGACCCGACGGCGCCGGCCTTGGGGTCGTACGCCCCGAACACCAGCCGCCGCACGCGGGAGAGCACGACCGCCCCGGCGCACATCGTGCAGGGCTCCAGGGTCACCACCAGGGTGCAGCCCTCCAGCCGCCACTCGCCGCGCGCCCGGGCCGCCTCGCGCAGTGCGACGACCTCCGCGTGGCCGGTCGGGTCGGCGTCGGCCTCGCGCACGTTGCGGCCGGTCCCGATCACGGTCCCGGAGGCGTCGAGGACGACCGCGCCGATGGGCACGTCGTCGGTCGCGGCAGCAGCCCGCGCCTCGGCCAGGGCCAGGCGCATCGGGGCCTCGAAGTCGCGTGCGTGCACGGGGCCATCCTCGCAGGGCCCGTGGGTTCCGGGGTTCCCGCTCGCCGGACTACCCTCGTCCCATGCGCCTGCACGTCGTGGACCACCCGCTCGTCGCCCACAAGCTCACCGTCCTGCGGGACCAGCAGACGGACTCGCCGACGTTCCGTCAGCTGACCGACGAGCTCGTCACCCTCCTGACGTACGAGGCGACCCGGGAGGTGCGCGTCGAGGAGATCCAGATCCAGACGCCCGTGGCGCCCACGACGGGCATCCACATGGCCACCCCGCGGCCCCTGGTGGTGCCGATCCTGCGCGCCGGCCTCGGCATGCTCGACGGCCTGATGCGTCTCCTGCCGCTCGCCGAGGTCGGCTTCCTCGGGATGGTCCGCAACGAGGAGGACCTGACGGTCTCCACGTACGCCGAGCGTCTGCCCGAGGACCTCTCCGGGCGCCAGTGCTACGTGGTCGACCCGATGCTGGCCACCGGCGGGACCCTGGCGGCTGCGATCAAGTTCCTCACCGACCGCGGAGCCGACGACATCACCGTCATCTGCCTGCTGGCCGCGCCCGAGGGCGTCGCGCGCCTCGAGGCCGAGCTGGAGGGCCACGAGGTCCCCGTGACCGTGGTGACCGCCTCGCTCGACGAGAAGCTCAACGAGAAGGGCTACATCGTGCCCGGGCTCGGTGACGCGGGTGACCGTCTCTACGGTCTCGCCCACTGACCCAGCCCCTCGGGCCGGAGCCGGCCCGCACGCTGGTCGGCCCCGTCCGGCCAGCGGGACCCCGCGTACTGCGAAACCGTCTGTGACACCGCCCGTTGAGCGGGAGTCGCACCGCAGTCCCGGTGGTGTGATCAGGGTCACCTGAGACCGCGACCCGCCGCGGCCGGTGCCGAGTACGTTGCTGACATCACACACCGAGGAGGAACAGTGCGAATCGGCATCCCGCGCGAGTCCCGGCCAGGGGAAACCCTCGTGGCCGCGACCGCGAAGACCGCCGAGCAGCTCAGCAAGCTGGGGTACGACGTCGTCGTCGAGTCGGGGGCGGGTCTCTCCGCCGACCAGACCGACGCCGCGTTCGTCGCCGCAGGTGCTGAGGTTGCCGACGCCGCGACCGTCTGGTCGAGCGACGTGGTGGTCAAGGTCAACGCTCCCGACGACGCCGAGATCGGGCGTCTGCAGCGCGGAGCGACCGTCGTCAGTCTGATGGCCCCGGCCCGCTCCCCTGAGCTGGTCGAGAAGCTGTCCGCTGCCGGCGTCACCGCCCTGGCGATGGACGCGGTGCCCCGCATCAGCCGCGCCCAGTCCATGGACGTCCTGTCGTCGATGGCCAACGTCGCCGGCTACCGCGCCGTGATCGAGGCGGCCCACGAGTTCGGCCGCATGTTCACCGGCCAGGTCACCGCCGCCGGCAAGACCGCGCCCGCCCGCGTCTTCGTCGTGGGTGCCGGCGTCGCCGGTCTCGCCGCGATCGGTGCCGCGTCGTCGATGGGCGCCGTCGTGCGCGCGTTCGACGTACGCCCCGAGGTCGCCGAGCAGGTCGAGTCGATGGGCGCTGAGTTCGTCAAGGTCGAGATGGAGCAGGAGGTCTCCTCCGACGGCTACGCCAAGGAGATGACCGCCGAGCAGGAGGCCGCGACCGCCGCGATGTACGCCGAGGAGGCGCGCAACGCGGACATCGTCATCACCACCGCGCTCATCCCGGGCCGTCCCGCGCCCAAGCTGGTCACCGCCGAGACCATCGCCGCCATGGAGGGCGGCTCGGTCATCGTCGACATGGCCGCGGCCAACGGGGGCAACAGCGCCCTGACCGTGACCGACCAGCGCGTCGTCACCGACAACGGCGTCGTCATCCTCGGCTACACCGACCTCGCCGGTCGCCTGGCCGCGCAGACCAGCCAGCTGTACGGCACCAACATCGTCAACCTGTTCAAGCTCCTCACCCCGGGCAAGGACGGACAGGTCGTCCTCGACTTCGAGGACGTCATCCAGCGCGGCATCACCGTCGCCCACGACGGCGCCTCGATGTGGCCGCCGCCGCCCGTGCAGGTCTCCGCCGCCCCGGTCGCCGCGCCCGTCGCGGCCGCCCCGGTCAAGGAGGAGAAGAAGCCGGTCGACCCGCGCGTCAAGCTGTACGGCGTCGCCGCCGGCGCGGTCGCGTTCGGTGCGCTGTCGATGTTCATGGGCGGTGAGCTGCTGACCCAGCTGACCGTGCTCATGCTGTCGGTGTTCGTCGGCTACTACGTCATCTCGAACGTCGCCCACGCGCTGCACACCCCGCTGATGGCCGAGACCAACGCCATCTCCGGGATCATCCTGGTCGGCGGCATCCTGCAGGTCGGCAGCGACAACCTCCTGGTCACGCTGCTCTCCGTGGTCGCGATCCTGGTCGCCAGCATCAACATCTTCGGTGGCTTCCTGGTGACCGTCCGCATGCTCGAGATGTTCAGGAAGGACTGAACGTGGACTTCCTGACCTCTGACAAGCTGTACGGCCTGATCCAGGGCGCGTACGTCGTCGCCGGCATCTGTTTCATCGCGGCGCTGGCCGGCCTCTCCAAGCACGAGACCGCCAAGCGGGGCAACCAGGCCGGCATCGCCGGCATGGCGATCGCCCTGGTCGCCACCGTCCTGCTCGCCCTGCGCGACCAGGAGATCCTGTCCACCTTCGACGCCGGTCGCGGCGTGTGGGTGACGCTGCTGCTGATCCTCGTCCCGATCGCCATCGGTGGCGTCATCGGTGCCCGCAAGGCCAAGACGGTCGAGATGACCGGCATGCCCGAGCTGGTCGCGCTGCTGCACTCGTTCGTCGGTCTGGCCGCCGTGCTGGTCGGCTTCAACTCGTACCTGGTGCACCCGCAGGGCATCGACGCCGCGCACGGCGTCGAGATCTTCCTCGGCGTGTTCATCGGTGCGGTGACGTTCACCGGCTCGATCGTGGCCAACCTCAAGCTCAGCGCCAAGATGAAGTCGTCGCCGCTGGTGCTGCCGGGCCGCCACTGGCTCAACCTGGCCGTCATCGTGATCTCGCTGGTCCTCATGGTGTGGTTCATGAACTCCACCGGTGGCGCCGAGTACATCGGTGCCGTGCCGCTGGTCGTCATGACCGTCCTGGCCCTGTTCCTCGGCTTCCACCTCGTGGCGGCCATCGGCGGCGGCGACATGCCCGTCGTGGTGTCGATGCTCAACTCGTACTCGGGCTGGGCGGCGGCCGCGGCCGGCTTCATGCTGGGCAACAACCTGCTCATCATCACCGGCGCGCTCGTGGGTTCCTCGGGTGCGATCCTGAGCTACATCATGTGCAAGGCGATGAACCGCTCGTTCGTCTCCGTGATCGCCGGCGGCTTCGGCTCCGACGGTGCCGTGACCGGCGAGGCCCGCGACTACGGCGAGCACCGCGAGGTGCAGGCCGAGGAGGTCGCCGACCTGCTCGCCGGTGCCAAGTCGGTCGTCATCACGCCCGGCTACGGCATGGCGGTGGCGCAGGCCCAGTACCCGGTCGCCGAGATGACCCGCAAGCTGCGCGAGAAGGGCGTCGAGGTCCGCTTCGGCATCCACCCCGTCGCGGGTCGCCTGCCGGGGCACATGAACGTGCTGCTCGCCGAGGCGAAGGTTCCGTACGACATCGTCCTCGAGATGGACGAGATCAACGACGACCTCGCCGAGACCGACGTGGTGCTGGTCATCGGCGCCAACGACACGGTCAACCCGGCCGCGCTGGAGGAGCCGAACTCGCCCATCGCCGGCATGCCGGTGCTCGAGGTGTGGAAGGCCCAGGAGGTCATCGTCTTCAAGCGCTCGATGGCCACCGGCTACGCGGGCGTGCAGAACCCGCTGTTCTTCAAGGAGAACAGCCGCATGCTGTTCGGCGACGCCAAGGACCGCGTCGACGACATCGTCAAGGCACTCGGCTGACCCGAGCCGCCCACGCCGGGCCCCCATCCGTACGGGTGGGGGCCTGTTGCGTTGCCGGTCCACGTAGCCGGACAGGAGAAGTGGGCGTCAGCGGCCCTGATCGGCCCCCTTCCGGGCCAATCATCCTGTCCGGCTACGTGGGTGTGCCCGGTGGCCGTCCCGGACGGGGAATCAGCGCAGGGGTGCCAGCCGGGCCAGCAGCCGGAGCAGGGCCGGGGGAGTGGCGTACGTACCCGCCCTGGCGTCCTCGCCGGGAGCGGTGGCGAGCACGTCGTCCGTCAAGCGGCTGCGTCGGCAGCCGAAGTCGTCCACGGCGACCCAGTCGTAGGTGTCCCCCGTCCTCAGCGCGAGCAGCCAACGACCGCCGATGTCGTCGAAGCAGGCCTGGAGCGGATCGCTCGGCTCCAGACTGGTGACCAACTCGCTGACGCGCGCCGCTCGGGCCGGGGCCAGCTCGCGCACCTGTCCGGTCCGGTCCCAGCGGAGGTGGATGCCGTTGCCGGTCTTCGCCGGGCCGTCCTCGACCGCGCGGTACCGGCAGAGCGTCACGGTGGTGGCCGGAGCCCCCACCCGGACTGTCGCGGCTCCCGGCTCGTCGGGGCCGAAACCGTGGTCGTCGGCGGGATCCGCCAGCGAGGCGGGGCACGGACCCTGCTCGGCCCCCGCTGGTCCCGCGTCGACGCGCTTCACCATTGTGGGCGCGGCGCTCGTGGGCGCGGAGGTCGGTTCCCGGTCGTGGGTCTCCCCGCTCGCGCAGCCGCCGAGCACGAGGGCGGGGACGAGCGCGAGCGCCGGGACGCGCGTGCGTGGGGCGGCCCACCGCAGGACGGCGGACAGGGTGGGGCGCTGGACCATCGTGACCTCCTGGGGTGTGACTGCTGCCGCGCTTGGGACGACCCGATGGCGGCGAGGGTTCCGTCGCGCAGGTCACCCCAGCGGGTACTCCTCCAGCACCTCGTACCGAGGACGGCCCCGCG
>NZ_JBJEHY010000157.1:0-8847 GCF_051876515.1 Nocardioides sp. | reverse complement strand
TGAACATCGACGCGATCGAGGTGCGGCCCAGCAGCGTGAGGTTCCCGTCCGCCACCCACTCGGGGGGCACCGCGCGCGCGGGCTCGACGGGGAACTGGGCCGCGTACCCCCAGGTCGTGGCGCGGTGCGGCAGTCGGATGGCCGCAGCGGTCGCGGCGAGCTCGCCGGCACGCCGTACGCCCTGCTGGTCGCCGACCGAGGCCAGCCCGTCGAGCGCGTCGGCCACCCGCAGCGGCATCGGCATCACCGCGGCCTGCTCGAGGGCGGTGAGGAAGGTGGTGGTCGCCTGGTCGGCGTCCCCGGCTCCGAGCAGGGCGCGGCCGAGCAGGAGGCGCGCCTCGACCGCGTCCCGACCCAGACGGGCGCTGTCGGCCAGCGCGGCGACGTCGGCCGCCAACCCGGCGGCGTGCTTGAAGTCGCGGACGGCGAAGAGCTCGCGGGCGTCCTGGCAGAGCACCGGGAGCCGTACGGCCCACGGCAGGTGGTCGCGGTCCACCGGCCGGGCGCTCCAGGTACGGTCCAGGCCGCGCAGCAGCGTCTCGGCGAGCAGTCCGACGCGGTCCTCGGCCAGCTTCTCGGCGTCGGCGACCACGGCACGGCAGCCCGCGACCGCCTCGGAGATCCGCCCCTGCTCCAGGGCGACCCGGGCCAGCAGGGTGCGCGCCGACAGGGAGATCCAGCGCTCGTCGTTGGCCTCGGTGATCGGCAGCGCCGCGTTGGCCGCCGCGACGGCGTCGTCGAGGCGGCCCGACGACAGCTGCACGTCGGCCAGGGTGCGCGTGGCCTGGCGGACGATCGAGCCGCCCTCGTGGTCCAGCGCGATCGCGCGCAGGGCCTCGGCCTCGGCGCGTACCAGGTCGCCCGCGTCCAGGTGCATCTCGGCGCGGATGGAGGCGGTCTTGGCGAACTCGTCCGGGCTGTTCGTCTCGCGGGCGTACGCGTCGGCGCGGTCCAGCAGCCACATGCCCTCGTACGTGCCGTGGACCTCGGAGGTGGCGATCCCGGCCCGGCGCGCCACCATCGAGCCCAGCTCCGGGGGCATCTCGCCGGCGTCCAGCAGCCCGAGCAGGATGTCGACGGCCTCACGGGTGTGCATCGCCGTGTAGAGGGCCGAGAAGATCCGGTTCGCCAGCGCGGCGGCGGTCTGCCGCAGGTCCTCGTGCTCGGCCGCGCGGAGGACGGCCCGGCGCACGGCCGGCAGCTCGTCGAGCCACGGCTGGTCGGCGGCCCCGTAGTTGACCGAGGCAGGCACCACGCGGTCGGCCCAGGCGAGCAGGGCGCGGTCGGTGGAGTCCTCCTCGCCGTCCAGCGCCAGGCTCGCGGCGTGGGCACGGATGGGCGTGAGCATGTCGAAACGCCCGTCCGGCAGCACCTCGATCAGGCTGCGCCGGGCCAGCCCGGCGGCCAGGGCGACGGCCTGGTCGACCGACTGCCCGGTGATGGCGGCGAGCACCTCGGCACCGACGGGGAACCCGAGCAGCGCGAGCCGACGGAAGGCGCGCTGCCGGTCGGGGGCGAGCAGGGTGTACGAGGTGTCGATGGCCTCGGCCAGCGATCCCGCCGGGGTGGCGGCCGAGAGCCCCAGCAGCGCGCACTGCACGGCGGCCTGGTCGATCAGCAGCGGGAGGCCGCCGGTCGCACCGAGGAGACGGTTGAGGGCCACGGCGTCCGCGACCGGGTCCACGGCCGGACCGCCGGCGGTCTGCAGGCGGTGCAGGAACAGGTCCAGCGCCGGTCCGTGCGCCCGACCGTTCTGGCCGGGGATGTGGAAGGGCGCCACGCGGACCACCCGCTCGGAGGGCTGGGCGGCCATCGACAACGACGTCACCAGCAGGGAGGAGTGGGTCGTCGCGTCGACGATGTTCTGGAGGACAGCGCCCAGGCCCTGCACGTCGACGCTGACCCCGTCGACCACGAGCAGCGTGCGCTCGCCGTCCATCGCGCGTCCCAGCAGGCCGGCGGGGGTGTCGCCCGGCGCGTGCTCGGCGCCCAGGGCGGCCAGGCAGGCCAGCAGCACCTCGTCGGTGGTGGTGAGGTCACGCACGTCGACCCACACGGAGTCCTCGCGCGACTCGGCGACCACGTGGGCCACGGTGGTCTTTCCGCACCCGGGCGGCCCCACCAAGGTCACCCAGCGTCCCGTGTCGAGGCACGTGGCGACGGCCGCCAACGTTGCTTCACGACCGAGACACAGGGTGGGCACGCCATGAATCTATCTCCCGCCGCTCCCGGAGTTACGTAGGACTACGGATGCCGGGACGCACGTCACTCGACCAGACTGGAGTCAGTCGAGGCGATGTGGACCCGAACAGGGGTGGGCCCAACCGCTCGACAGGTGTTCGGGGCCGCGGACCTTCAGGGGTGGTCCGCGGCCGTCCGACACCCATCTCGGGGGAGACTCCGATGGCTCAAGGGACGTGGGGATGGGGGTCCCCACGTACCCTTGGGCCATGGAACTCCTGCTCGTCCTCGTCGTCCTCGGCGTTCTGGTCGCCGTCGCTCTCGGAGCGGGCCGGATGGGCAAGAAGCGCGAGCTGCTCCGCAAGGAGAGCGAGCTGGCCCCGGTCAAGCGGCTCGCCGAGGAGGACGTCACCGCCCTCGGTGTGGAGCTGCAGGACCTCGACCTGGAGATGGCCGGGCGTCCGCTGGACGTGGGGGCCAACGCCGACTACCAGCGGGCGCTCGACGCGTACGAGTCGGCCAAGACGGCCGCAGCCGGTCTGCAGCGGCCCGAGGACGTCAAGCACGTCACCGAGATCCTGGAGGACGGTCGCTACGCGATGGCCTGCGTGCGCGCCCGGGTGAGCGGCCAGCCGCTCCCGACGCGTCGGCCCCCCTGCTTCTTCGACCCCCGCCACGGGCTGTCGGTCGCCGACGTGTCCTGGACGCCGCCGGGCGGTGCCCAGCGCGAGGTCCCGGCCTGTGCCCTCGACGTGGAGCGGGTGCGCGCCGGTGCCGAACCGGACATCCGCAAGGTGATGGTGGGCTCGAAGCGGGTGCCGTACTGGCAGGGCGGCCGCGCCTACCAGCCGTACGCGGCCGGCTACTTCGGCAACTTCGGGCCGATGGAGTGGATGTTCATGGGGATGCTCTTCAGTGGCGGGTTCGAGGGGATCGGCGAAGGCATCGGGGCGATCGGCGAGGGCATCGGCGACATGCTCGGCGGTCTCGGCGACGGCATCGGCGACATGTTCGACGGGTTCGACGGGTTCGACTTCTGACCACCCGCCCGGGGGAGGTTAGGGTCGGGGCGTGACGCTCCACACGACCCACCTCGGCGACGACGGACCCCGGGTCGTCTTCCTCCACGGTCTCTTCGGACAGGGCAGGAACTGGACCCAGATCGGCAAGGCGCTGGCCGAGAGCTACCGCGTCACGCTGGTCGACCTGCCGCACCACGGCAGGTCCCCGTGGGGTGAGGAGTTCTCGTACCTCCACCTGGCCGACAGCGTCGCCGAGCTGCTCGACGCCGAGGACCCGGTCGCCCTGGTCGGGCACTCCATGGGCGGGAAGACCGCGATGGCGGTGGCACTGCGCCGTCCCGAGCTCGTCGAGCGCCTGTGCGTCGTGGACATCTCCCCGGTGACCTACCGCACGGGCAGCGAGTTCGCCGGCTACATCGCCGCGATGCTCGGCATGGACCTCGGCGCGCTCGGCGGTCGCGACGACGCGGACGCGGCACTTCTCGAGGCGGTTCCCAACCGGACGGTGCGGTCGTTCCTGCTGCAGAACCTGCGGCGCGACGGGGACGGCTGGCGCTGGCAGGCCAACCTGGACGTGCTGGGACGCGACCTGGAGGTGCTCGGTCGCTGGCCCCAGGAGGTGGACGCCCTGGAGCCGTACCCCGGGCCGGTCCTGTGGATCGCGGGTGAGCGCTCGGACTACGTGCTCGAGGAGTACGCCCCCGCGATGGAGCGGCTCTTCCCGCGTGTGCGGAAGGTGACCGTCAAGGGGGCGGGGCACTGGGTGCACTCCGAGCGGCCCGAGGTGTTCCTGGAGGTGCTGCAGCGGTTCCTGGCACACCGCTGACCCGGGAAGGGGTTGCGCGCCGGGGCGGCTCGGCTGCTCAGGACCGCTGGCGGGCGCGGTACGCGGCCACGGCCTCGCGGTTGCCGCAGGTGGCCGAGCAGTAGCGACGCGACCGGTTGCGGCTGAGGTCGAGCAGGAGGTCCTCGCAGCCCGCGGCGTCGCAGACCGCGATCCGGCTGGTCTCGTCGGCCCGGACGACGTCGACCATGGCCATCGCCGTCTCGACCGCGATCCGGTCGGCCAGCGCCCGGGAGGGGTCGATGGCGTGCAGGTGCCAGTCCCAGGTGTCGTGCCGACGCAGCTGGGGGAGCGCCTGCATCTCGGCGAGGATCTCGTTGACGAGCTCGGCGGCCTCGTCCCGCGGAGCGGTGAGGAGCGTACGGAGCCGGGGTGCGATCGCGCGGACCTCCTCGAGCTCGGCGAGGGTCCCCGTGTGCTGACCCGTGTACTCCCAGCGCCGCACGTACTCGGCGAGGCCGTCGGGGGAGCCGAGAGGGCCCTGCTGCTCCTCGGCGTCGTTCACGAGCGCGACGCAGGAGAGCAGCGCCACCTCGGTGTCATGGGCAAAAGGCACTTTGACAGGTTACATCTGGGCGAACTAGCGTCATGGGTGTGGCGCGTTTGACTCATGACAGCGGTGGCTCCGGCTTCGGGACCGGCCTGGTGCTCGCCCTCGTCTCGGCGGCCACCTTCGGCATGTCCGGGGCGCTGGCCCGCGGACTCCTCGACAACGGGTGGACCGCCGGCGCCGCGGTGACCGCGCGCATCGGCGTCGCCGCCGCTGCCCTGGTGGTTCCCGGGGTCCTGGCACTGCGCGGGCGCTGGTCGCTCATCGGCCGCAACGCGGGCCTCGTGAGCGCGTACGGCGTGATGGCCGTCGCCGGCGCGCAGCTGTGCTACTTCTACGCCGTCTCCTACCTCGAGGTCTCCCTCGCCCTGCTGCTGGAGTACACGGCGCCGCTGGCCGTGGTCGTGTGGTGGTGGCTGCGCCACGGGCACCGGCCCAGCCCGACCACCCTGGCCGGCGCGGCGCTCGCCATCGGCGGACTGGCCCTCGTGCTCGACGTCTTCTCCGGTGGCGTGGACCTCGACGTCGTCGGGGTCCTGTGGGCGCTTGGAGCGATGCTGGGGGCCGCGACCTACTTCGTGATCTCCGCCGACCTCGACAACGGCCTCCCGCCGATCAGCCTGGCCGCGGCCGGCCTGGTCGTCGGCGGCGGTGTGCTCGGCGCGGCCGGCCTGCTCGGGGTGCTGCCCATGGCCGCCAACACCCGGGCCGTGACGTACTCGGGCTTCACGGTCGAGTGGTACTGGCCGGTGCTGGCCCTCGGCCTGGTCGCCGGCGCCCTCGCCTACGTCACCGGGATCGCCGCCGGGCGGCGCCTCGGCTCCAGGCTCGCCTCGTTCGTGGCGCTGTGCGAGGTCCTGTGCGCACTGGTCTTCGCCTGGATCCTGCTCGACGAGCTGCCGGGGACCGTCCAGCTCCTCGGGGGACTGCTGGTCCTGGCCGGGGTCGTCGTGGTCAAGGCGGGGGAAGGGGCGCCGTCGGCCACCGGCTCAGCTGGCGTCCTGGCGGCGCAGGAACACCTCGCGGTGCAGGAGCAGAGCGGCGGCCGCGAAGGGTACCGCCAGCAGCGCGCCGATCACGCCCATCAGTGAACCGCCCACGAGCGCCGCGATCACGGTCAGTGCGGCCGGGATGTCGACCGCGCGCTTCATGATCTTGGGCGAGATGAAGTACGACTCGAACTGCTGGTACGCCAGGTAGTACACCAGCGCGATCAGGGCCGTGGTGGGCGAGACGGTGAGGGCGAGCAGTGTCATGATCGCGCCCGAGATGAAGGCGCCGATCACGGGGATCAGTGAGAGCAGACCCACCACGAACCCGAGCGCGATGGCGTAGTCGCCCAGTCCGACGACGAAGCAGAAGATGAGCGTCGAGATGCCGGCGCACAGGGCGACCAGGAAGGCGCCACCGACGTACGCCCCCATCGACTGGATGATCCGGTCACCCAGCGCGCTCACCCGGCCACGCTTGGAGGCCGGCGCGAGCTGGTAGGTGGCGTGCTTGATCGAGGGCAGCGAGGCCAGGAAGTAGATCGTGAGGACCAGCACGATGAACGTGTTGGTGACCGCCGAGAGCAGTGCCAGACCGAAGTTCAGCGCCCCGCCGGAGACCGACGCGACGAAGTCACCGTCCTGGACGTAGTCGGTGATCTTCTTGACGATCTCGTAGCGCTCGTTGAGATCCTTGAAGGTCGCGTTCTCCTTGAGCTGCTCGAACCAGTCGGGCGCGTTCTTGGCGATCGAGGTGATCTGGTCACTGAGCACCGGCACCACGGCCAGCACGAAGAGCCCGACGGTTGCGACCACGCCCAGCAGCACGATGCCCAGGGAGAGGCCGCGCTTGAGGCCACGCCGCATGAACCACTCCACCAGCGGGTTGAGGCCGATGGCGAGGAACATCGAGAGGACCAGCAGCACCAGGATGCCCGAGAGCCGCTCGATCTGGTGGAACAGGAAGAACGCGAGCAGGCCGCCGAGCGTGGCCAGGAACCCGAACTGGAACGGTGAGTGCCGCAGGAGCGAGGGGGTCACCGTCGGGGGCACGGGTGGGGGAGTCGTGATCGACCCGGCGTTCTCCACGACGAGCTGCGTGGAGTCGTCGATCACCACCTTGACGTCCTCGCCGTGCTCGACGGCTTCCTCCACCGCCTCCTCGGCCGCCTTCTTCACCGCGGTCCCGGCCCGGTAAGCGGCCTCGGCGGCCTCCGTCGCTGCGGGGGTGGAGGGTACGGAGAGGGGTTGGGTCGCCTCGGGAGCCGGTTCCGGAGCAGCGTCGGCGAGGGACGCCACGTCGCTGCCCGCCCCGGGGCGCTCAGCGCCGCCAGCGCGGCTGCGGACATCCTCGGAGGCTCCGGCGACACGGTCCCGGAGACGACCCAACCACCCCATCACTCGTCCTTGTCGAATCCGGCGACGACGTCGCGCAGCGCACCCAGCTGGGCGGTGATCGCGTCGCGACGCTTGGTCACGCGCTCGAGGTCGGCGCGTACGGCCGCGAGCTCGCGCTCCGCCTCAGCCGTACCAGTCGCCGAGATCGACTCGGCCTGCGTGCGAGCGGACGCCACGATCTGCTCCGCCTCCCGGCGGGCCCGGCTCAGCAACCCCTCGGACTCGCTCTGCGCCTGCTGGCGGTGCGCGTTGGCCTGCGTGGTGGCCTCCCGGGCGCGGGCCTCCGCAGCGGTGGCCCGGTCCTCGGCCTCCTTGACGAGGCGAGCGGTCTCCGCGGTGGCGCTCTCGTGGTGCTCGGCGGCCTCGCGGGCCAGCCGCTCCTTCTCCACCGCCAGGGTGCGCCGCGCCTCCTGGACCTCACGGTCCGCGGCGGCCCGCGCCTGCTCCACCTCGCGCTGTGCCGAGGTGCGGAGCTGGTTGGTCTCCTGCTGGGCCGCCAGGCGCAGCTGCTCGGACTCCCGCTTGGCCGAGGCCAGCAGGTCGTCGGCCTCGCCCTTGGCCAGGACGCGCTCCTGCTCGGCGTCGGCGACCATGCGCGAACGCATCTCGTCGAGTTCCTTGAGCTGCACCACGCGCATGTCGTCGGCCTCGCGTGCCGCGTCGGCACGGATCGCCCGGGCGTCGCGCTCGGCCTGCTCGCGGATCTCGGCCGCCTCCCGCACGGCGGCGGCGCGCACGTCGGAGGCCTCGTCCTCGGCCAGCTTGAGCATCGAGGTCGCACGGCCACCGAGGCCGGCGTACGTGGGGTTCTGCACCTCCGACAGCTCCGCGCGGATGCGCTGCACCTCCTGCTCGAGCTGGGCGGCACGCGACTCGGCGGTCCGCAGGCTCTCGGCCAGAGCGCCCTTCTCGGACTGCTCCTTGGCCAGCAGCTGGTCGACCGCGAGCTTGTCGTAGCCGCCGCGGCGCACCAGGGGGAGCGCGGCCGCGTGCGGGGTGCTCACGGTCCCGGACAGCGGGGCCTGCACGGCAGGGATGCGGGTCGTCTGGTCACTCGAGGTGGCCGGTCGTGCCGGGGACGCCGCGGGGGAGGCGGCCGGCTGGCGGGCCGAGGCAGGCTGCGGACGCTCGGTGCGCGCCACCGGCTGCGTCGGGACATCGGCCTTCGCAGGGGCGTCGCCGCCCTTGACGACGGCCTTGATGACCTGGGTCTTCTCCGGATCCGCGGAGGGTGCTGCTGCCTGCTCCTTCGCGACCGGAGTCTGGTTGGAGTCCGGGTCGTCGAAGATGGACAGGCCTTCGTCGCGGCTCATGGTCGGGTACCCACTTTCGGTGAACATCGACGCCTTCAGGGGTGTGGCGTCGGGGTTGATGCGGCTCAGGGCACAGTCTTGCCGATCGGTGGGAACAACACACCCCGGCTCGCGGATCTGACCGCGAAACCGGGGTGTCTTGTTGGTGCGTGACCGGGTGGGGTGGGCTCAGACCCTCAGACCCCGCGGAAACGGTTGATCTCGGTGAGGTGCTTCTCGCGCAGCTCGTGGTTGAGCACGCCCTGGCCCTCCTCGGGGGCCAGGCACAGGACGCCGACCTTGCCCTGGTGGGCATTCTTGTGGACGTCGAGCGAGGCCTGGCCGACCTCGTCGAGGGTGTACGTCCGCGACAGGGTCGGGTGGATGGCGCCCTTCGCGATGAGGCGGTTGGCCTCCCACGACTCGCGGTAGTTGGCGAAGTGGCTCGAGATGATCTTCTTGAGGTTCATCCACAGGTAGCGGTTGTCGTACTCGTGCATGTAGCCCGAGGTCGACGCGCAGGTGGTGATGGTGCCGCCCTTGCGGGTGACGAAGACGGAGGCGCCGAAGG
>NZ_JBJEHY010000156.1:0-8858 GCF_051876515.1 Nocardioides sp. | reverse complement strand
ATGGGGCTGCGGCGCGCGCTGGCGATCGGCTTCAACAAGGCGTGGAGCGCGATCCTCGACTCCAACGTCACCACGCTGCTGGCCGCGGGCCTGCTGTTCATGCTCGGCTCCGGCGCGATCAAGGGCTTCGGTGTCACCCTGACCATCGGTGTCATCGCGTCGATGGTCTCGGCCCTCATCGTGGCCCGTGTCCTCACCGAGGTCGTGCTCTCGAACCGCTGGGTGGCGAGCAAGCCCAAGCTCACCGGTCTGGGGTACGTCGGCTCGGTGCGCACCTGGATCGAGAAGAAGAACTTCAACATCATGGGCCGCCGCGCCCTGTGGCTCGGCATCACGGGCGCGATCCTGGTGGCTGCGCTCGCGGGCATCGGCGCCCGTGGTCTGAACTGGGGCCTCGAGTTCACCGGTGGCCGGGTCCTGGAGTACTCGACCACGCAGGACCTGTCCGTCGACGACGCCCGTGAGGCTGTCTCCGAGGCCGGCTTCCCGACCGCGACGGTGCAGGAGGCCGACAAGGGCGAGCGCATCGCCGTGCGTGTCGGTCAGATCAGCGACGAGGAGGCGACCTCGATCGCCGACGCGATCTCCGAGGCCGGTGGCGGCGCCGAGCTCGTTCGCGACGAGAAGATCTCGCCGTCCTTCGGTGACGAGCTCAAGGACAAGGCGATCATCGCCTTCCTGCTCGCCTTCGCAGCCCAGGCGATCTACCTCGCCTTCCGGTTCAAGTGGACCTTCGGTGTGTCGGCAGTCGTCGCCATGGCGCACGACGTCCTCATCGTGGTCGGCCTCTTCGCCTGGTTGGGCAAGCCGATCGACGGCATCTTCCTGGCGGCGATCATGACCGTCATCGGTCTGTCGGTGAACGACACCGTCGTCGTGTTCGACCGCATCCGCGAGAAGTGGTGGGGCTCCAAGCCGGAGGAGGAGTTCGCCGACGTCGCCAACAAGGCCTGCCTGGAGACGGTCCCGCGTACGGTCAACACCGGCCTGGGCGCCATGTTCATCCTGGCGGCCCTGTGGATCCTCGGTGGCGACTCGCTGGGCGACTTCGCCCTGGCCCTGCTCGTCGGTCTGATCGTCGGCACCTACTCGTCGACCTTCATGGCGACGCCGCTGCTCACGTACCTGCAGGCCAAGTGGCCGATGAGCCGCGTCAAGCGGGTGCGTGCCGAGCGCAACCCCGAGGACTCGGGCGCGGTGATCTGAGGCCGGGCGGGCCGACTGTCTGACTCACCCCTGACAGGGGTGCGCGGGGCTGTCGGAGGCTGCGTCTAGGGTGCTCAGGTGCCCGAAGCGAAGTCTCCCGACAGCCCCGTTCGTCATGCCCTGGGCACCGCCGTCGCGGCGTTGGGAGGACAGCCCCGCGAGGGGCAGGTACGCATGGCCGAGGAGGTCGCCTCCGCGCTGGGCGCCGAGACCCACCTGCTGGTCCAGGCGGGCACGGGCACGGGCAAGTCGCTCGGTTACCTGGTGCCGTCCCTGCTGCACCCCAAGCGGGTCGTGGTCGCGACCGCGACGCTGGCGTTGCAGCACCAGCTGGTCGAGCGCGACATCCCGCGTCTCGTCGAGGCGGTCAAGCCGATCAAGGGCCTCGACACCTCGTACGCGGTGCTCAAGGGCCGCAGCAACTACGCCTGCCTGCACCGGATCCGCGCCGGGGTGCCCGACGACCAGGGCACGCTGGTGGAGGTCCCGCTGGGCGCGATGGCCGAGAAGGTGCTCGAGCTGCGCTCCTGGGCCGAGGAGGAGGCCGAGCAGGGCGGGTCCGGCGAGCGCGACAACGCCCCCCGCCACACCGACCGGGAGTGGCGCCAGGTCAGCGTCAACCACCGCGAGTGCCTGGGCGCCACCAAGTGCCCGTTCGGCGCGGAGTGCTTCGCGGAGCTCGCCAAGGAGAAGGCGGCCCGCTCGCACCTGATCGTCACCAACCACTCCCTGCTGGCCATCGACGCCGTCGAGGGCGTCCCGATGATCCCCGAGTACGACGCGGTCGTCATCGACGAGGCCCACGAGCTGGTGGCCCGCGTGACCCAGGCGGCCACCGACGAGCTGTCCGTCGCCGACATCGAGCGTGCCGCCCGGCGCGCGGCGCGCTGGGTCACCGACGCCGAGGGCGACCCGGCCGGCGACCTGGAGGACGCCGCAGGCGTGCTGCGCGAGGCGTTCGACGCGGCGCCGGCGGGTCGGTTCGACCACGTCCCCGACCAGCTCTCCGACGCGCTGGTGGGCGTGCGCGACGCGGCCCGGTCCTGCCTCTCGGGCTTCCCGCGCGAGCAGGGCGGCGAGCAGAACGCGGACGCCGGGCGTACGCAGGCCAAGGGCATGGTCCAGGACGTCTTCACCAACGCCGAGCGGATGGCGGCCTTCTCCGAGGCCGACGTGCTGTGGCTGACGGAGTCGCGGGAGCGGATCCCGGCCCGCCTGCACGTGGCCCCGCTGCAGGTGTGGGGCCAGATGCGCGACAAGCTGCTCACCGAGCGCACCGTCGTCTTCACCAGCGCCACGCTCATGCTGGGCGGCGACTTCGGCTCGGTGGCCTCGTCGGTGGGGCTCAAGCCCACCGAGCGCGAGGTCGAGTACGGCACCGCGGTGCCCACCGAGGGGGTGCTGCCGTGGCGGGCCATCGACGTGGGGTCGCCGTTCGACTACGGCCAGCAGGGCATCCTCTACATCGCCAAGCACCTGCCCGCGCCCGGGCGCGACGGGCTCGGCAAGGCGCAGCTCGACGAGATCTGCGACCTGATCGACGCCCTCGACGGCCGGACCCTGGGGCTCTTCTCCTCCCGACGCGCGGCCGAGGCCGCGGCGGAGGAGGTGCGCAAGCGGCTGGGGCACCTCACGACCCTTGTCCAGGGCGACGCGCAGCTGCCCGAGCTCGCCAAGCAGTTCGTGGAGGACCCGCACACGGTCCTGTTCGGGACGCTGTCGCTGTGGCAGGGCCTCGACGTCCCGGGCGACACCTGCCAGCTGGTGCTGATCGACAGGATCCCGTTCCCGCGTCCGGACGACCCGCTGATGTCGGCGCGCCAGCGGGCCGCCGACCGTGCCGGCGGCAACGGCTTCATGCAGGTCGCCGCGACGCACGCCGCCCTGCTGATGGCCCAGGGGGCGGGGCGTCTCATCCGCACGACGACCGACAAGGGCGTGGTGGCGGTGCTCGACCCCCGGTTGGCAACGGCGCGCTACGGCGGCTTCCTGCGCTCCTCGCTGCCCCCGATGTGGACCACGGTCGACCCGGCCCTCGTACGGTCGGCGCTGGGGCGTCTGGCGCAGACTGCGTCGAAGGACTGAGAGCCCGGACGCACGACTGCCCGCCCCCGGTCGAGGGAGCGGGGCAGTCGAACGAGGAGGGTCAGACGCTGCGCAGGACCGCGGTGACCTTGCCGAGGATGGTGGCGTGGGTGCCGTCGATCGGCTCGTACGCGCTGTTGTGGGGGAGCAGCCAGACCTTGCCGTCCTTGCGCTGGAACGTCTTGACGGTGGCCTCGCCGTCGATCATCGCGGCGACGATGTCGCCGTTGTTGGCGTCGGGCTGCTGCCTGATCACGACGTAGTCGCCGTTGCAGATCGCGGCCTCGATCATGGAGTCACCGGCGACCTCGAGGAGGAAGAGGGTGCCGTCGCCCACGAGCTGCTTGGGGAGCGGGAAGACGTCCTCGACGCGCTCCTCGGCCAGGATCGGACCGCCGGCGGCGATCCGCCCCAGGACCGGGACGTTGCGCGCCACGGGGGCGGCGTCGCCGATGCCGGTCTCGTCGTACGCGGTCTCCTCGGCGGAACCCATCGCGCGCCGGGCGGCCATCACCTCGGGCAGGAAGACCTCGAGGGCGCGGGGGCGGTTGGGGTCGCGCTTGAGGAAGCCCTTGCTCTCCAGCACGCGGAGCTGGTGCGCGACGCTCGAGGACGAGGTCAGACCGACGGCCTGGCCGATCTCACGCATGCTCGGCGGGTAGCCGCGCTGCTCGATCGAGTCCTTGATCGTGGCCAGGACACGCTGCTGGCGCGGCGTGAGGCCGGTGGCGTCGGGCGGGCCGTCGGGCAGCTCCAGCACCTTGTTGTCGGGGGAGTCCCCCGAGGGGCTGTCCTTGTGGGCCATGCCGTCCTCCTGCGGTCGCGTCGATCAGTGCCCTCACCGTAGACCGTGGGACGCGCGAGTTTCAAACACCTGTTCGAAACTCGCGCGCGTGTCGCCGACGACCCGCCGTTCGAACACGCGTTCGGCGAAATGCTTGCGTTGTTCGAACATGCGCTCTAATCTCGTACATGTGTTCGATCGAACACCTGATCGACGGGCTCGGCGGCCCGGGTTCGAATGGCCGGGCCAGTGGCTCCGCAAGGAATGTCAGTGGCTCTCCGTAGAACTCTCCTCGTCGGTTCCGATCAGCCGGCAGCCCACTTCCCCAGGAGGCCACCATGTCCGCAGCAGTCATCTCCCCGAGCTACGTCCCCCAGGCCCGTCGTGCCGGTTCGACCGTGCGACTGACCCGTCGCGGACGGCTCGTGGTGTTCCTCACTGCCCTGCTGCTGGCGCTGACTGCGGCACTCTTCCTTGCCGGCGGGGCCATGGGCACCACCGAGGCGGGCGAGCTGCCGCCGACCGAGATCGTGGTCGTCGGCACGGGTGACACCCTCTGGGGCATCGCCAGTGACGTGTCCGGCGGCGAGGCCGTCCGCGACACGATGCGCGAGATCCAGGAGCTCAACGCGCTCGACACCGCTGTCCTCCAGGCGGGGCAGAAGCTCCGCGTCCCGGTCGAGGGCTGACGCAGACTTCCGCCGGCCGATTCGACCCCGGCCGGCGGAACCAAGGGGAAGACGATGGGTGGGCCCGGGAAGGCCCACCCATCGCCCATGTCTGGGGTGCGTCACCTCGCGGCGCGCTTGCCTCCGGGGGAGCGGGGCGGGGTGGGGGAGCCGCTAGCCTCGTCGGTCCCGGCTGACTCGTCGTCCGCGCGGATGATGCCGAGCTTCTCCAGCAGGAGGGAGCCGAGCATGAGCCCGAAGAAGAGGCAGGCCATCGCGCCGACGCCGGCCAGGGTCATGAACCCCCAGGCGGGCGTCTCGCCGGTGCGGGCGGTGACGCCGAACTCGATGGCGGCGTACACGAGGAACCCCCAGGCGATCACGCAGGCGGTGATCCCCGCGCAGATCAGCAGGGTGCCGCGGCCGAGGCTCGGTCGGGTGGCTGGTGCACGTCGCGACCCTGCGCGCTTCCCCCTGGATGCCACGTGGTCATTGTGTCCCATGCACCCCAACGGCGTCGGAGGAACGGCGGGACCCACCGTCCCCGTGCGTCACATCAACCACGTGCCGAGACGTCTCGGAAGAAGTTCTGGAAGGGCTTAGCCGTACTGACCTGCGCATTTGCTGGTCCAGTCCGGATGCGGGCATTCGAAGTCGGCGTTTCGGGTTGCATCCCTAGTGAGGTCGCCGTACGGTTACCACTACATCTAGTAGTTACACCGCTGTGGTTTTCCACATCTAGTTCACAAGAACCGGATGAATTCCCACAGACGGGCTACTGGTTGTCCACAAGAAGAGGACGTCTGTCCACAGGGTGGGGTTGCTCAGGGGTGAGCGGCCCCGGCATGCCCGGACCGGCTCCAGCCACACGCTCCAGAACTTCTGGAAGGGGGATCCGCGATGCACTGCCCGTACTGCCGGCACACCGACACCCGGGTCCTCGACAGCCGTGTGGCCGACGACGGCGGGTCCATCCGCCGCCGCCGCACCTGCTCGTCCTGCGACCGTCGGTTCACCACCGTCGAGAAGATGCAGTTGACGGTCCTGAAGCGCTCCGGCGCCACGGAGCCGTTCAACCGCGACAAGGCGATCTCCGGCGCCCGCAAGGCGTGCAAGGGACGTCCCGTGACCGAGGACCAGCTGGCCTGTCTGGGCCAGGAGGTCGAGGACGCTCTGCGTCTGAGCGGTCAGGCCGAGGTCCCGGCCCACGAGGTCGGCCTCGCGATCCTGGCTCCGCTGCGAGAGTTGGACGAGGTCGCGTACCTCCGCTTTGCCAGCGTCTACCGGGCGTTCGAGTCGGCTGCCGACTTCGAGTCCGAGATCGCGATGCTGCGCATGGAGCGACGCGTCACCCCCGGCGATGCCGCCACCACCTCGGTGGACGTCATCGCCGACTCAGCCTCTGGCTGACCACAGTCGACCTGGCAGGTAGTGGGGAAGCTGCCTGCCAGGTCTCATGCCCCCAAAAATGTCGGACCCGACCGGCATCATCAGGGAACCACCACGAGGGATTCGAAGGAGAACCCATGACCGAGACGGTGAGCACCGGCACCGCGCGCAAGGGCAAGGGCCTCAAGCTGGAGCGCGTCTTCAGCACGAAGGGGACCCACCCGTACGACCAGATCAACTGGGAGCGGCGCGACGTCGTCCAGAAGAACTGGAAGACCGGGGAGACCGTCTTCGAGCAGCACGGCGTGGAGTACCCCGACTTCTGGTCGGTCAACGCCTCCACCATCGTCACCACCAAGTACTTCCGCGGCGCGGTCGGCACCGACGCCCGCGAGTGGAGCCTCAAGCAGCTCGTCGACCGCGTGGTCAAGACGTACACGAAGGCCGGCGTGGAGCACGGCTACTTCGCCACTGCCGGTGACGCGGAGATCTTCGAGCACGAGCTCACCTGGCTGCTGGTCAACCAGTACTTCTCCTTCAACTCCCCGGTGTGGTTCAACGTCGGCACCCCGTCGCCGCAGCAGGTCTCGGCCTGCTTCATCCTCTCGGTCGACGACTCCATGGACTCGATCCTGAACTGGTACAAGGAAGAGGGCTTCATCTTCAAGGGCGGCTCCGGTGCCGGCCTCAACCTCTCCCGCATCCGTTCGTCCAAGGAGCTGCTGTCCTCGGGTGGCACCGCGTCGGGCCCCGTCTCCTTCATGCGTGGCGCGGACGCGTCGGCTGGCACCATCAAGTCGGGCGGCGCGACGCGTCGTGCGGCCAAGATGGTCGTGCTCGACGTCGACCACCCCGACATCGAGGAGTTCGTCGCGACCAAGGCGCGCGAGGAGGACAAGATCCGCGCGCTGCGCGACGCCGGCTTCGACATGGACCTGGGCGGCGCCGACATCACCTCCGTCCAGTACCAGAACGCCAACAACTCGGTCCGGGTGAGCGACGAGTTCATGCGCGCCGTCGAGGACGGCACCGAGTTCGGCCTGCGCTCGCGCAGCACCGGCGAGGTCATCGAGACCGTCGACGCCCGGGACCTGTTCCGCAAGATCTCACAGGCCGCCTGGGAGTGCGCCGACCCGGGTCTGCAGTACGACGACACGATCAACGACTGGCACACCAACCCCGAGACCGGCCGGATCACCGCGTCCAACCCGTGCTCGGAGTACATGTCGCTCGACAACTCCTCGTGCAACCTGGCCTCGCTCAACCTGCTCAAGTTCCTCAAGGACGACGACACCTTCGACGCCGCCCTGTTCGCGAAGGCCGTCGAGTTCATCATCACCGCGATGGACATCTCGATCTGCTTCGCCGACTTCCCGACCGAGTCCATCGGCCAGACCACGGTCGACTACCGCCAGCTCGGCATCGGTTACGCCAACCTCGGCGCGCTGCTGATGGCGATGGGCCTGGGCTACGACTCCGAGGGTGGCCGCTCGATGGCTGCCGCCATCACCTCGCTGATGACCGGCACCTCGTACAAGCGCTCCGCCGAGATCGCCGCGGTCGTGGGCCCGTACGCCGGCTACGCCCGCAACGCCGAGGCCCACAAGCGGGTCATGCGCAAGCACCAGTCGGCCAACGACCAGGTGCGCGTGCTGCACACCGAGGACGGCCGCGTCCACAAGCTCGCGACGAAGGCCTGGGCCGACGTCATCAAGCTGGGCGAGAAGAACGGCTTCCGCAACGCACAGGCCTCCGTCCTCGCGCCGACCGGCACCATCGGCTTCATGATGGACTGCGACACCACCGGCATCGAGCCCGACTTCTCCCTGGTGAAGTTCAAGAAGCTCGTCGGTGGCGGCTCCATGCAGATCGTCAACCAGACGATCCCGCGTGCGCTCAAGAAGCTCGGCTACCAGCCGGAGCAGGTCGAGGCGATCGTCGAGTACATCTCCGAGCACGGTCACGTGGTCGACGCGCCCGGTCTCAAGACCGAGCACTACGAGATCTTCGACACCGCGATGGGCGCCCGCGCCCTCAAGCCGATGGGCCACGTGCGGATGATGGCTGCCACGCAGCCGTTCCTGTCCGGCGCCATCTCCAAGACGGTCAACCTGCCGGAGACGGCGACCGTGGAGGAGATCGAGGACGTCTACCTGCAGTCCTGGAAGCTCGGCCTCAAGGCGACCGCCGTCTACCGCGACAACTGCAAGGTCGGTCAGCCGCTGGCTGACGGTGGCGGCAAGGCCAAGAAGGACGCGGCTGCCGCGGCTGCCTCGGCCGAGGCCGTGGAGACCAAGGTCGTGGAGAAGGTCGTCTACGCCCCGACCCGCAAGCGCCTGCCGAAGTCCCGCGTCTCGCGCACCACGTCGTTCACCGTCGGCGGTGCCGAGGGCTACATGACCTCGGGCGCTCACGACGACGGCCAGCTGGGCGAGGTCTTCCTCAAGCTCGGCAAGCAGGGCTCGACCCTGGCCGGCGTGATGGACGCCTTCTCGATCGCCGTCTCGATCGGTCTGCAGTACGGTGTCCCGCTGGAGACGTACGTCTCGAAGTTCACCAACCTGCGCTTCGAGCCCGCCGGCCTGACCGACGACCCCGACGTCCGCATGTCGCAGTCGATCATGGACTACGTCTTCCGCCGGCTGGCGCTCGACTACCTCGACTTCGACACCCGGTCGTACATGGGTATCCACACGGCCGAGGAGCGAGCCCGCCAGCTCGAGACC
>NZ_JBJEHY010000155.1:0-8875 GCF_051876515.1 Nocardioides sp. | reverse complement strand
GGAGGTGCTCGCCGCGGTCGCGGCCGGTGAGGTCGGCATCCTGGTGGGCACCCACGCGCTGCTCGAGGACGCGGTCGGCTTCGACGACCTCGCGCTGGTCGTCGTCGACGAGCAGCACCGCTTCGGCGTGGAGCAGCGCGCCGCCCTGACCGACAAGGCGGGGGAGCCGCCGCACGTCCTGGTCATGACGGCGACACCGATCCCGCGCACCGTGGCGATGACGGTCTTCGGGGACCTGGAGGTCTCCGTGCTCGACGAGCTGCCTGCCGGGCGCGCCCCGATCCAGACCACCGTCGTACCGCTCGCCGAGCAGCCGGCCTGGCAGGACCGGGTCTGGCAGCGGGTGCGCGAGGAGGTCGAGAAGGGGCACCAGGCGTACGTCGTGTGTCCCCGCATCGCCGGCAGCACGCCCGAGGAGGGCGCGGACGAGCCCCGCGAGGTCGACGAGGAGGGGCGTGAGGTCCCGCCGCCCCGACCGCTGGCCGCCGTGGAGGACGTCCACGAGATGCTGGCCCAGGGGCCCTTGGCCGGTCTGCGGACGGCCGCGCTGCACGGACGGATGCACCCCGACGAGAAGGACCGCACGATGCGCGCCTTCGCGGCCGGGGAGATCGACGTCCTCGTCTCCACCACCGTGATCGAGGTGGGCGTGGACGTGCACAACGCCACCACGATGGTGCTGCTCGACGCCGAGCGGTTCGGGATCTCCCAGCTCCACCAGCTGCGTGGTCGCGTGGGCCGTGGCGGACTGCCCGGCCTGTGCCTGCTGGTCTCGCACGCCGAGGTCGACACCCCCGCCCGGGAACGGCTGGCCGCGGTCGCCGCGACCACGGACGGGTTCGAGCTCAGCCAGGTCGACCTCGAGCAGCGACGTGAGGGTGACGTGCTCGGCGCGGACCAGTCGGGGCGCCGCTCCAGCCTCGTCACGCTGCGGGTGCTCCGCGACGAGAAGACGATCCTGCGGGCGCGCGAGGAGGCCGACCGGCTGCTGGAGCAGGCGGGCGGGCTGGACGCGCACCCCGGGTTGGCGGCCGCCGTGGAGGCCGTGGAACGCTCAGCTGCCTCGGCGTACATCGAGAAGGGCTGACCACGCGTGACCAGGATCATTGCCGGCACGGCTGGCGGCCGTCGTCTCCAGACCCCGCAGGGCCAGGCGACCCGTCCCACCAGCGACCGGGTGCGCGAGGCACTCTTCTCGGCGATCGAGTCGTGGGGCGGCTCGCTGTCCGGGATGCGCGTCCTCGACCTGTACGCGGGCTCGGGGGCCGTCGGGCTCGAGGCCTGGTCCCGTGGCGCGTCGGCGGTCACGCTGGTGGAGCACGACCGGCGTACGGCCGCGCTGATCGGGGAGAACGCCCGCGCGATCGGCTGCGACGTCGCCCAGGTGCTCGCCCAGTCGGTGCGCACGGTGCTGGCGTCGGCGCCGGCCCAGCCGTACGACGTGGTCTTCATGGACCCGCCGTACCCGATGGCCGACGCAGAGGTGGACGAGGAGCTGGCGCTGCTCGTGGAGAACGGGTGGCTGGTGCCCGACGCGCTCGTCGTGGTCGAGCGGGCGGCCAAGCGCACCACGGTGACCTGGCCCGAGGGGATCGAGGCCGGTCGCACGCGCAAGTACGGCGAGACCGCGCTTTGGTACGGTCACGTCCCGGCCACGGACTGAGGCCCCGGACCCGTTCCGGGCCGACCAGACCGGTCCCGTCCGGGCGTCCGCACCCCCACCGCAGGAGAACACCGTTGCGTCGTGCCGTCTGCCCCGGAACGTTCGACCCCGTCACCAACGGGCACCTCGACGTCGTGAGGCGCGCCTCCCTGCTGTTCGACGAGGTGGTCGTCGCGGCGGGCGTGAACTCCGCCAAGAGCGGGCTGTTCACTCTCGAGGAGCGGCTCGAGATGCTGCGTGAGGTCGTCGCCGACCTCGGCAACGTCACCGTCGACAGCTTCGGTGGCCTCGTCGTGGACTACTGCACCTCGATCGGGGCGGTGGCGATGGTCAAGGGCCTGCGCGGCCCGGGTGACTACGAGTACGAGCTGCCGATGGCCCACATGAACTCCCGGATGTCGCCGGTGGAGACGGTCTTCCTGGCCACCGACCCGGCGTACTCGTTCGTGAGCTCCTCGCTGATGAAGGTCGTCCTGGGCAACGGGGGACAGGCCGACGGGCTGCTCCCGCCGGCCGTGGTCGACCGGGTGAAGGCGCGGTACGCCGAGCTCGCCGAGGGCGGCCAGGGCTGATCGGACGTCGGCTGCGTCACACGTCCGGTGGGGCCGTGTGCCAGGAACGGACCGGGTTTTGCCCGTCGGTGTGGCGCCGGATACGATTCACAGGTTCTGTTTGTGTCCGGACTTCGGAGATGACTTCATGACCAGCCTGGACCCGAGGGCGCCGCTCGTGCTCGACACCCGCGAGCTCGGCCGCCGCCCGGGGTCCCAGCGGGAAGAGGTCATCACCGTGCCGGCCCCGGCAGAACTGGGCATCGAGGTCCTCCATGTCCCCGAGGGTGCGCCGGTCGAGATCGACCTGCGCCTCGAGGCGGTGGTGGAGGGCGTGCTGGTCACGGGTACGGTTCAGGCCGGGCTCGAGGGCGAGTGCGTGCGGTGCCTGGAGCCGATCGACGACGACGTCGTCGCGAAGTTCCAGGAGCTGTACGTCTACGAGGACCAGCACGACAAGGCTGTGGAGCACGACGACCACGACCTGGACGACGAGACCAACCGGCTTGAGGACGACCTGCTCGACCTCGAGCCTTTGCTGCGGGACGCGGTGGTGCTTGCACTACCGTTCCAGCCGCTGTGTCAGGAGGACTGCGAGGGTCTGTGCGCCGAGTGCGGCACACGACTCCTGGATGAGCCCGGACACACCCACGACGCGCCCATCGATCCCCGGTGGGCGGGCCTCGCGGGACTTCAGCAGGAAACCCAGGACTGACCAGCCGCCCCCGGCTGGAACACACCCGAGCCGGACAGGGTCCGGCTCAGAACCAACAGGAGATAACAGTGGCTGTCCCGAAGCGGAAGATGTCGCGCAGCAACACGCGTCACCGTCGTTCGCAGTGGAAGGCCGTCGCGCCGTCCCTGGCGACCTGCGCCAACCCGGCCTGCGGTGCCAAGCACCTGCCCCACCGCGCCTGCGGTTCCTGCGGCCAGTACGGCGCCCGCGCCGACCGCCGCCAGGTCCTCTGATCAGCGGAAAGCTGAGCACACAGGAGCTTCGCTCGGCGCTCGGTGACCCCGTTCTGGGGGCCGAGCTGCTCGAGCGTGCCCTGACCCACCGCTCGTACGCGTACGAGAACGGTGGGATCCCCACCAACGAGCGCCTGGAGTTCCTGGGCGACTCGGTGCTGGGTGTCGTGGTGACCGAGACGCTGTACCTCACCCACCCCGACTTCTCCGAGGGACGTCTGGCGAAGCTGCGCGCTGCCGTGGTCAACGCGCGCGCACTCGCCGACGTCGCTCGTGGCATCGGCCTCGGCGCCCACATCAAGCTGGGTCGGGGCGAGGAGACGACCGGTGGTCGTGACAAGGCGTCGATCCTGTCCGACACGGTCGAGGCCCTCATCGGTGCCATCCACCTCTCCGGTGGCCTCGAGGAGGCCGCCCGGGTGATCCACCGGCTCTTCGACCCGGTGATGGAGGCCGCCGCCTCGATGGGCGCCGGTCTCGACTGGAAGACCTCCCTGCAGGAGCTCTCCGCCTCCCTGTCGCTCGGTGTGCCCGAGTACGTCATCGAGGACGCGGGCCCGGACCACGCCAAGACGTTCGTGGCGCAGGTCCGTGTCGGCGGCCAGCTCCACGGGCACGGCAACGGCCGCTCCAAGAAGGAGGCCGAGCAGGGGGCCGCGGAGACCGCGTACCGCGAGATCGTCGAGGCCCACGGCGTCACGGGCGGTCCCCGTGCCGACGCCGACGAGGCCACCGGTTCCTGAGCGGTGCCCGAGCTCCCCGAGGTCGAGGTCGTCCGGGCCGGCCTCAGCCAGCACGTGCTGGGTGCCCACATCTCCCACGTCCAGGTGCTGCACCCGCGCCCCGTACGGCGTGACCCCGCGGGCCCGCAGGGGTTCGCCGACCGCGTGGTCGGGCGCACCATCACCGCCGTGCGACGGCGCGGGAAGTACTTCTGGATCGCCCTCGACGAGCGCGACGCCGTCCTCGCCCACCTCGGCATGAGCGGGCAGATGCTCCTCAAGGACGCCGACGCCGCCGACGAGCGGCACCTGAGGGTGCGCTTCGGCCTCGAGGGCGTCACCTCGGACTCGGCGCCGACCGGCCGGCTCGAGATGCGTTTCGTCGACCAGCGCATGTTCGGTGGCCTCTCGTACGCCGAGGACGGTGCCCTCCTCCCGCCGGAGATCGCGCACATCGCGCGCGACCCGCTCGACAGCGAGTTCGACGAGGACGCGTTCGTCCGTGCCGTGCGTCGACGCTCGTCGGCGGTGAAGCGGATCCTGCTCAACCAGGACGTCGTCTCCGGCATCGGCAACATCTACGCCGACGAGGCGCTGTGGCGTGCCCGCATCCACGGGGAGCGTCCCGGCGACCGGCTGAGCGGGCCCCAGGCGCGCGAGCTCCTCTCGCACGCCCGAGAGGTGATGAGCCACGCGCTGGCCCAAGGTGGCACCTCCTTCGACGCCCTGTACGTCAACGTCAACGGCGAGTCCGGCTACTTCGACCGCTCGCTGCACGCGTACGGGCGCGAGGGTGAGCCGTGCGACCGGTGCGGCACCCCGATCCGTCGTGCTGCCTTCATGAACCGGTCCTCGTACTTCTGCCCCCGCTGCCAGCCGGTGCCGCGGAGGCCCCGGGCGGGACGCTGAACCCCTCCAGTCCGGGTTTGACCCCGCGGGAGGTCGGTGGGACTCTGGTAGACGGTCCGCACGGTGCGCCTCGCGCGCCCGTACGCGGCACGTCCCCACTCACGAAGGGCCCACACATGGCCAAGGCGCTCCTCGGTCACCTCGGTACCGGAGCTCACCCGAGCACGCTGCTCGTCGAGAACCGTCGGCTGCGCCAGCGGGTGGCCGACCTCGAGGCGCTGGTCGTACGCCTGCAGGAGCAGAACGACCAGCTCCGGCTCGACCTGACCGCCGCCTCCCTCGACGAGGCCCTGCAGCCCGCCTGAGCTGCTCGGAAAACCGCTCGCCCGTCGCGCGGCGGACGGCGTAGCGTCTGGTGCCTGTGACCGTGCTGCTCGACGCCTTCCTGCCCCCTCGTCTGGGTGGGCAGTTCCGTCGACTCGTGGCAGGGTCCTGGACCACCAACCTCGGTGACGGCCTGGCTCTGGCCGCCGGGCCGCTGCTGGTCGCCTCCCAGACCCGCGACCCGCTGCTGGTCGCGATGGCCCCGTTGCTCCAGCAGCTGCCGTGGCTGCTGTTCGGACTGCAGGCGGGCGTGCTGGCGGACCGGCTGGACCGTCGCCTGCTGCTCGTGGTCGCGAACCTGTCGCGCTGCGTCGTCCTCGCCGTCCTGGTGGGCGTGCTGGCCAGCGGCCAGGTGGGCATCGGTGGCGTGCTGGCGGCGGTGTTCGCCCTCGGCCTGGCGGAGACCTTCGCGGACACGACGTCCTCGACGCTCACGCCGATGCTGGTCGCCAAGAAGGACCTGGGGCTCGCCAACTCCCGGATGATGGCCGGGATCCTCACCATCAACCAGCTGGTCGGGCCGCCGCTGGGCGCCGCCCTGTTCGCGCTCGGGGCGGTGTGGCCCTTCGCCGCCCAGACCGTCCTGCTGGTGGTCGGCACCATGGTCCTGTCCGGGCTGCGGCTGCCCGCCCACGGCAGACAGGCGTCCGGTGCGGGGGAGCGACCCGGGGTGCGCGCCGAGATCGCCGACGGGCTGCGGTGGCTGTGGCGCCACGCCCCCGTACGGACGTTGACCCTGGTCATCGTGCTCTTCAACGTGACGTGGGGAGCGGCCTGGTCCGTCCTGGTCCTGTACGCCACCCAGCACCTGGGCAGCGGTGAGATCGGGTACGGCCTGCTCGTCACGGTGGGAGCGGTCGGGGGGCTGGTCGGGACGACGCTCTACCCGTGGCTCGAACGACGGGTCCCGCTCGGCGGACTGATGAAGGGCTGTCTGGTCCTCGAGGCCGTCGTGCACCTCGCCTTCGCGCTCAACCGGTGGACCTGGCTGGCGATGGTCATCATGCTCGTCTTCGGCTGCTACGCCTTCGTGTGGGGCGCCCTGTCGTCGGCGGTGCGCCAGCGCGCGGTTCCCACCGAGTACCAGGGCAGAGTCGCCAGCGTGTACCTCATGGGTGTCTTCGGCGGCATCGTCGTCGGGTCCGCGCTCGGTGGCCTCATCGCCCGCGAGTGGGGCGTGGTGGCGCCGTTCTGGTTCGCCTTCGTCGGATCCGTCGTGATCCTCGCCGCCATGTGGCGCTCCCTCGACCTGATCGTGCACCACGACGAACAGACGCTGGCGGCCGACGAGGCACAGTAGGCTGCTGCGCGGTGGCAGTGACGAGGAGGACCGGGTGTACCTGAAGAGCCTGACCCTGAAGGGGTTCAAGTCCTTCGCGTCCTCCACGACGCTCCAGCTCGAACCGGGGATCACCTGCATCGTGGGCCCGAACGGCTCCGGCAAGTCCAACGTCGTCGACGCCCTGGCGTGGGTCATGGGCGAGCAGGGCGCCAAGAGCCTGCGCGGCGGCAAGATGGAGGACGTCATCTTCGCCGGCACCGCCGGACGCCCTCCGCTCGGGCGCGCCGAGGTCGCCCTCACGATCGACAACACCGACGGTGCGCTGCCGATCGAGTACACCGAGGTCACGATCAGCCGCACCATGTTCCGCAACGGCGGCTCCGAGTACGCGATCAACGGCCAGTCGTGCCGGCTGCTCGACGTCCAGGAGCTGCTGAGCGACTCCGGCATCGGGCGCGAGATGCACGTGATCGTCGGGCAGGGGCAGCTCGACTCGATCCTGCGGGCCACGCCGGAGGACCGGCGCGGCTTCATCGAGGAGGCGGCCGGCGTCCTCAAGCACCGCAAGCGCAAGGAGAAGGCGCTCCGCAAGCTCCAGTCGACCGACGGCAACCTGGCCCGGCTCGGCGACCTGATCGTCGAGATCCGCCGCCAGCTCAAGCCGCTGGGCAAGCAGGCCGAGGTCGCGCGCAAGGCGGCCGTGGTGCAGGCCGAGGCGCGTGACGCCCGCGCCCGGCTGCTCGCCGACGACCTGGTCGGCGCCCGTACGGCGCTGGAGGCCGAGATGGCCGACGAGACGATCCTCGTCGAGCGGCGCGCCCAGGTCGAGGCCGACACCGAGGCGGCCCGGGCCGCCGAGGGCCGTCTCGAGGCGGCGCTGCGTGAGGACCTGCCGCGCCTCTCCGCGGCGCAGGACACGTGGTTCGCGCTCTCCGGCCTGCGCGAGCGTCTGCGCGGCACCCAGTCCCTGGCGGCCGAGCGGCTGCGCAACGCGGCCGGCGCCGCCGAGCCCGACACCGTGGACTCCGGCCGCGACCCCGACGACCTGGAGGCCCAGGCCGAGCGGGTCCGGGCCCAGGAGGCCGAGATCGACGCCCAGGTCCAGGCGGGCCGGGCGGACCTCGAGGCCGCCGTCGCAGCGAAGCGCGATGCGGAGGAGGCCGCCTCGGCCGAGGAGCGTCGAGTCGCCGCCGCGCAACGCGCCGCGGCCGACCGCCGCGAGGGACTGGCCCGTTTGCACGGCCAGGTCAACGCCCTCAAGTCGCGGGCGGCCGCCGCCGACGACGAGATCGGTCGGCTCAGCCAGGCGCGCGAGGAGGCCGCGGCGCGGGCCGACAAGGCCCAGCGCGACTTCACCGCCCTGGAGACCACCGTGGCCGGGCTCGACGCGGGGGAGGAGGGCCTCGACGCCGAGCACGAGGAGGCCGTGACCCTCCTCGACGGCATCGAGGAGAAGCTCGCCTCCGCCCGGGACGAGGCCCAGCGGGCCGAGCGGGACCGTACGGCCCTCACCGCCCGGCGCGACGCCCTCGAGATCGGGCTCAACCGCAAGGACGGCGCCGGTGCGCTGCTGGCCGCAGACGCGAAGGTCTCCGGCGTGCTCGGATCGGTGGCCGCTCTGCTCGACGTCGAGCACGGGTACGAGACCGCCCTGGCCGCCGCCCTCGGGCCGGCCGCGGACGCCGTGGTGGTCGACGGCACCCAGTCGGCCCTCGACGCGGTGGGCCGGCTGAAGGACGACGACCTCGGGCGCGCAGCCCTGCTGCTGTCGGGGGCCCCGTCAGCGGAGCGTGCCTGGCCGGAGCTGCCCGCCGGTGCGCGGTGGGCGGTCGACGTGGTCACCGTCCCCGACCACCTCGCCGGGGCCCTCACGGCCGTCCTGGACCAGGTGGCGGTCGTCGATGACCTCACCGCCGCCAGGGCGCTGGTGGAGCAGGCGCCCCAGATCCGCGCCGTGACCAAGGACGGCGACGTCGTCGGCAGCCACGTGGTGGCCGGCGGCTCGGGCAGCCAGCCGAGCCTCCTGGAGGTCCAGGCGGCGGTCGACGAGGCCAACGACGAGCTGCAGCGGGCCACTGCCACGGCCGAGCGGCTGGGGTTCGTCATCTCCGGTCTGGAGGCCGAGCGGCACGAGGCGCTCAAGCGGGTCGACGTCGCCCTGGCCCAGCTGCACGAGTCGGACGCCACGCTCGCGGCCGTGGCCGAGGAGCTGGGGCAGCACGGGTCGGCCGTACGCGCCGCCCGGGGTGAGGCCGAGCGCCTGGAGAAGGCGGTCACGGCGGCCCACGAGGCGCGCGAGCGCGACCTGGCCGGTCTGGTTGACCTCGAGGCGAGGCTGGCAGCGGCCGAGGAGGTCACCGAGGAGGAGCCCGACACCAGCGCCCGCGAGGAGCTGGCCGAGGCGGCGCGTGCCGCCCGTCAGGGCGAGATGGAGGCGCGGCTGGGGCTGCGGACC
>NZ_JBJEHY010000154.1:0-9013 GCF_051876515.1 Nocardioides sp. | reverse complement strand
TGGTCGCGGAAACCCACACGTTCCCCGAGCGGCGCTCTGCCATCGTCGGGCCACGTCGGTCCGGGAGGTCCGGGCCCTCGAGCCAAGGAGAACACTGTGGACTGCACCAAGTGCCACCGGCCGCTGCACGACTGCCCGGCCTGCAACGGGGGCCGCGCCAGCGGCGCCTTCGGCAAGCTGACCTGCAGCAAGTGCAACAACACCGGCCTGCTGTGCAACGAGCACAGCGGCCACCACGGGCGGTGAGGGATGGCGACCTGGCAGTCGGTGCGCAGCTACCTCACGTCGCACTACAGGTGTGACCTGGTCGCCGACGGGGCGGTGGTCAAGCTCGTCTTCGACCTGGCCGAGCTCCGCTCGCAGCTGGTCTTCGTGACCTGGTCTGGTCCGGACGAGGCGAGTGCCCGGTGGGTCGACTTCCACTCCCCGGTGGGGGCGCAGGGAGCGGTCGACCTCAGCAGGGCCGTGTCGCACAGTGCCGAGTACGCGGCCGGCGGCATCTCGACCTTCGGTGACCTGGTCACGCTGAGGGTGTCGGTCCCGATCGAGAACCTCGACCGGAACGAGATCGAGGAGCCGCTGAACCTCGTCTGCGTGGCGGCGGACGCCATCGAGCAGGCCGTCACCGGACAGGACACGTACTGATGGGTCTCTTCGGGCGGACCCCCAAGCCGGCCGGTGGCCGTGACTGGTCCCAAGGACCCATCGAGCCGTCGGAGTTCGCGAAGTTCGCCGAGCCGTACGTGGACTCCCTCGACATCGTGGAGCACGGCATCGCGCTCAGCGGGGTCGAGCCGACGGAGGTGGACAAGATCGAGGCACTCGTGCGCGTGTGGAACGTCCAGCAGGCGATCCTCAAGGACCTCCTGTCCGCGGAGCCTCGGATCGTGGCGGGCCTCGACGTGGTCGCGGCGCGCCCCGACTTCAACGACGAGCTGATGTGGAACTACCTGACGCACGTCGGCCCCGTCGGAGTCGCTGCACGCAACCACCTGACGGAGACGTACTCACGGACCGGACGTCTGGCTGAGATCGTCGCGACCGTGATCAGGGAGGGCGGCATGCGCGTCGACCTCGGGGGACGCGACCGCATCTGAGGCGCTTCCCGGCGGCGTGCGGTCGGTCCGCGCCGACCGCACGCCCCGTTGCGGGCACGACGGGGGACAATCGTCCGGTGAAGGTACGCGCCCCCGAACTCACCGGCCGCGGCTGGCTCAACGTCGCCGCCCCGCTCAGCACCGCCGACCTGCGCGGCCGGTTCGTGCTGCTGGACTTCTGGACGTTCTGCTGCATCAACTGCCTGCACGTCCTCGACGAGCTGCGGCCCGTGGAGGAGCGGTGGTCCGAGGAGCTCGTGGTCGTCGGCGTGCACTCGCCGAAGTTCGTCCACGAGGCCGACCCGGACGCGCTGGTCGCGGCCGTCGAGCGGTACGCGGTCACGCACCCGGTCCTCGACGACCCCGAGCTGACCACCTGGCAGGCGTACACGGCGCGGGCCTGGCCGACGCTGGTGCTCGTCGACCCCGAGGGGTACGTCGTCGCGCAGTACGCCGGCGAGGGGCACGCGCACGCCATCGACGCACTGCTCGCCGAGCTCGTCCCGCTGCACCGCGACAAGGGCACGCTGCAGCCGGGTGACTCGCCGTACGTGTCGCCGGTCGTCGAGCCCACCGACCTGCGCTTCCCCGCCTCCCTGGACCGTCTCGCCGACGGCCGGCTCGCGGTCGCCGACGCCGGCCACGACGAGGTCGTGCTGCTTGGTGTCGACGGCGGGGTCGAGCGGCGGATCGGTGGCTTCCGCGAGCCCAACGGCCTGTGCGTGCTCCCCGAGGCGGTTGCCGCGCGGGTCGGGTACGACGTCGTGGTCGCCGACACCGTCGCGCACCGTCTCGCCGGGGTCGACTCGGCGACCGGCACCGTCCGCACCCTGGCCGGCGACGGGCAGCAGTGGATGGCCGGCGACGGGACGGCCCGCCTCTCCAGCCCCTGGGACGTCACCTGGTGGCGCGACCGCGTCTGGGTCGCGATGGCCGGCACGCACCAGCTGTGGACGTACGACCCCGCCACCGGCGACGTCGAGGTGGTCGCCGGCACCACCAACGAGGGGCTGCTCGACGGTCCGCTCGACCAGGCGTGGTTCGCGCAGCCCTCGCGGCTCGCCGTCACCCCCGACGGGGAGCGGATGTGGATCGCGGACAGCGAGACCTCCGCCGTGCGCGTCGTGTCGTACGACGGGGACGCCGGCCGCGTCGACACCGTCGTCGGCACCGGGCTCTTCGACTTCGGGTTCCGCGACGGCCCGGCCGACCAGGCGCTGCTGCAGCACCCGCTGGCCGTGGCCGTGCTCCCCGACGGGTCGGTCGCCGTCGCCGACACCTACAACGGCGCCGTACGCCGGATCGCCGACGGGCAGGTCAGCACCGTGGCGACCGGGCTGGCCGAGCCCAGCGGTCTCCTCGTCGACGGCACCGACCTGCTGGTCGTGGAGTCCACGGCCCACCGGATCACCCGCGTGCCGCTGGGCGGGGTCGTCGAGGTCGACGGGTTCGCCCACCGCACCCAGCGCCCGGTGACCGACGTGGGGACGCGCGTCGAGCTGCGCGTCGACTTCACGCCGGCTCCGGGGCAGAAGGTGGACGACCGGTTCGGTCCGCCCTCGCAGCTGCTGGTGAGCGCGACGCCTCCCGCCCTGCTCCGCTCGGGTGAGGGCCGCGGGACCGCCCTGCACCGCGTCCTCGAGCTCGACCCCCGGGTGGGCGAGGGGGTCCTGCACGTCGCCGCCCGCGCCGCGTCCTGTGACGTCGACGGCGGCGAGGGGGCCGCCTGCTGGATGGTGCAGCAGGACTGGGGCGTACCGGTGCAGGTGACGGCCGACGGCGAGCTCGTGCTCGCCCTGCCGCTGGGCGGTTCTGCCTGAGCCCAGCGGCAGGGGACCTCAGCGAGCCAGGCGGGCGCCGCGGCGCCAGACCTCGCGGGTGTTCAGCGAGTCGCTGATCGTGGTGGTCGGGTCGCCGTCCACCAGCAGCAGGTCGGCGCGCAGCCCCGCCGCGACGCGGCCCCGGTCGTGCAGCGAGAAGCGTCGCGCCGGCACCGAGGTGGCGGCCCGCAGCGCCTCCACCGGGGTGAGTCCGGCGCGTACGAGGTACTGCAGCTCGTGGTGGACGCTCGCCCCGTGCGCCAGCCCGCCCATGAACGGCAGCGGGACGGACACGTCAGTGCCCACCAGCAGGTCCACGCCGGCGTCGTGCAACGCCTTCACGGTGGCCAGCACGTCCTCGATGCGCCCCTGCGGGTAGTGGCCGAAGCTGGAGCGCAGCGTGGTGTCCCACGCCTCGTCGAGCCGTGACGCGACGCGCGGGTCGTCGGCGAGCACGTCGCCGGTGATCCCCATCATCGAGGCGTTCAGCACGACGCACGGGGTGACGAAGACACCCGCACGCCGGATCTCCTCGACCACTGCCTCGTCGTGGGGCCGGTCCATGAACAGGTGCGCGAAGCCGTCGACGCCGGCCTGCAGTCCCATCCGGGTCGCGTCGACGGTGAGCGCGTGCGCGACGGTCAGGGCGCCGAGCGCGTGGGCGGCCGCGACGCCCGCGTCCACCGTCTCCTGGTCGAGCATCGGAAGGCCCGGGTGCCCCTCGACCGAACCGTCGTCGATCATGACCTTGATGTAGTCGGAGCCGCTGTCGACCAGACGGGGGACCACGGCAGTGGCCTCCGCGGGCGTGGTCACCTCCGCCTGCACCGGCCGCGGCCCCGACGGGGCGGGTGCCCCGGGCGGGGGTCCGGGGCGGAAGCCCTCGGGGAACAGCTCGGACGGGTGGCCGCCGGGCGCGGTCAGGCCGAAGCCGGCGGAGCGTACGTCGGCCGCGGTGTCGTCCTCGTCGATCTCCGCACGCCGGTCGCGGGTGTGGGTCCCCTGCATCTCCAGCTCGGTCGTGACGCCGAAGCGCAGGGCCAGGCGGAGCGCGTCGTGGTTGGTGTGGACGTGCGCGTCGATCAGGCCGGGCAGCAGCGTGCCGCCGGCGCCGTCGACGACCTCGGCGCCTGCGGGCACGGGGCCGCCGACCGAGGCGATGGTGTGCCCCTCGATAACGACGGTGGTGTCGTCGACGACGTCGTGGCCGTCGAAGAGCCGGACGTGGGTGATGGCCGTGGTGGTCATGGGCTTCTCCGTTCTGCTGGGTGCGAAGCCGGGTGCCTCGCAACGATCACGTTCTTAACGAACATGTTCGTCAGCGAGCGTACGCCTCGCCCTCCGTTCGGCCAAAGGCACGGCAGACCGGGCCGCGCCCCGCTCGTACGACGGGCCGCTTCGGTAGGGTCTGCCCGGTGACGACGCCCGTTCCCCACGTCCCCCGGAGCAGCCGTACGCGACCGGCGCGCCCCGCGCTCACGCGCGAGTGGATCGTGGAGGAGACGATCAGGATCGTCCGGGCCGAGGGGCTGGAGAAGGCCACCATGCGGCGGGTCGCGCAGGCCCTCGAGACCGGACCGGCCTCGCTGTACGTCCACGTCGCCAACACCGCGGACCTGCACGCCGCGGTCACCGACGCCCTCACCGCCGACCTCCCCGCCGACGGCGAGGGACCGTGGCAGCAGCGCCTCGAGGACCTGCTGGACGCCTACCGCGACGTGCTGCTCCAGCACCCCGGCCTGGCGCGATCGGCCATCGCGGTCCGGCCGATGGGGCCGCACACGCTGGTGCTCTTCGACCGCGTCCTCGGTCTGCTTCTCGAGGGCGGGGTCGCGGCCGACCGGGCCGCCTGGGGGACCGACCTGCTGCTCCAGCACGTCACCGGGTCCGCGGCCGAGCACGGGCCCGCGTCGGTCGGGGACGAGCGCTCCCTCGACGCCCCCGAGGAGGGCCACATCGCCGCGGCGGTGCGCGGCGCCGACGCCGCCACGACCCCGCACGTCGCCGGGCTCCGCGACGCCATCCTGGGCGGCTCCCCGCAGGCGCGGCTGTCCTGGGGGATCCGCGCGCTCATCGCCGGGATCGCCGCCACTGAGGTCCCCGACGCCTGAGCGCGCGCCGGCCCCGTGACCCGCCAGGTCCTCGCCAACGGGCCCGTGTGTCCTTACAGTCGAAGCACCGACGCAACGGTGCGTCGCGAAGTTGGGAGGAACACATGGGAATCGGACTCGGGATCGTCCTGCTGGTCATCGGCCTCATCTTCGCCCTCGACGTGGTCAGCATCCCCGGCATGGAGGACTACGTCGCCAGCGACACCCTCGGCTGGATCCTGGTCGCCGTCGGCGCCCTCGCGATCGTCCTGGCGCTCGTCATGAACAAGCAGCGGGGCGAGACCAAGCACGTCGTGGAGGAACGCCGCGACGTCCGCTGACCCTCAGAGCCAGCCCCGCTCCTGAGCGATCCGGGCTGCCTCCGTACGGCTGCCGGCGCCGGTCTTGCCGATGGCTGCGGACAGGTGGTTGCGTACGGTCCCCTGCGACAGGTGGACCGTACGCGCCATCGCCGCCACCGACGCCCCCTCCAGTGCGAGGCGCAGCAGCTGCGACTCGCGCGTCGACAACGTGCTCGGCCCGTCCATGAGGGACTCCGCGGCGAGGTCGGGGTCGACCACCCGCATCCCCGCGTGCACCCGGCGTACGGCCTCCGCGAGCTCGCGCGCGGGCGTGTCCTTGACGACGAACCCGGCCGCCCCCGCGTCCAGGGCCCGGCGTACGTAGCCCGGCCGCCCGAAGGTCGTCACGACCAGCGAGCGGGTGCCGGGCAGGGTACGGGTCAGCTGCTCGGTGACCTCCAGCCCGGACATGCCGGGCATCTCGACGTCGAGCAGGCACACGTCGGCCCCCGACGTGCGCGCCGCCTCCAGCACCTCGTCGCCGCGCGACACCTCGGCGACCACTTCCAGGTCGCTCTCCAGGTCGAGCAGCGCGGCCAGCGCCCCGCGTACGAGGGCCTGGTCGTCGGCCAGCAGCACCTTGATCACGCGAACTCCACCTGCACCTTCGTCCCGGGCGCGGCGTCGCTGAGGAGGAGCGTCCCGCCGGCCCCCTCCACGCGCTCGCGCATGCCACGCAGCCCGTTGCCCTCCGGCGCGTCGAGTCCGGCCCCGTCGTCGGTGACGACCATGCCGCGGCGCCTCAGCTCGATCGTCACGCGCTGCGCGTGCGCGTGGCGCACGACGTTGGTGACCGTCTCCCGCAGCACCCAGCCGAGCATCGCCCGGTGCTGGGGGTCGGTGTCGGCGACGGCCCCGTGCACCGTGGTGCGTACCCCCGCGTCCGCCAGCACCCGCGGGGCCGCGGCGAGCTCGGCGGCCAGGTTGCTGGCGCGCAGCCCGCCCACCGTGGTGCGCACCTCGGCCAGCGCCTGACGGGCGATCTGCTGGATCTCCTCCAGCTCCGCGGTCGCCCGGGCCGGGTCGGTCTCCACCAGCCGGCCCGCGAGCTCAGCCTTCAGGCTGAGGACGGTCAGCGAGTGGCCCAGGACGTCGTGCACGTCGCGCGCCACCCGGTCGCGCTCCGCGACGAGGGCCAGCTCGGCCCCGTGCTCGCGGTGCTGCTCGTGGGCGGTCTCGAGGAACCGGATCAGCGAGCACGCGACCAGCACCGGCCAGACGATGAGGAAGTAGAACAGCTCGAGCCCGGTGAGGGCGCCGAGTACCGGTACCAGTGCGATCACCAGGGCGGTGCGCTGCCACCACGGGCTCGGCAGGCACAGGGCCGTGAACGCGCCGAGGAACGGCAGCATCGAGATCGCGGCCGGACCCACCAGCGGGAGGGTGGCCACGACGAGGGCGACCAGGACGACGAAGACGCGCCACGGGTGGTCCGCCCACCGCACGAACCCGAGCATGTAGACCACGCCGAACGCGACCACCGCGCCGATCGTCAGCACCTTGGCCCAGACGGGACCCGTCGAGTCGAGCACCTCGAGCACCGGGTAGACGAGGAAGACCAGCCACACGGCCGGGAAGGCCCAGTTCCACCGCTCCCACGGGCTGGAGGTGGCCTCCGCTGTGCTCATCGTCGCTCCTTGCTCCTGCGCATCCCCCACACCGCCAGGGCGGTGAACACCCCAGTCCACACGATCACACTGGTGATGGGAAGCCACAGCGGGTCCTGCCCGCCGGTCACCAGGTGCCCCTCGGTGAGCGGGAACCGGGCGAGCGCCGCGTACCCGTACATCGGGGTGAACCGGGCGATGTCGAGGACCGTGCCCGACAGCGGGATGAACACGTTGCCGAGGAAGGAGAGGACGACGACCGCGCCGCTGGCGATGGAGACCGAGTTGGGGCCGGGGAACAGCAGGCTCACGGCCAGCCCGTAGATCGCGAACACGGTCGACCCCACCCAGACGAGCACGGCGGAGACCACCCAGTCGGAGGTGCTGCCCCTCGCGCCGGTCAGCGCCCCCACCAGGTAGATGAGGGCGATCGGGACGGCGGCCACGGTGAGCGCGACGCCGGCCTTCACCATCACGAACCGGACCGGTCGGAGCGGGGTCAGGGCGATCTGGCGGCCCCAGCCCAGCTGCTGCTCGGCCGCGGCGGAGCCCGAGATCGTCGTGGTCGCGGTGACCGCTCCGTACGCAGCCATCGAGATCGTCACGTACATCGCGACGTTGCCGCTGCCGACCCGCTCGCTCCCGCCGGTGCCGAAGACGAGGTACATGAAGACGGGCAGCACGACGATGAAGAACATGCCGGCCTTGTCGCGCAGCTGGCGTCGCAGGTCGAGGGCGGCGTACGTGAGGGTGCTGGCGGTGGTGCTCACTGGTCGTCTCCTGTCAGGGCGAGGAAGGCGGCCTCCAGGCTGGCGCTGGAGACCTCGAGGTCGGTGACGCCCAACGGCGCCAGGGCGGCGCGCACCTGGGCGAGCCAGGCCTCGTCGATGCCGTCGGGGCCGCTCGCGTGCGCGGGTGGGGTGAACGTGACGCTCTGCCCGCCGAACGCCGCCCGCACCTCCGCCGTCGGACCGTCCCGTACGACGCGGCCGCGCGACATCAGCACGGTGCGTTCGGCGAAGTTGTCGGCCTCGGCCAGGTAGTGGGTGGCGAACACGATCGTGCGTCCGCCGGCGGCGTCGGCGCGCATGGTCTCCCAGAACGCGTGGCGCGACGCGACGTCCATGCCGGTGGTGGGCTCGTCGAGGACCACCAGGTCGGGGTCGGGCACCAGCGCCAACCCGAAGCGCAGTCGCTGCTGCTCGCCGCCGGAGCAGGTGACCACCTTGCGGGAGGCGATCCGGGTGAGGTCGGCCCGCTCCAGGACCTCCTCGACGCGGTCGGCGCGGCCGTGGAGGGCGGCGATGGCGCGTACGGTCTCGGCGACGGTGAAGTCGGGGAGCAGGCCGCCGGTCTGCATCATGGCGGAGATCCGGCCAGCGTCGACCGCCTCGCGCGGGGTGGTGCCGAAGATCTCGACGGTGCCCTCGTCGGGGGACGTCAGCCCGAGGAGCATGTCCACGGTGGTCGTCTTGCCGGCCCCGTTGGGGCCGAGGAACGCGACGATCTCGCCCCGGCCCACGACGAGGTCGACCCCGTCGACGGCGCGCACCTGCTGGCCGTCGGTGGTCCGGAAGACCTTGTGGAGTCCGGTGGCCCGGATGGCTGGTGTGCTGGTCATGGCTCCAGCCTGACCGCGGCGGCGGTTCTCCACCTCGGGCGGCTGTCACGAGTACCTCATGACAGATGTCATGGCCCGGGTACGCCGCAGGGCCGCCCCGGCGTGTGCGGGACGGCCCTGCGGATGGTGCTCAGTACGTCAGAACGCGGCCTCGTCGAGCTCCATGAGCTCCAGGCCGGTGTTCTCGGCGATCACGCGCTCGGCGGTGAGCTTGGGGAGCACGTTGGCGGCGAAGAACTGCGCCGCCGCGATCTTGCCCGTGTAGAACGCCTTGTCCTTGTCGGACACCTCGCCCTCGAGCTTGGTGGCGGCCACCTCGGCGCCGCGCAGCAGCAGCCAGGCGCACACGACGTCGCCCAGAGCCATCAGCAGGCGGGTGGTGTTGAGGCCGACCTTGTAGATGTTCTTGATCTCGT
>NZ_JBJEHY010000153.1:0-30627 GCF_051876515.1 Nocardioides sp. | reverse complement strand
GGCTGCGGCGCGGTGCTCGAAGGTGCCCACGGCGTCCCGGTTGGACTTCACGCCACGCTCGGCGACGTCGGGCGCCAGCTCCGTGCCCCGTACGCCCACGACGGCGCCGTCCTCGGTGACGAGCTCGTCGACCTGGTGGCGGAAGGCGAAGCGGACCAGCCCGGTCTCCTCTGCCGCCAGCACGGGTTCGGCGAAGACGCGGACGACCTCGGGGCCGGTGCCCCAGGTGATGTGGAAGCGCGGGACGGAGTTGCCGTGCCCGGTGGCGCGGCCGTCGCCGCGCTCGGCCCACCCGACGAAGGGGAGCGACTTGAGGCCCAGGTCGTGGAGGTAGTCGCGCTTGGTGGTGTGCGCGAACTCGAGGTACGCCTCGGCCCAGCGTGAGGGCCAGTGGTCCTCGCCGCGCCCGGGCCCGTCCGTGCCGTCGCCCAGGCGGTCGAACTGGGCGCTGCCGAACCAGTCCTGCCGGGCGAGGTCGGGCGAGTCCGTGATGCCCATGCGGCGCTGCTCGGGGGAGTCGACGAAGTAGAGCCCGCCGAGCGACCAGTACGCCTGCCCGCCGAGGTTCTTGCGGTTCTCCTGGTCGACGACCAGCACCCGCTTGCCGGCCTTGGCGAGCTCGTGGGTGGCGACGAGGCCGGCCAGCCCCGCCCCGACCACGATGACGTCGGGGGTGAAGGTGTCGGTGCTCATGGGTGCTCCTGGGGTGCGTGGTAGGGGCGGTCGGTGGGTGCGTAGCGGGCGACGATCATCTCGGCGAGCAGGCCGACGGCGCGCTCGACCGTACGGCCGGGTGCCGCGGTGGGGTCGGGGTCGAGGGAGGAGAAGGCCAGCCCGTCGAAGTAGTTGACGACCAGACTCAGCGCGGCGGCCCGGTCCTCGGGTGGGACGCGCCCTGCCCACAGCGTCGCGGCGGTGTCGAGCATCTGCTGCTGGAACCGTTGCCGCGCCGGCTGCATCGCGGCGCGCAGGTCGGCGTCGGCACGGGCGGCGACCAGCAGCTCGCGCCAGGTCTGGTTGGCCGGAGAGAGCACGACCGTACGCAGGTGGAGCAGCACCGCCGTCGTCTCCGCCACGTCGTGGACCGGGCGGCCGGCCATCGCGGCGAACGCCTCGACCTGGCGCTCGGCGACGTGCTCCGCCGTGGCGACCAGGAGGGCCTGGCGGGTGGGGAAGTGCCGGAACAGGGCTCCCTGGCTCACGCCCGCCTCGGCGCAGATGGCGGCGGTGGAGGTGGCGGCGTACCCGCGGCTGGTCAGGCAGGCGACCGTCGCGTCGACGAGCCGGCCGATCGTCGCACCGCGACGCTGGGCCTGGGTGCGGCGCGGCGCCGTACGGCTGCCGGGTGGGGAGACGGGCACGGCGCGAACCTAACATAGAGAGCAAGTGCTCGCTATGTATGAAGTGCGCTTGTCGGGTGGGGGATTCCGACCTGTTATGGGTGTTGCACCCCCCCTACAAGGTCGAAGTCCCCGCCAAGGCGGGGACTTCGACGTGCGGTGGGGGACTCTGGCCTCGGGTGGGGGATTCCGACGCAGACGAAGGCCCCGTACGCCACGAGGGCCGCCTCCCGGTCGGGAGACGGCCCTCGTGAGGACGAGTGGGACTCAGTCCTTGATCTCGCAGATGACCTCGCCGTTGCCGACGGTGGCGCCGACCTCGGCGCTCAGGCCGGTGACGGTGCCAGCCTTGTGGGCCTTGAGGGGCTGCTCCATCTTCATGGCCTCCATGACCACGATGACGTCGCCCTCGGCAACCTCCTGGCCCTCCTCGACGGCCACCTTGACGATGGTGCCCTGCATGGGGGAGGCGACGGAGTCACCGGAGACGGCAGCGCCCGCCTTCTTGGCGGCACGCTTCGGCTTCTTGGCGCTGCCGGAGGCAGCACCGCCGCCGAGGCCACCCAGGCCGGCCGGCAGGACGACCTCGAGGCGACGACCGCCGACCTCGACGGTGACCTTCTGGCGCTCCTCGGGCTCGTCGGCCTCGCCGGCGTCACCCGCGTACGGCGGGATCTCGTTGACGAAGTCGGTCTCGATCCACGTGGTGTAGACGTCGAAGGAGCCCTCGCCGGTCGGGTTGGAGGCGGCGACGTACGCGGGGTCGTTGAGGACGACCTCGGCGAAGGTCAGCGCGGTCGGCATGCCGCCGATGCGGAACTCGGAGATCGCGCGGCGCGAGCGCTCGATCGCCTGGGTGCGGTCGACGCCGGTGACGATCAGCTTGGCGACGAGGGAGTCGAACGAGCCGGGGATGGTCTCGCCCTTCTCGTAGCCGGAGTCGAGGCGGATGCCGGGGCCGCTCGGGGGCGCCCACTCGGTCAGCGTGCCGGGGGCGGGCATGAAGTTGTTGCCCGGGTCCTCGGCGTTGACGCGGAACTCGATGGAGTGGCCCTTGACCTCGGGGTCGCCGTAGCCGAGCTCCTCGCCGGCGGCGATGCGGAACATCTCGCGCACCAGGTCGATGCCGGTGACCTCCTCGGAGACGCAGTGCTCCACCTGGAGGCGGGTGTTGACCTCGAGGAACGAGATGGTGCCGTCGGCGGCCACGAGGAACTCGCAGGTGCCGGCGCCGACGTAGCCGGCCTCCTTGAGGATCGCCTTGGACGACTCGTACAGGCGGGCGTTCTGCTCGTCGGTGAGGAACGGCGCAGGCGCCTCCTCGACCAGCTTCTGGTGGCGGCGCTGCAGCGAGCAGTCGCGGGTCGACACGACGACCACGTTGCCGTGGGAGTCGGCGAGGCACTGGGTCTCGACGTGGCGCGGCCGGTCGAGGAACTTCTCGACCAGGCACTCGCCGCGACCGAAGGCCGAGATGGCCTCGCGCGTGGCGGACTCGAACAGCTCGGGGATCTCCTCGATGGTGCGGGCGACCTTGAGGCCACGCCCGCCGCCGCCGAAGACGGCCTTGATGGCGACCGGGAGGCCGAACTCCTCGGCGAAGGCGACGATCTCGTCGGCGCCCTTGACCGGCTCCTTGAGGCCCGGGGCCAGCGGGGCGCCGGCCTTGAGGGCGATGTTCTTGGCCTTGGCCTTGTCGCCGAGGCTGTCGATGGCGTCGGGCGAGGGGCCGATCCAGATCAACCCGGCGTCGATGACGGCCTGGGCGAACAGGGCGTTCTCGGCGAGGAAGCCGTAGCCCGGGTGCACCGAGTCGGCGCCGGACTTCTTGGCGACCGCGATGATCTTCTCGATGTCGAGGTACGACTCGGCCGGCGTGGCGCCACCGAGCGAGTGCGCCTCGTCGGCGAGACGCACGAACAGCGCGTCACGGTCCGGCTCAGCGTAGACCGCGACGGAGCCGATGCCGGCGTCCTTGGCGGCGCGGATCACGCGGACGGCGATCTCGCCACGGTTGGCGATGAGGACCTTCTTCAAGCTCACTCGGATACTCCTGGTTGCCTGGTGGCCACGGGCGTGCGTGGTCGAGGGGTCGAACGGACTGAGGTTACCTCCCGCGGTACCGGGTACCGGCGCGTGGTCCTGTTCGCGGACAGGTGGGGGTCCGGGTGCGACACGTTGACGGCGGGGAGTTGCACTTCGGCTTCGGGGTGGGAGGGATGCTCGACCTCTCCCGCCCCGAGCGGCGCGCGCGACCCGGCCCGTGGGTCAGACCGCCGCGTCCTGACGCGTCGGCCGCGCGATGGGCCTGGTGCGAGACGGGCCGAAGCAGGAGGCCACGGCACGCTGCAGCGGCCGCAACGCCCCTGACGCGCAAATGCCGACGGCCAGCGCCGCAACCAGCGCCAGCCACCGGTGCCCGGCGTCCTCCAGCGGGCGGTAGACCACCCAGTGGGTGAGGTAGATCGCCAGCGACGAGGCCGCCAACAGGTGCGCCGGGCGTACGACCCACGAGGACACTCTGCGGGGCGTCGGCAGGGCCGGCCACCACAGCAGCGCTGCCACGCCGCCCACCACGACGGCCTCACGTGCCGGGTCATCGAAGAAGCCGACGAGCAGCGCGGCGGTCGCGCAGAGGGTCAGCCACCGACGGAGGGCCGTGTCGGAGCGGGCCGTCACCCAGCCCAGGGCGAAGCAGAACGCGACCACCCCCGTCGTGTACCGCTCGGTCGCCCCGGCCTCTTGGCCGGTCCAGGCCCAGCGGAGCGCCGCGGCGGCCGAGAGCAGGGCAAGTGCGAAGGCGTACGGGTGACGGCGCTCGAGCCGGTGCAAGGAAGGGACAGCCATCAGCGCCAGCGCTGCCGCTGTGAGCCAGGCCAGTGACTCGATGAACCACATCTGCCACTGGTCGTCCCAGGAGTCCTGTCCCAGCAGGCCGTTGAGTAGGAGGACGGTGGTCGGCTCGTACTGCCCGGTCGCGAGTGCGATCAGGGCCAGCACGACGACGCTCGGCACGACGAGCTGTGCCAGGCTCGACAACCCGTTGCGGATCCGGACGTGTCGCTCTGGGGAGCCGAGCTGGAAGCGGGCGAAGTTGTAGCCCGACAGGGCGAGCAGCAGGTGTGCCCCGCCCTCCCAGGAGACGAGGTCGACGTGGCTGGCGACCACGGCCAGGATGGCCGCTGCCCTGATCGCCACCGTGGTGTCGAGCTGGGAGCCGGCGCTCGCCCCGACGGTGTCGTGGCCAGTCCGGCGCGCGGCGAGGTCCCGCAGGGGCAGCGACGGCCACTGAGGCGGCAGGGGGCCGAGGTGCTCCTCCAGGCGGGCCGAGGTCTCGACGAAGGACAGGGAGTCCCCGCCCAGCTGGACGAAGCTGTCCGCGCCGGTTACCTCTGCGCGCCCCAGCACGTGCGCGACGGTGTCCACCACCCACGCGACCCGGTCCTCGCCCGGGCCTGCGTCCAGCGCGGGCTCCGACTCGGCGAGCTCGGCCAGCCGGGCCAGGGCGGCCCTGTCCACCTTGCCGTTGGGGGTGCGCGGGAGCTCGGCCACCACGTGCGTCCGCACGGCCGCGGTGGGGAGCCCGCAGAAGTCGGCGACGCGGGTACGGGTCACCTCGGCGCGACGGCCGTGCAGGACGAAGGCGTGCACGTGGGTGGCCGTGGCGACCAGCTCGGCCGGAGAGCCGTTCTCCGACAGGAGTGACTCCACACGGGCCAGGTCCAGGCGGAGCCCGAACACCTTCGCGAACCGATTCCGGCGGCCCACCACCTCGAACAGGCCCTCGCGCATCCGGCCCAGGTCGCCGGTGCGCAGGTCGGCGGTGGTTGCCGCGAGGGCCAGGTCCGCCGGGCGCGAGGCGTACCCCATCATCACGTTGGGACCCGAGTAGACGATCTCGCCGGTGCCCGGCTCGTCGCTCTCCGGCACCGGCTCGAGGCGCAGGTGCCCGCCCGGGATCGCGTGCCCGATCGCGTACGGGTGCTCGGCGGCCAGGGAAGGGGGGAGCCACGCCATCCGGGCTGTGGCCTCGGTCTGGCCGTACATGACCACGAGGTCCCAGCCCTCGTCCCGCCCGCGCAGTGACCACGCGCGGACCCGGTCCGGCGCGAGCCGCCCGCCGGCGACGGTGATCTGGGTGAGGCTGGCGGTGGGGCGCGTGGCGAGGTCGACGCGCTCGAGCAGGTCGAAGGTGTAGGGGACGGCGGCCATCGTGGTCGCGCCCGACCGCTCGAGGTGGTCCCAGAACTCGGCGTCGGTCACGGACCTCTCAGTCACTGCCAACGAGCCACCCGCCACCAGGTGGCTGTGCACCACGGACAGGCCGTAGCAGTAGTGCAGCGGGAGGCTCGTGATCGCACGGCTGTGCGGCCCCAGACCCAGGAAGTCGGCGATGGCGGCGGCGTTGCTGTACACATTGGTGCGGGAGAGCCGTACGAGCTTGGGGGAGCCGGTCGACCCCGAGGTGCTCAGCAGCAGTGCGAGGTCCGGGTGCAGCACGTGCGCGGAGCGTGGGCGACGGACGTCGTCGCCCTCGACGGAGCACACCACGTCCGGGTCGAACTGGGCGACGAGGGCGTCGCGTTGCTCAGGGCGGCCGGCCGGGACGAGCAGGGAGACGTGTCCGTGGTCCAGCGCGGCGAGGTGGGCGACCAGGGCATCGAGCCGGTTTCCGCCCTCGACGAGAACGAGTCTCCGCCCTGGGCCCCACGACCGAGCCCTCATGGCGACCAGGCCCGCCAGTTCGTGGCGCGTGATCGTGGTGCCGTCGGGCAGGACCACGGCGGGGCGCGGATCGTGACCCGAGGGGTCGACGATCAGCGGAGTGGGCGCGGTCGTCACCCGCCCAGCCTAGGTGAGGAGAGGCTCTCCTAAGAAATGGCTGTGAACGGGTACGAGAGGACATCCGTGTCGACACGTACCCGGACCTCGGTGCCCACCTCGGGCAGGGCGGACCCGGCGCCCACGCGTGCCAGCAGGGCTGAACCGTCAGCGGTCCGCAGGCGCAGTGTCGCCTCGTGCCCGAAGTAGCTGACCTCCTCGACCCGCGCGACGACGCCGGTCCCGCCCAGGCGGACCTGCTCGGGGCGGATCACGACCTCCACGGCACCCTCGTGGGACCGTTTCGACGTCACCTCTCCCACCACGGTTGAGACGCGCGAGCCCGACGAGGTGCCCGGCAGCACGGTGGCGCCACCGACGAAGCGCGCCAGCTCGGCGTCCGACGGCCGGTCGTAGATGCCCTGCGGGCTGTCAGCCTGGACAACGCGGCCCTTGCGCATGACCACGACCTGGTCGGCCAGCGAGAGCGCCTCCCCCTGGTCGTGGGTGACCAGAACGGCCGTGGCTCCCGCGGCCCGCAGTGCGCGAGCCACGGCGCGACCTGTGGAGGCTCGCAGTGCGGTGTCCAGCGCCGAGAACGGTTCGTCAAGAAGCACCACCGACGGGCGCGGGGCCATGGCGCGCGCGAGTGAGACGCGCTGCTGCTGCCCGCCTGAGAGCTCGTGGGGCTGCCTGGTGGCGAACGAGGCGGGCAGCTCGACGAGGTCGAGGAGCTCGGCGACGCGGGTGCGGGTGCGCTCGACTCGGGGCAGGCCGAAGCCGACGTTGGCGGCCACGTCGAGGTGCGGGAAGAGAGCCCCCTCCTGGGGGAGGTAGCCGACCCGGCGCCGCTGCGGGGTGACCCACGCTCCGGGGCCGGCGACGACGCGGTCGGCGAACGCGATCTCCCCTCCGTCGGGGCGCTCGAATCCCGCCACGAGCCGGAGCAGCGTGGTCTTGCCGCACCCGGACGGACCGAGCACGGCGGTCAGCGAGCCGCTGTGGACCTCCAGGTTCACGGCATCCAGCGCCACGACGTCGCCGAAGCGCTTCGTCAGGCCACGTACGTGCAGGGTGCTCATGTCTCCACCTTCTCGCGTCGGACCAGCAGCAGGGTGGCCGGGACCGAGACCGCCACCAGCAGGAGGGCGTACGGCGCGGCCGCTCCGTAGCGAAGGTCGGAGGAGGCCGACCAGAACTCGGTGGCCAGGGTCCGGGTCCCGATCGGGGAGAGCATGAGGGTCGCGGTCAGCTCGGTGGCGATCGCCAGGAACACCAGGGCTGCGCCGGCGCCCAAGCTCGGCCCGATCAGGGGGAGCGTGACCCGCCGCGCGGTGGCCAGTGGTCCGTGGCCGAGCGAGTGGGCGACCTCGTCGAGGCGGGGAGGAGCCTGTTCCAGCCCGGCCCGCACCGACACCACGGCGCGCGGCATAAAAAGGATGACGTACGCCGCGACGAGCAGCAGGGTCGTCTGGTAGATCGCTGGGACCAGGCGCAGGGACACGGTGACGAGCGCCAGACCCACCACGATGCCGGGCAGTGCGTTGGCGATGTAGGTGCTGCGTTCGACCACGGTCGCGAACCGTCCGCGCACGCGTACCGCGAGCCAGGCGACCGGCAGCGCCAGCACGGTGGTGGCGAGCGCGCCCAGGGATGCCAGCCCCACGGTGCTCAGGGCTGCCGAGGCGAGCTCGTCGACGGGGAACTCCGTGGAGGCGCCCACCCGGAGCCAGTGGAGAAGGGCGTACACAGGCACTCCGAGGGCCAGGGCGACGACGCCTCCGACGACCAGGGTCGTCGGCCACCGTACCGGGCCGAGCCGTAACGGCGTCCTCCTGCGCGCCGCGCCGCTCGACACGCGCGCAAAGCGCCGATGCCCGCGCAGGCGCAGGTCGCCCAGGAGCAGCAGGAGGCACAGCAGGACGAGGACGCTGGCCATCATGGTCGCCGCCGAACCGTTGTAGGTCGAGCCGTACTGGTCGTAGATCGCGGTCGTGAAGGTGGGGAACCGGAGCAGCTGCAGCGCTCCGAACTCCGCCAGCAGGTGCAGCCCGACCAGCAGCACCCCGCCCAGCAGTGCCGGACGCAGTTGTGGGCCGATCACGGTGATCAGTGTCCGACCTCGGGAGTGGCCCAGAGCCCAGGCGGTCTCCTCCAGCGCGGGGTCCATGCCGCGCAGTGCCGCGACGGTCGGAAGGTAGACCAAGGGGAAGTACGACAGCGTGATGACGAGCCAGGCGCCCTGGAAGCCGACCGCGGAAGGCACCAGGGAGACCCAGGCGTAGGAGTGCACGAACGCGGGGACTGCCAACGGGGCGACCAGCAGGCCGTGGAGCAGGCGGCGTCCGGGCAGGTCCGTGCGTTCGACCAGGAACGCCAGTCCGACGCCGAGCGCGGCCGTGCTGGCCATGGTCGCCAAGGTCAGGGAAACGGTGTTCCACAGCAGCTCGCCGATGCGTGGTCGGACGAGCAGGTCCCAGGCGTCCTCAGGGCCGACCGAGAGTGACCAGGCGACCACGTAGCCGAGAGGGACGAGCGTCAGCAGGGCGACGGCCAGGCCTGCGACGTGGGCGAAGCCCAGGCGGCGGTGGGGCGTGCTCAGAGGAGGCCGGCTTCCGTCATCAGCTCGGTGACCTGGGGGCCGTTGAGGGAAGCGACGTCGACGGCCGGGGGCTCGAGCTCCTCGAACGGCTTGACCTCGGCGGGCAGGCTGGCCTCGGGGTTGAGCGGGTACTCCAGCGCGTACGACTCGGCCATGGCGCGCTGTCCGTCGGTGCTCGTCAGGAACTCGACGAACTGCTGGGCCACGTCCTGGTTGTCGCTCGAGGCCAGGACGCCGGCCCCGGAGACGCTGAGAAAGGCGCCGGGGTCCGCGTCGCCGAAGAAGTGGAGCGCCGACGAGTCGGAGTTCTCGCCCGCCTCGGCCTGGTCGCGGAACCAGTAGTAGTGGTAGGCGATGCCGGCCTCGACCTCGCCGGAGTTGACCGACTGCAGGACCACGAGGTTGTTCTGCAGCTCCACGCCGTTCTCCTTCAGCCCCGCCAGCCAGGCACGCGTGGCCTCCTCGCCCTCGAGTTCCAGGACGGCGCTCACGATTGCTTGGAAGTCGGCGCCGGTGGGGGAGAACGAGACGCGCCCCTTCCACTCAGGCTCGGCGAAGTCGAGGATCGAGGCCGGCATGTCCGCCTCGGTGGCCTGGTCGGTGTTGTACATCACGACGGTGGAGCGGGCGATGAATCCCGTCCAGTTGCCGGAGCTCGGGACGTACTGCTCGGGGATGGGCTCGGTGGCCTTCTCCGAGACAGGCGTGAAGAGGTCCGCGTTGTCGACGATGCTCATGGCGGGGGAGTTCTCGGTGAGGAACACGTCGGCGGGGGAGTCCGCACCCTCCGCGACGAGCTGGTTGGCCAGCTCGAGGTCCTTGCCGTGGCGTAGCTCCACGTCCAGGCCCGTCTCGTCCTCGAAGAGGGGGACGATCTCGTTCATCAGCTCCTCGTGCTGGGCGTTGTAGATCACGAGGTCCGGCTCGCTGCTGCACGCAGCGAGCAGCGGTGCCGTCAGCACGAGCGAAGCAAGGGCGAGGGGGAGCTGGGAGCGCATGGGTCCTCCGGAGGTAGGTAAGCCTCGCCTATCCTAACTGCGCCAGGCGCCCGGGCCCTAGTTGACCGGGGCCCCCGGAACGAGCGGATCGAACGCGAGGTTAATAATCACTAACCAGACGCGTTATCCTCGTCACATGAGCTTCGAACTCTCCGCCGAGCACGAGCAGTTCCGGCAGGTCGTGCGCGAGTTCGCGACCGCCCAGATCGCGCCGCACGCCGCCCAGTGGGACCGTGACCACCACTTCCCGGTCGACCTCGTCCACCAGATGGGCGACCTCGGTCTGACCGGACTCACCGCGCCCGAGGAGTACGGCGGCAGCGGGCTGGCCGGGGAGGACGGCGGCTTCACGTCGCTGTGCCTGGCCATCGAGGAGATCGGTCGCGTCGACCAGGCGATGGGCATCACGCTCGAGGCCGCGGTCGGACTGGGCATCAACCCGATCCTCACCTTCGGCACCGACGAGCAGAAGCAGACGTGGCTGCCTGACCTGGTCGCCGGGCGCACCCTGGCCGGGTTCGGTCTCACCGAGCCGGGCGCCGGGTCGGACGCCGGCGCCACCCGCACCAAGGCCGTGCTGGAGAACGGCGAGTGGGTGGTCAACGGCGCCAAGCAGTTCATCACCAACTCCGGCTCGGCGATCACCTCCGTGGTCACCGTGACCGCCCGGACGGGCGAGCGCGGAGACGGCCGTCCCGAGATCTCCGCGATCATCGTGCCCAGCGGTACGCCCGGCTTCGTCGCGGAGACCGGGTACGACAAGCTCGGCTGGCACTCCTCCGACACCCACCCGCTCTCCTTCACCGACTGCCGGGTGCCCGAGGCCAACCTGCTCGGCGCGCGCGGACGCGGCTACGCCCAGTTCCTCGCCACCCTCGACGACGGGCGCGTGGCGATCGCCGCCCTGGCCGTGGGCTGCATCCAGGCCTGCCTCGACATGAGCCTCACCTACGCCGGTGAGCGCCAGACGTTCGGCGGTGTCATCGGGCGCAAGCAGGGCGTGGCGTTCCAGATCGCCGACCTGCAGGTCATGCTCGACGCCTCGCGGATGCTGACCTACAAGGCGGCCGCGATGAAGGACGCGATGGACGCGGGACGCAACGTCTCCACCGCCCAGTTCAAGCAGGCTGCCGCGGTCGCCAAGCTGTACGCCACCGAGTCGGCCGTCACCGCGACCCGGATCGCCACGCAGGTGTTCGGCGGGTACGGCTTCATGGAGGAGTACCCGGTCGCCCGCTTCTACCGCGACGCCAAGATCCTCGAGATCGGCGAGGGCACCTCGGAGGTGCAGCGCATGCTGATCGCGCGCGGCCTCGGTCTGCCCGTGGAGTGAGGTCAGCCGGCGCTGCGCAGGCGCACCCGCACGAGGCGGCCTTCGACGGTCACCTCGACCAGGGCCGTGGCCACGGACGCGTCGAGGTCGGCGGCCGGCAGGGCCAGCGGGGTCTGGTGCGAGGTCGGCTGCCGTACGGCGACCGCGGCAGACCCCTCACCCTCGCGCACCGCGAGCTGCTTGAAGACCACGTTGCCCCGTGAGCGGTGGCGCTCGGCGATGCGGACCCGCAGGCAGAAGCCCGGCGTCTCGCCGTCGCGGCGCCGGAGCGCGACCCGACCGATGCGACGCCCGTCGGTGTCCCGCAGCACGGCGCGCTGACTGAGCTCGTACCCGGTCACGCAGGACACCCCTGCGCGTTGTCCCGGTGCAGCAGTCGGGACAGCTCCCGCGGGCGGGGAGGCGAGGACGAAGGCGCCCAGCAGGCCGGCCACGAGCAGGCGGGTGGCCGTGGGCCGGGTCCGAGATGGCATGGGCAGGGAGCCTAGGTCCGCACCGTCGACGAGTCACGGGCCGAGCGGACAGGTCTGGACCACGACGGCCTCCAGGAGGCCAATTCGTGGGGAGGTTGACGGCCCGGTTGCCCGTGTGCTGAGCGTGGCAGCGTACGCTCGTGGGGTGTCTGGGGGTCGTGGGGTACGCGCCAGCGGTGCCAAGTACGTCGTGGTCGGGTTGGTCGCGACGGCCGTATCACTGCTCGTCTTCAACGCCCTCGTGCACGGTCCCTGGGGGCTCGACGTCCTCAACGACTCCCCGAGCAAGGCGGTCGTGATCGCCAACTGCGTGGGCATGCTGGTGAGTTTCCCGGCCACCCGCCTGTGGGTCTTCGACGCCCAGCCGGGACGCTCGGTCCTCGGCCAGCTGATCGCGTTCCTGGTGGTCAACTTCGCCACCATGCTGATCCCGGTCGCCTGCCTGCAGGTCACCCGTGAGTGGTTCCACCTCCACGACCCGGTCTCCGACAACATCGCCGCCAACGTGGTGGGTCTCGCCCTGGGCAACGCGGCACGCTACGTCGCCTACCGTCGTTGGCTGTTCTCCGACCTCACCCCGGCAGCCCGGGTACGGCGGCACCGCGCCCGGTGGCGCCTGTGGACCCAGACGCGCAGCGTCACGCAGGGTTCCGCCACAGGTCGGTCCACCGCCCACCCAGACGCTGCACCAGCACGCGTACCAGTGGAAGGCTGACCCCGACCACGTTGTGGTGGTCGCCCTCGATGCCCGTCACGAAGGCGCCGCCGTACCCGTCGATGGTGAACGCGCCCGCGACGTGCAACGGCTCACCCGTCGCCACGTACGCCTCGATCTCGTCGTCGCCCACGTCGGCGAAGTGCACCGTCGTGCTGGCCGTCGCCACCTCACGGACCCCGTCGGAGGCCCGGACCAGGCAGTGCCCGGAGTGCAGCACCCCGCTGCGGCCCCGCATCGCCTGCCAGCGCCGCACCGCGACCTCGGGCGTGCCCGGCTTGCCCAGCGCCTCGCCGTCGAGCTCCAGCACCGAGTCGCACCCCAGCACCAGGGCGTCCCGCGGCACGTCGCCGCGGTCGGCCACGGCCAGTGCCTTGAGCTCGGCCAGCCCTCCTGCCAGGTCGTACGGCGCGAGCCCGTCGAGCTGGCTCTCGTCGACGCCGGACACGATGACCTGCGGCTCGATCCCGGCGCGGCGCAGCGTCTCGAGGCGGGCCGGAGAGGCCGAGGCAAGGACCAGACGCACGACGCGTCACCACCCGTCGGGGGCTCGGCAGCCGGTCGCGCCGGCTGCAACGCCCCGCTCGGGGCGTCCCGGTCACCGTAGCGGCCGTCCACGGGCTGCGAAGCGGCACCCGCAGCGGGGACGCGTTGCTAGCCTTGCCCCGTGACGGCACCGAGCGAGTGGGTCGCGGTCGTGATCGAGGACGATCCGGACGTGCGTGAGTTGATCGACGTGGTGCTGAGCCAGTCAGGCTTCCGCACGGTGCTGGCCCCCGACGGGGAGAGCGGCTTGGAGGCCGTCCGTACGCACCGGCCGCTGCTCACCACCGTCGACGTGCAGATGCCCGGCATCGACGGGCTCGAGGTCAGCCGTCGCATCCGTGAGTTCTCCAGCACCTACCTGATCATGGTGACCGGGTTGGCCGAGGAGGACGACGTCGTGCGCGGCTTCGAGGCCGGCGTCGACGACTACCTGGTCAAGCCCTTCCGGGCCCGAGAGCTCTGGGCGCGAGCCCAGTCGATGATGCGGCGCCCCCGCGAGCGGGTCGGCGCCGGCGACTCCTGGGCCGCGGCCGCGGTGGCCGAGCTCCGCGAGCGGGGACTGCCTGCCGCGGCGGCCGCCGAGGGGGACGTGCACCGCCTCGTGCACGCGGGGCTGACGCTCGACGCCGCGAGCCGTACCGTCGCGGTCGACGAGGTGCCGGTCGACCTCACCCGCACCGAGTTCGACGTGCTCGAGTCGCTGCTGCGCAGCGGTCGCCGCGTGCGCAGCAAGGCCGACCTGGTGCTGGCCGCCCGCGGCGAGGACGACGCGGGGTACGTCACCGACTCCGACAAGCGCGCAGTCGAGGTGCACGTCGCCAACCTCCGCCGCAAGCTCGGCGAGAGCGCGTCCAGTCCCCGTTTCGTGGAGACCGTGCGCGGGGTCGGCTACCGGATGGCCGAGGCCACCACCGAGCTGCACGCCGTCTGAGCTGCACGCCGCCCGCAGCAGCGGGCCCTCGACAGCTCGACGGCGAACCCACGAGGGGCCCGGAAGGTCGACGACCTTCCGGGCCCCTCGTGGTGGGACCTGTGCTCAGCGAGGCAGTGCGCTCGAGCGCCACCCGCCGAGTCCGTGAGGGAGCGTACGGCGCACCTGGCGGTGCGGTGCGTTCCACTCCGGCCGCGGCCTGGCGGGCGCCGGGGCGCCGCCGCCCAGGGCGGAGAACACCGCGACGAGCGCGGCGATCTCCTCCGGGGTCGCGTCGGGGTTGACCACCCGCAGCACCGGCTGGGCCGGCACCTGGGTGGCTTCGGTGGTCTGCTCGCCGGACATCAGAGCGGGATGTTCCCGTGCTTCTTGGCCGGCAGCGTCTCGCGCTTGGTCTCCAGCAGGCGCAGGGCCCGGACGACCTCGACGCGGGTCTCGTGGGGCTGGATGACGGCGTCGATGTAGCCGCGCTCGGCCGCGATGTACGGGTTGGCCAGCGTGGTCTCGTACTCGTCGATCAGCTCGGCCCGCTTGGCCTCCACGTCGCCGCCCTCGGCCTCGACGACCGCCAGCGTCTTGCGGTGCACGATGTTGGCCGCACCCTGGGCGCCCATGACCGCGATCTGGGCGGTCGGCCAGGCGACGTTGATGTCGGCGCCGAGGTGCTTGGAGCCCATCACGTCGTACGCGCCGCCGTAGGCCTTGCGGGTGATGATCGTGACCAGCGGGACGGTGGCCTCGGCGTAGGCGTAGATCAGCTTGGCGCCGCGGCGGATGATCCCGGTGTGCTCCTGGTCGGTGCCCGGCAGGAAGCCCGGGACGTCGACGAAGGTGAGCACGGGGATGTTGAAGGCGTCGCAGAAGCGCACGAAGCGGGCGGCCTTCTCCGAGGCGTCGATGTCCAGCGTGCCGGCGAACTGCATCGGCTGGTTGGCCACGACACCGACCGGCTTGCCCTCCACGCGGCCGAAGCCGACGATGATGTTGGGCGCGAACAGCTCCTGGACCTCGAGGAAGTCCTCGTCGTCCACGACGGTCCTGATGACCTCGTGCATGTCGTAGGGCTGGTTCGGGGAGTCCGGGATGATCGTGTCGAGCGCGCGGTCGGCGTCGCTCAGCTCGAGGTCGGCGACCTCGTCGAAGCTCGGCAGGGCGTCGAGGTTGTTCTGCGGCAGGAAGCCCAGCAGAGCCTTGACGTACTCCAGCGCGTCCTCCTCGTCGGAGGCCATGTAGTGGGCGTTGCCGGACTTGGTGTTGTGGGTCCGGGCGCCGCCCAGCTCCTCCATCGAGATCTCCTCACCGGTGACCGTCTTGATGACGTCGGGTCCGGTGATGAACATCGCGGAGGTCTGGTCGACCATGATCGTGAAGTCGGTGACGGCCGGCGAGTAGACGTGGCCGCCGGCGCAGTTGCCCATGATCAGGGAGATCTGCGGGATCACGCCGGAGGCGTGCACGTTGCGGCGGAAGATCTCGCCGTACAGGCCCAGGGAGACGACGCCCTCCTGGATGCGGGCGCCAGCGCCCTCGTTGATGCCGATGATCGGGGAGCCGGTCTTGATCGCCAGGTCCATGACCTTGGTGATCTTCTCGCCGTACACCTCGCCCAGCGAGCCGCCGAAGACGGTGAAGTCCTGCGAGAAGACGCAGACCTGACGGCCGTTGACGGTGCCGTACCCGGTGACGACGCCGTCGCCGTAGGGACGGGTCTTCTCGAGGCCGAACGCGGTGGAACGGTGCCTGGCCAGCTCGTCCAGCTCGACGAAGGAACCCTCGTCGAACAGGATCTCGATGCGCTCGCGGGCGGTCTTGCGGCCCTTCGCGTGCTGCTTCTCCACGGCCTTGGCCGAACCGGCGTGCACGGCCTCGTCGATGCGACGATCGAGGTCGGCGATCTTGCCGGCGGTGGTGTGGATGTCGATGTCGGCGGGGATCTCGGTGCCCTCGCCCGGAAGTGCACTCACGTGTGTGGCCTCCTCAACGGCTTGCTGGTGGCAATCTAGTCCCCATGCAGCCAGCCTCCGCCGACCGCCCACCCCTCGACCACCGCCGACTGTCCGAGCTGGACTCCGTACGGGTCGAGGTCGTCGAGGCCGCCGCGTCCACCAACGCGCTGGTGGCTGAGCGTGCCCGAGCGGGGGAGGAGGCGGGGCTGGTCGTCGTCGCCGAGCACCAGCAGGCGGGCCGGGGGCGGCTCGACCGGGTGTGGCAGACGCCACCCCGTGCGGCACTGACGTTCTCGATGCTCGTCGACCCCCAGATCCCCGCCCCGCGCTGGGGATTGCTCCCGCTGCTGGCCGGGTTCGTCGTCGAGACCGTCCTCGCCGAACGGATCGAGGGAGTGGGCCTCAAGTGGCCCAACGACGTGCTGGCCACGGGGCCGGACGGGGTGGACCGCAAGCTGGTCGGGATCCTCGTCGAGCGGGTCGAGGGCCCCCACGGGCCGCTCGCCGTGGTCGGGATCGGCATCAACATCTCCCAGACGCCCGACGAGCTCCCCATCGAGGGAGCCACCTCGGTGCTCGCCCAGCTGCGGGCCGAGGTGGCTGCCGAGGGCGGCGGCGAGGGGGACGTCCTGGGGGCCCGCGTGGACCGTACGGAGCTGCTCGAGCAGCTCGTCGCCACGTGGCAGGCGCTGACGCCGCTGCTCGCGGAGCCCGACGACCTGCTGGCCGGCTACCGGGCTGTGTGCAGCACCCTGGGCCGCGAGGTCGAGGTGCACCTGCCCGGAGGCCGTACGCACCGTGGCACGGCGCTGGACCTGGACTCCCACGGTGCGCTCGTCGTCGGCGACGGGCCGGGCACCCTGACGGTGACCGCGGGAGACGTGGTGCACGTGCGCCTCGCCGGGTGACATGATCGGGCCATGTCGTTTCCCGCCAAGCTCCTGAACGACGGCGAGCACGTCGTCGTCTCGACCCGGACGCACGCCAAGGCGCTGGTCGGCCCGCTGCTGGTGCTGCTGGTCACCGCCGCGCTGGTGGTCGCGCTGTCCATGTGGGCGGGAAGCCTCGACGGGCACACCGCGGCCACGGTCGTCGGCATCGCCACGGGGCTCGTGGCCGGGATCGTCGTGCTGGTGTTCACGGTGGTGCCGTTCCTGCGCTGGCTGAGCACGTCGTACACGTTCACCAACCGTCGCTTCATCAAGCGCTCCGGCATCATCGCCAAGGAGGGGCGCACGATCCCGCTCAACCGGATCAGCGGCGTCGACTTCGAGATCGGCGTCGTGGACCGGATCTTCGGGTGCGGCACGCTGGTCGTCTCGGACGCCAGTGCGGCCGGCCGGGTCGAGCTGCACGACATCCCGCGGGTGGAGCAGGTCCAGCTCCTCGTCTCCGACGAGCTGCACCGCCTCTCGCAGGGGGACCGGGCCGACGATGGCGCCTGAGCGGGAGCGCGCCGAGTCGGGCGAGCGGTTGGAGCGGGCGATCATCGGCGAGGAGGCGGTCTTCACCGCGGCCGACATCGCCGCCGAGACCGACATCACCCTCGACGAGGCACGCCGGTTGTGGCGCGCGCTGGGGTTCGCCGAGTTCGGCGACGCGGTGGCGTTCAACCGGTCCGACGCGCGGGCGGTCAAGACGCTGAAGTCGTTCGTCGACTCCGGTGCCGTCGACTTCGACACGGCCGTCAACATGACCCGCGGGGTGGGGCAGACGATGTCGCGCCTGGCCGACTGGGAGGTCGCCACCCTGGTCTCGCGGGTCGAGGAGCTCGAGGCCGGCGACCAGGCCACCGGCTCGCGGGTGACCTCGGCCATCAGGCTCATCGAGGAGGTCAACCGGCCCTTCGAGGAGCTGCTCATCTACGTCTGGCGACGGCACCTCGCGGCCGCGGTGGCCCGCGTGGAGGCGATGGGCGCCAAGGACGAGGACCTGCACACGATGGAGGCGAGCGTCGGGTTCGCCGACATCGTCTCGTTCACGGCGCTGTCCAACCGCATCGACCGCGAGAAGCTCGGCGACCTGGTCGAGGTCTTCGAGGCCCGCTGCCAGGACGTGGTCTCGCGCCTGGGTGGGCGGATCATCAAGAGCCTGGGCGACTCGGTGCTCTTCCTCGTCGACGACGCGGACACCGCCGTCGAGATCTCCGAGGGCATCATCAACGTGGTCGGGCGCGACAAGAAGATGCCGGACATCCGGGTGGGGGTCGCCTCGGGGCCCGTCATCCAGCGCCTGGGTGACGTCTTCGGTCCTCCGGTCAACATGGCTGCCCGCCTCACCGCGGTGGCGCGTCGCAACCGGATCATCATCGACCAGAAGACCGCCGACCGGCTCAACCCCGACGTGTACGAGTCCCGTCGTCTCACGGCCCGCCCGGTCCGTGGATTCGGACTCGTCGAACCGCTCACCGTACGGCGCCGATAGGCTGCGGGGGTGTCGGAGAACCCCTCGCGTCGTGCCCCGCTCCTCGCTGTCGTCGGTGGTGGTCAGCTGGCCCGGATGATGGCCCAGCCCGCGATCGCGATGGGGCTGCCGCTGCGGCTGCTCGCCGAGGCCGAGGGCGTCTCAGCGGCGCAGGTGATCCCCGACCAGATGGTCGGTGACTACCGCGACCTGGCGCTGCTGCGCGAGGTCACCGACGGGGCCGCCGTGGTCACCTTCGACCACGAGCACGTGCCCACCGAGCACCTGCACGCCCTTCAGGCCGACGGCGTGGCCGTACGCCCGGGGCCCGAGGCTCTGGTGCACGCCCAGGACAAGGCCGTCATGCGGGCCCGGCTGGCCGAGCTCGACGCCCCGTGCCCCCGCAACGCGGTGGTCTCCTCCCTCGACGAGGTCGCCGCCTTCGGTCTCCCGAGCGTGCTCAAGACGACCCGCGGCGGGTACGACGGCAAGGGTGTTTGGGTGGTGCGCGAGCTGGCCGAGGCCGGTGAGGCGTTCGCCGCGGCCGAGCAGGCCGGCGTCCAGGTGCTCGCCGAGGAGCTCGTCGACTTCCGCCGCGAGCTCTCGGCGCTGGTGGCGCGGTCGCCCAGCGGCCAGGCCGCCGCCTACCCGGTGGTGGCGACCACCCAGAAGGACGGCATCTGCCACGAGGTCGTCGCCCCCGCTCCCGACCTCGACCCGGCGCTGGCCGCGCAGGCCCAGCAGCTGGCGCTGCGGGTGGCCGGCGCGCTCGACGTGACCGGGATCCTCGCGGTGGAGCTGTTCGAGACCACCGACGGCAGGATCCTCGTCAACGAGTTGGCGATGAGGCCGCACAACACCGGTCACTGGAGCCAGGACGGCGCGGTGACCAGCCAGTTCGAGAACCACCTGCGGGCCGTGATGGACCTGCCGCTGGGCTCGCCGGAGCCGCGGGCGCCGTGGACGGTGATGGTGAACATCCTCGGTGGCCCCGACGACGCAGGTCGGCTGTGGGACGGGTACCCGCACGCACTGGCCCGCGACCCGCAGCTGCGGGTCCACCTGTACGGCAAGGACCTGCGTCCGGGGCGCAAGGTCGGCCACGTCAACGCGTTCGGTGACGACCTCACCGACTGCCTCGAGCGCGCGCGGCACGCAGCCGCGTGGTTCGCCGGCGAACTGGGCAACGAGAGCGAGTGAGCACCATGAGCGAGAACAGCAGCGCGCCGCAGGTCGGCATCGTGATGGGGTCGGACTCCGACTGGCCGACCATGCAGGCCGCGGGTGCCGTGCTCGACGAGCTGGGCGTCACCTGGGAGGCCGACGTGGTCTCGGCGCACCGGATGCCCACGGAGATGATCGAGTGGGGCCGGGCCGCCCACGGCCGCGGGCTCAAGGTCGTCATCGCCGGCGCCGGTGGCGCGGCGCACCTGCCCGGGATGCTCGCCTCGGTGACCCCGCTGCCGGTGATCGGGGTGCCGGTGCCGCTGAAGTACCTCGACGGCATGGACTCGCTGCTGTCGATCGTGCAGATGCCGGCCGGGATCCCGGTGGCCACGGTCGCGATCGGCAACGCCCGCAACGCGGGCATCCTGGCCGCCCGCATCCTCGGGACGGTGGACGAGGCGCTGCAGCAGCGGCTCCTCGACTTCGCCGACGAGCTCGCCCAGGCCGCGCACGCCAAGGGGGCCGTGGTGCGGGACGCCCAGGTGGGGACGCCGCGCCGCATCGGCTTCTGAGTCCCACTGGTTGACCCAGGTGTGAAGATGTCACACCGCCGGGTTTAGCCTCATGCCGTGTCGAGTCTTGATCCCAAACTGCAGTCCATCTACGAGCTCGTCCTGCGGCGCAACCCGGGCGAGCTGGAGTTCCACCAGGCAGTGCGGGAGGTTCTCGACTCCCTGGGGCCGGTGATCGCCAAGCACCCCGAGTACGCGGACGCCCGCGTGATCGAACGCATCTGCGAGCCGGAGCGCCAGATCATCTTCCGCGTGCCGTGGGTCGACGACAAGGGCAACATCGAGATCAACCGCGGCTTCCGCGTCGAGTTCAACTCCGCGCTGGGCCCGTACAAGGGCGGTCTGCGGTTCCACCCCAGCGTCTACCTGGGCATCATCAAGTTCCTCGGCTTCGAGCAGATCTTCAAGAACGCCCTGACCGGCCTGCCCATCGGTGGCGGCAAGGGTGGTTCCGACTTCGACCCGAAGGGTCGCTCGGACAACGAGATCATGCGCTTCTGCCAGTCGTTCATGACCGAGCTGTACCGCCACATCGGCGAGTACACCGACGTGCCGGCCGGCGACATCGGCGTGGGCGGTCGCGAGATCGGCTACATGTTCGGCCAGTACAAGCGCATCACCAACCGCTACGAGTCGGGCGTGCTGACCGGCAAGGGCATCGGCTGGGGCGGTTCGCTCGTGCGCAAGGAGGCCACCGGCTACGGCACGGTCTTCTTCGTCGACAACATGCTCAAGGCCAAGGGTGAGTCCCTGGACGGCAAGAAGGTCGTCGTCTCCGGCTCCGGCAACGTGGCCATCTACGCGATCGAGAAGGTGCACGAGCTCGGCGGCACCGTCGTGGCGTGCTCGGACTCGGCCGGCTACGTAGTCGACGAGAACGGTCTCGACCTCGACCTCGTCAAGGAGATCAAGGAGGTCGAGCGCGCCCGCATCTCCGTGTACGCCGACCGCCGCCCCGGCAGCCGTTACGTCGCCGGCGGTTCGATCTGGGACGTCGCCTGCGACGTCGCGCTCCCGTGCGCCACCGAGAACGAGCTCGACCACTCCGCCGCCGAGACGCTGGTGCGCAACGGGGTCAAGGTCGTCGCCGAGGGTGCCAACATGCCCACCACCCCGCGCGGTGTCACCACCTTCACCGACGCCGGTGTCCTCTTCGCGCCCGGCAAGGCCGCCAACGCCGGCGGCGTGGCCACCTCGGCGCTGGAGATGCAGCAGAACGCCTCGCGCGACTCCTGGAGCCACGACTACACCGAGCAGCGTCTCGGCGACATCATGGCCGGCATCCACCACCGCTGTGCCGAGGCCGCCGACGAGTACGGCCGCCCCGGCGACTACGTGCTCGGTGCCAACATCTCCGGCTTCAAGCAGGTCGCCGACGCGATGCTGGCGCTCGGCGTCGTCTGAGCACGGCCCACGTACGCCGACAGGGCGGGTCTCCCGGTGGGGGACCCGCCCTGTGGCGTCGTCGGGGGAGTGTGCTGCTCAGTCGCGCAGGCGGTACTGGATGGCGGGGCAGGTGTCCATGACGACGTCCAGCCCGGCCGTCTCCGCGCGGCGCGCGGCGTCCTCGTCGACCACGTCCAGCTGGAACCACACGCCCTTGGCGCCCTTGGCGATGCCCTGGTCGACCACCGCGCCAGCGAGCTCGGAGCGTACGAAGAGGTCGACGACGTCGACGTCGAACGGGATCTCCTCCAGCGTCGCGTACCCCTGCTCGCCCTCGACCGTCGGCGCCGACGGGTGGACCGGCACGACACGCTTGCCGTGCTCGCGCAGGACGCGCGCCACCCCGTACGCCGCACGCGTGGTGTCGTTGGACAGCCCCACCACCGCCCAGGTCCCGTACTCGTCGAGGAAGCGGTTGATGACCGCAGGGTCCTTCCACTGGGTGCTCATGGGGTGAGGTTACTCAGGCCCTCAACCCTCAGCGCCGGGCGTAGCCGTGGTGCCTCTGCGGGTGCCGCGCCGGCCCCGTCGGGACCCGCCGCGGCCACCACAGCGCCACCGCTACCGCCACCAGCAGCAGCCACGGCTCCTGCGCGATCACGGCGCCGACCAGCACGACGAGCAGCAGCGGCAGCAGGAAGCGACGCCGCCGGCGCCGGTAGGAGACGGGGTTCGCGGCGGCCCGGCCCTGCGCGGTGAGCATCGGGTTGACCGGTCGGGGCAGGTCCTCGAAGAGGATGGCCAGGTCGGGGGCGGTGCGGGCGGTGCCCACGGCGTCGAGGCGCTCGTCGTACTCGTCGTGGTCGAGCCGGCCCTCGGCGTAGTGCCGGGCCAGCTCCTCCATGGCGCGTTCCCGCTCGGCGTCGCCGATGCGCTGCCGCGCGGGCTCGTACGTGGTCACGGACGCTGGTCCTCTCCGCGGCCGTCGGCGAGGATGCCGTACAGGCTGCGGCGGGTGTCGGCGAGCACCTCCAGCGCCGCACGCCGCTGCGACTCCGAGCCCTGCGTGACCAGCTGCCAGGCGGCGCTCATCACCTGGGTGATCTCGCTCTTGAAGTCGGCGCCCTGGCGGCGGCCCGGGTCGTCGCTGCCGCTCTCGTCGCCCGACGTCGTGTCGCCGAACCGGCTGGGGGAGGGGGTGCGCTGGAACGGCGCCCAGACGGCGTCGAGGTCGGCGGTGTGCGCCTCGGCCCAGGCGACTCCCTCGGGGGTCAGGCGCAGGGAGCGGCGTCCGCGCTCGTCGTCGCTGGTGACCAGTCCCTCGTCCTCGAGCTGCGAGATCGTCGGGTAGACCGAGCCGGGCGACGGGCGCCACTCGCCGTCGCTGAGGTCGGCGATCTGCTGGATGACCTGGTACCCGTTGATCGACTCCTCGGCCTGTCCGGCGCGGTGCAGGACGTCGATGATGGCGGTACGGACGTCGCCGCGTCGCACCCGGGGGCCGCGGCTGGGGCGGGGCGGCTGACCCATCCCGAACATCTCCTGGAGCCACGCCGGCGGGCCGCCGGGGCCGAAGGCGTTGCCGAAGCCCTGGCCGAAGGGGTTGCCCCACTGCTGCCCACGGCTGCGGTGGCGGCGGTAGTGGTCGTGCGAGTTCCAGTCGTCGTTCATGGCGTGCCTCCTGAGCTCTGGTGTCGCGCCCCGAGGTTCCGGACGCTCTATCGCGACACATGGCGATATATCGCGATCTGTTGGGATCGTACGTCGGCCCCGCCGCCGCTTCAAGGGCGCTGCCCTGCCGGGGAGGGACGTTGGTCCCCTCCCGTCCCGACCTGGTGCCGCGATGTGCCGCCCCGCCGGTGCGCGACCTAGGCTCTGCACAGACCGCAGCAGGCAGCCGAGGAGGTGCGCCATCGCCAGCCGTGACGCCCTCGAGGCTCCACCCGCCCCCTGGGTGTGGGTGCGCGCCTGCGTGGTGGGTCTGCTCGGTCTCGGCAGCGGCGTCGCCTCCCACCTGCTCGGCGGCGGCCTGCTCCCGGGCGCCGCCCCGATGGCGCTGCTCGCGGGCGTCTCGATCGTGGCCGGCGCACTGCTGCTCAACGCCTGGGCGAGCACCACCCGGCTCGTGCTCCTCGTGGTGGCCGCCCAGACCGGCTGGCACCTCGTGCTGTCCGGCCTCGCCGGGCACGCGGGCGACCCGGGCGCCCCGGCCGCGGCGACGCCGGTCCCCGAGGTGACCGGCGGAGGCCGCACGGGCTCCCTCTTCGACGCCTACGCGGCCAGCCTCCCCGAGGCGAGCGGCGCCGCTGACGGTGGCGGCGCGGGGTTCCTCTCCCACCAGCTCGACCACCTGGCCCACCAGGGCCCCCTGATGGTCCTGGCCCACCTGCTCGGCGCCGTCGCGCTCGGTCTCTTCCTGGCGCGCGGCGAGCACGCGTTGTGCACCCTGCTCATCCTGTCGCTGGCCCGGCTGCTCCGCGTCGTACGCCCCTGCCGCGCCCTGCACGTCACCCCGCTGACCAGCACCGGGCCGCACCCGGGGGCGGTCGTGGTCGCTCCCCGGTCCGTGCACGTCGTACGGCACGTCCCCCGGCGCGGTCCTCCTCGCGCGCTGCCGCGGCCCCCGGCCGTGGCACTCGCAGCCTGACCGGACCCACCCGACGCTCCACGTACGGGTGTGTCCTCCACACCTGTCACGAGGAGAAACCTGTGCGTACCCGAACCACCCCTGCCCACCGCGCCGTCACCCGCGCACGGCGCGCCGCCACCGCCGCCCTGGCCGTCGCCCTGGGCCTCGGCCTCGCCGCGTGCGGCGACGACGCCGGGCCGACGAAGGCCGACGAGACCACCCAGGCCGACCAGGTCACCATCGAGGACCCGTGGGTCCGCGCCACCGAGGGGTCGAAGGACACCTCCATGACGGCTGCGTTCATGGTGATCACCAACGAGGGGACCGAGGAGGTCACCCTCGTCGGCGCCGACACCGAGGTCGCCGGCCGGACCGAGATCCACGAGATGGTCGAGATCGACGGCGAGATGGCGATGCAGGCCATCGAGGGCGGGCTCGTCCTGGCCGCCGACCGCGGCCAGGTCCTCCAGCCGGGCGGCAACCACATCATGCTGATGGAGGTCTCCACCGCGCTCAAGGCCGGCGACGAGGTCGCGCTGACGCTCGAGTTCGACGACGGCTCGACCCGTGAGCTCACCGTGCCGGTGAAGCCGTTCACGGAGGAGACGGGCCACTACCACGAGCCCGGCACCGACGCCGACCACGAGCACTGAGCGGGCGCCGACGATGACCGAGCAGGACCTCGACCGCACCCCACCGTCCACCTCGCCCCGTCCTCCGGCGGGACCGGCGGTGGGCCGGCGGGGCCTGATCGGGTACGTCGGCAGCGCCGTCGTCGGGGCGGGGGTGGGTGCCGCCACCGGTGCCGCCGTCGCCTCGGCGACCGCCTCGGACGAGGTCGTCCAGCGCGTCGGGGAGACGCTCTCCCCGTACGGCCGGCACCAGGCCGGGGTCACCGCCCCGATGCAGGCCTGCAGCGAGACCGTCGCGCTCGACCTGCTGCCCGCGGTGGCCCGTGCCGCCGACCGGGACGCCCTGGCCCGGATGCTGCGGGTGCTGACCGGCGACATCGAGGCGTTCATGCTCGGGCGCGGCGCACCCGGTGACCCCACGCCGTGGCTGTCGTCGGCGGGGGCCGACGTCGCCGTGACCCTAGGGCTCGGGCACACCTTCTTCACCGACGCGTGGGGGCTGCCCGCCCCCGGCGGTTTCGAGCCGGTCCCGCCCATGGAGCACGACCGCCTGCAGGAGCGCTGGAGCGGCGGCGACCTCGTGCTGGTCGTGGGCGGGCGCGACGCCACCACCGTCGGCCACGTGGTCCGGCGGCTGGTGGCCGACGTGGCACCGTTCGCGACGCTGCGCTGGCGCCAGCAGGGGTCGTGGAACGGCTTCGGGGCCGACGGCGGGCGCGTCACCGGCCGGAACCTTTTCGGCCAGGTCGACGGCTCCGCCAACCCCGCGCCCGGCACCGACCTGTTCGACCGCACCGTGTGGATCAACGGCGGCGCCTGGCAGCACGGCACCACGCTGGTCGTCCGCAGGATCCGCATGGACCTGCCCACCTGGGACGGCCTGACGCGGGCCGAGCAGGAGCAGTCCGTCGGCCGCGACCTCGCGACCGGGGCGCCACTGACCGGTGGTGCTGAGCTCGACGACGTCGACCTGCAGGCCCGGCGCGACGGCGCGTACGTGGTCGCGGCCGGCTCGCACGTACGCCGCTCGCACCCCGACCTCAACGGCGGCCGGCGGATCTTCCGCAAGGGCGCCAACTACGAGGTCCTGACCGAGGAGGGCAGCGAGGCGGGCCTGGTCTTCGCCAGCTACCAGGCCAACCTCTCGGGTCAGTTCACCCCGCTCCAGCAGGCCATCGACGCCGAGGACCTGCTCAACGAGTGGACCACCGCGATCGGGTCCGCGGAGTTCGCCGTCCTCCCAGGTTTCGAGAAGGGGGGCTGGCTCGGCCAGTCGTTGCTGGGAGACTCCTGACATGACGGCTCAGGTGAGGATCCCGGCAGGCGTACGGTTCCTGCGGTGGCTGACGGCGACGGTGCCGTCCCTGTCCGTGTCGAACATGGACGAGCGCACCCTCCGCCGCATGCAGTCCTCGGCCATCCCGGAGAACCCTGTCGTGGGTCTGTTCCTGGGGCGCCCCCGACCGGACGTGCGCACCAACCACTGGTCCTTCGCCGGCCCCGGCGGCCAGGTCCCGGTCCGCGTGTACACCCCTCGCGCGGCCACCTCGCGTCCGCGGCCGCTGGTGCTCAACCTCCACGGCGGCGGGTTCGTGCTGGGCAGCGCCCGGCAGAGCGACTGGATCGCGCACCAAGTGGCCGCCGGCGTCGGTGCGGTCGTGGTCGCGCCCGACTACCGACTCGCCCCGACCGACCCGTTCCCGGCCGCGGTGGAGGACGCCGTCGCGACCCTGGAGTGGGCGGTCGAGAACGCCAGCGAGTTCGGGGCCGACGGCTCCCGGATCGCCGTCATGGGGGACAGCGCGGGCGGCACGCTCGCGGCGGTCCTGGCCCTGCACGCACGCGACCACGGGCTGGGCCGCGACGGCACCTCGCGCATCGTCCACCAGGGCCTGGTCTACCCGGCGACCGAGCTGACCGACGAGCGTTTCGAGCAGCCGTCGTCGGTGGCCAACACGCGGCCGATCCTGCTCAGCAACCGCGACATGGAGGTGTTCCGGTCGCACTACGTCCCGCCGGGCACCGACCTCACCGACTGGCGCCTCTCGCCGTACCACGCTGCCGACCACACCGGCCTGCCGCCGGCCACGGTGGTCCTGGCGGGGCTCGACCCGCTGCACGACACCGGCGCGCGGTACGCCCAGAAGCTGGCCGACGCCGGCGTCGAGGTGCGGGTGGAGGAGTACCACCGGATGCCGCACGGCTTCCTCACGTTCCCCTACCTGTGCAAGGACGCCCGGCACGCCGCGGCCGCCCTGGTCCGGGACCAGCGGGCCGCGTTCGCGGTCGACTGACCGGTCAGGTCTGACCGATCAGCGCGGCAGGCCGCTGGGCGTGCAGAGCTTCTTGGGGATCGAACCCGTGTCGTCGTTGATGACGTACTCGAACATCTGCGGGGCCCGGGTGGAGTCCCAGTTGACCGCGAGGTCGCTGATCGGCACCCCGCAGGTCAGGCCCTTCTCGCCGTCCACCGAGGTCATCGCGAGGGCGAAGCGGGCCAGCGCGACCGGCCCGGTTCCCTCGGAGACGGTGAGGAACGACGAGGCGGCGTTGCCGAGGCGTACATAGCGGACCGGGTTGATCACGCTCCACGGGGACAAAGCCTTGCTGCCGACCGCGGAGACGACCTCGCGCTGGTGGCGGGCGCGGTCGATGTCGCCGAGCTGGGAGGTCTTGCGGGAGCGGGCGTACCCCAGCGCGGTGACGCCGTCGGCCTGCTGGCAGCCCTTCTTGATGTCCAGGTTGGCCTGGGGGTCCTTCATGTCCTCGGTGGGGCAGATCTCGATGCCGCCCACGGCGTCGACGAGGCCGACGACGCCGCCCATGCCGATCTCGACGTAGTCGTCGATGCGGATCCCGGTCTCCTGCTCGAGCGTCTGCACGAGCAGCTTGGGGCCGCCCCAGGCGTACGCGGCGTTGACCTTGTTGGAGCCCCTGCCGGGGATGTCGACGATCGAGTCGCGGGGGATCGACATCAGCAGGTTGGGGCCCTTGCCGATGTGCAGCAGCATGATCGTGTCGGTGCGCTGCCCGCCGGCGTTGCCGGTGCCCAGCTCCTTGCGCTCGGCCTCGGTGAGCCCCTCGCGGGAGTCGCTGCCGACGATCAGGTACGTCGTGCCCTTCTGGTCCGCCGGGCGTTCCCCGCCGGGGTCGGCGTCGACCTTCGCGACCCGGCTCCACGACCACAGCGGCACCGCGAGCAGGAAGACCAGCCACGCGACCAGCGCCCACTTCACCCAGCGCAGGCCGCCCCGGCGTCGGGGAGGCCTTGCGGCGGCGGGGGTGGGGGCGACCGGGCGCTGCGGGGGAGCGCCGGAGCCGCCGCGGTCGGTGCTGCGGGGGTCGGCTGCGCGCGGGTCGGTGCTGCGTGGCGGGCGCCCGGCGGGCATCACCCGGGTGGGCTCGGGGCCGTACGGCGTCTCGTCGCGGGGAGACCTGCTCGGACGGCGCGAGGCGGACCCGCGCATCACCTGGGTCGAGTCGTCGGAGGTGTCGCGGCGTCGCGAGCCGTACAGCCACTCGTACTCGGGGCTGCCTTCCTCCGGCGGCTGCGAGCCGCCACGACGATCTGCCATGACCGTGACGCTAGCGCGCGGACGGTGAGGCGAGGACCGCACCCGTGCCCCGGAGTGTCGCTGGACCTGAGGCCGCTGAGGCTGGTGATACTGGTGTGGCTGTCTGGTCCACATGCTCGTCGAGAGGTCTTCCCCATGTCGTACGGCCCTGCCGACCCCACCCCGGGACGCTCGGCCCAGCCTGCGACCGGCCTGTCGGCCGAGGACCGGGCCCAGCGGGTCCGGTTCCGCCGGGCGGTCACCCTGGTGCTGATGACCCTCGTGCTCCCCGGCTCCGCGCAGCTGGTCGCGGGCAGCGAACGGGCCCGGCGCACCACCACCCGCGTGTGGACCGTGGTGCTGCTCCTCGCGGCCGGGCTGACCGTCGTCTCGCTGCTCTTCCTGGGGGTCGCCGCGCTCTTCGGCACCGGCCCGCGCGAGATCGCCTTCAAGCTCGGCACCAACGTCCTCCTGCTCGGCGTCCTGCGCTGGGCGCTCGTCCTGGGCGCGATCGGGTGGGGCTACCTCATCGTGGACGCCTGGCGTCTGGGCGACCCGCTCAGTCTGCACCGTCGCCAGCGGCTCACCGTGGTGAGCGTCAGCGGCGTGCTGTGCCTCGCGGTGGCCGGCAGCCTGCTCTTCGGTTCGCACGTCGTGGCCGTGGGCCGCAGCTCGCTGATCGCCCTGGCCGGCAACGGTGAGGCCTCCGGCGCGCACGACGGCCGGTACAACGTGCTGCTCATCGGTGGCGACCAGGGCGCCGGACGCTGGGGGATGCGCGCGGACTCGCTGACGCTGGCCAGCATCGACGCCGAGACCGGCAAGACGGTGCTGATCAGCCTGCCGCGCAACATGCAGAACTTCCCCTTCGTCGAGGGGTCGGTGATGGACGAGCAGTTCCCCGACGGTTTCGACGAGCCCGACATGTACCTCAACGGGCTCACCACCTGGGCGGCCGACCACAAGGACCTCTTCAAGGGCGTCAAGCACCCGGGGATCGAGGCCACCAAGCAGGCGGTGGAGGGGATCACCGGGCTCAAGGTCAACTACTGGGCGATGGTCAACCTCGAGGGGTTCAAGGGGCTGGTCGACGCCGTCGGCGGCGTCGAGCTCAACGTCCGCCAGCCGATCCCGGTCGGGCTGCCGCACGAGTCGACGTTCCACTACATCGAGCCCGGCAAGCGCGTCCTCGACGGCCACGACACCCTGTGGTTCGCCCGCGCCCGCGAGGGCTCCGACGACTACTCGCGCATGGCGCGCCAGAAGTGCGTCATGTCCGCCATGCTCACCCAACTCAGCCCGCAGACCGTGGTCACCAACCTCTCCGACATCGCCGAGGCCGGGACCAAGCTCGTCTCGACCAGTCTGCCGGGCAGCGAGATGGGTCGCTTCATGGACTTGGCGCTCAAGGCCAAGAGCCAGAAGATCGCGACGCTGTCGCTGGTCCCGCCCATGATCAACACCGCCGACCCCGACATCGACCTCGTCCACAGCAAGGTCGCCGACGCGATCGACCGCGCCGAGGGCAAGGCCGCGGCGAAGGGTCCGGGCAAGAAGAAGGGGAGCGGTTCCTCCGGCGTGACCGGCGGTTCGGTCGGCAGTCTGAGTGGCGGGTACGCGGCCAACGACTCCGAGGACCTCGGCTCAGCCTGCTGAACGTAGGCTGTGCCGCGTGACGTCCCCCAACCCCTCGGGCCCACCCGTACGGATCGTCGCCGCCGTCGTCACGTACAACCGTCTCGACCTGCTGCGCGAGGTCGTCGACCGGTTGGGCGAGATCGAGGGGCTGGCCGAGGTGCTGGTCCTGGACAACGCCTCCACCGACGGCACGTCGACCTGGCTCGCCGGGCGGGACCGCACGGGCGCCACGCCGCTGCTGAGCCGTACCGCCACGGAGAACCGGGGTGGCGCGGGCGGCTTCCACGACGGCCTGGGCTGGGCCGTCGAGCGCGGCGCCGACCTGGTGTGGCTGATGGACGACGACGGGCTGCCCGACGTCGACTGCCTGCGCACGCTGCTGCAGCACCACGGTGAGCTGGACTTCTGGGGACCGGTCGTCGTCGACAAGGACGACCGGGAGCGGCTGGTCTTCCCGATCCGGCTGCCCGGCGGCTCCACGGTCGTCCACGACATGGCCGAGGTCCGCGCAGCCGCGCGCGACGGCCTGGTCCGTGACGTGGTGATCCCGTTCAACGGCGTGCTGGTCACCCGCGAGCTGGTCGAGCGGATCGGTCTGGTCCGCGAGGAGATGTTCATCTGGGGTGATGACCACGAGTACCGGCTGCGCGCGGAGCGGGCCGGGGCCCGGATCGCCACCGTCGTCGACGCCACCGTGGCCCACCCGCGGGTGGGGGACCTGGGCACCCCGATGGTGGGCGGGCGGATGACGTACAACCACAGCCCCAGCGACCTCAAGCACTACTGCATGGCCCGCAACAACCTGCTCAACCTGCGCGAGTACCGTGGGCCGCTGCACGCGCTGGCCTTCGTCGCCAAGACCGTGTGGTTCTACACGTTCACCCGTCCCGACCTCTCCCGCCTTCGCCTGAGCTTCCAGGCGTTCGCGGCGGCGCTGCGGG